>CAZQES010000022.1:0-32788 GCA_964591425.1 uncultured Anaerolinea sp.
CAATCCGGATGTGCCTGACAGCCTCGTGGCGATCATCAACAAGGCGCTGGCGAAAGATCCCGCCGACCGGTACCAGACTGCCGCGCAGATGGCGGCGGCGCTCCGTAACGCACTTGCCGATCGCGCGGCGGGTCCCGTGCCATCCTCGCGCTCGACGATGGTGGAAGAAACGCCGACCCTGATGAAGGGCGGCAAAGCCACCACGGTCGAACCCGTCGCAGTTCCGAGAGGAACCGTCGTGGAGAGTAGTCCACAGCCAGCGTACAAAGGCACGATGGTCGAAAGCGCGCCTGCCAGTTCCTCGTATGCGACCGTTCCACCGCCCGCGCCAAAATCGCGCAGTATGTTGCCGCTCATCGCCGGCGGAGTTGTCCTCCTGCTCTGCCTTCTGGTGGGAGGCGGTTACCTCGTCAGTCAACTCTTCGGAAACGGTTCGACCGCAACCGAACCTGCCTCGCCCACCGACAGCCTCGTTGCCACCCAGCCGGTCGTCGTGGCACCGACGCTCGCCGCGACAGAACCTCCGACCGAAACACCGATCCCATCGACGGCAACCCCGTCAACGCCGTATGTTGTGATCCTGGCGATCCGGGTCGAGGGACCTCTGTACGCTGTGGATTACGATGTGCATAACTTCCCCGAGGGCGGAAATTTACATGTGCACATGTTCTTCAATACGGTTCCACCGGAACAAGCGGGGTCACCCGGTAGTGGTCCGTGGAAATTAACGTATGGGCAGTATGGCGACCCGCCCTTCACAGGATATACCCTTGCCAACCGCCCGGCGAACGCGACCCAGTTGTGCGCGCTGGTGGCAAACCCGAACCATTCGATCCAATTGAACAGCGGCAACTGCATCGACCTGCCGCCGCAATAAATTTTTATATTCAATGTAAGGGCACAGCGAAACCTGAAAAGGTTTTGACGATCTCTCGTCTCGCTGTGCCCCTACGATTATTTAATCGCCCGCTTCGTGATCGAATCCAACAGGAAATCGATCAAATAGTGATTCACTTCCTCCGCCGCGTCGAGGTGCACCCAATGCGTGGACTCGGGGAAGAGGATCAAATTCCCGTCGTCGCAATAATCCATGCTCGGGCGCGCCATGCGGTGGCTGAGCGCAAAGTCCTTCATGCCCCACATCATCAACGTACGGACCTTGACGCGCACATCCTCGGGCATCTTCGGCGGGTGTTGCACGATGGCTCGATAGGAATTCAACATGCCGGTCAGCGCGCCGGGTTGCGACCATGCTTCTTTGTATTTCTCGATGTCGGCATCGGTGAACGATCCCTTTTTTGCCGTGCCGCGCACCGCGCGCACCATCTGACCGAAATCGTTCGCAGTGAATATTTTTTCAGGCAGGTACGGGATCTGAAAGAATCCCACGTACCACGAGCGGCGCATCTGCTCGAAATCGCGGCGCAGGAATCTTTGCATCACGGCGGGATGCGGCACATTCATGATCGTCAGCCGGTGCAGTTTCTCAGGGCGAGAGATCGCCAGCGCCCACGCGATGACCGCGCCCCAATCATGCCCGACTAGATTCACTTTTTCGTACTCCAGCGCTTGAATCAATCCGAGCACATCGTCCACCAGCGCGTTCACGCCGTAGTCTTTTTTGTCCTTCGGTTTATCGCTCAGGTTGTAGCCGCGCTGGTCAGGGACGATGACGCGGCACCCCGCGTTCACCAACGCAGGGATCTGTCTCCGCCACGCATACCAAAATTCCGGAAAGCCGTGCAACAGCACGACAGGGGTTCCGCTTTTCGGTCCTGCCTGGACCACGTGCAAGCGGATTCCGTTTGTGTTGATGTAACTATGTTCAAATTCCATTCAGGTATTGCCTCCAAAAATGGAAATGGTAACGTAGCCACAGAGTGCACAGAGAATTTGAGAATTTAAACTCATAGAACTCTGTGGTCTCTGTGGCTAAGAATCCTTGACCACTCCCAAAAACGAGGCGGGATTGTACCAAAGAATGGCAGGTGAAAGGAAATTCTCAGTGAGCGTTTAGGTTGTTATGCAGGTTTCGTAGGGAAATCGTTGGGGAAAAAGACAGAATCCTTCAGACTAATTGGAGTGTACAAATCTGATTGATAAAGTGCCCACGAAGAATCTTATCTGTTTTCCCAAATATTTTCGCGAGAAGTCTTTACCCAAAAGTTAACTTGCCTTTTAGGCAAATCTAGAATCAATTCCCAAAACCGCAACTGGCGCGGACTCAACCCGCGCCCGCGATGCGCGATCAGCCATTCACGGAGATCGTGATCGCTGACGTGCCTTCTCAACCATTGAATACTATCCCATGAGCCGCTCGTGAGCAGGCGGCGGACGATCAGGTCGCGATCGGTCTTGAGCGACAACTTTGCAGAGGGATAATCCCAAAAGTAGGAGTGCACGCTCTTTGGCAGGGAAGAATTGACAGCCATGCGTTAATTATAGCCGAGGCAAAGAATCTTCTCGCGATCAGCTTCGCCTAAGCGAACTATATCTTTGTAAGCAGAATGATTCAAAATTCTAAGATTTATTATTCACAAGCTGCGGAATAATTTCAAAGGGTGACCATGTTAACTGATGAGCGTTTGCTTGCCAAAAGCCATGTAGTGTATCAAAATATGGTTTCCAAAGATTTCGTTGAGACTCGGCTATTAGATTTGTATAAGTGCCTTCGTTGCGGAAACTCAATAAAGAGGCTTGCCAAAAATTTGTCAAAACAAAATCAATACCTAGAATAGCATCCATAGGTAAGTACACAATACGAGGTGTGTCTGCCAAAATAACAGGAGTGTTCTTTTTGTCCAGTTGACTCTCAAGATGTCTTCCTCCAAAGGACAAGTGATATAGTGGATGTAAAAACGCCGACTCGCTTTCAAGATTGTGGCGGTCTAAATGCCATGCTCCGAACGAAGGTTTTACGTCGTCTTCACCTATATACATGCCTTCTATGATTATCTGCATTCCAAGGGCAATAAGCGGATCTTCATCTTCATTTGGCTCGCACTTCCCTTTTATAGTCATTGAAAAGGTTATAGTTGCATTGCTGGTGTCGAATTCATTTTGAAAAACCTTTATTTCACCGAAACCACGAAAAATAAGATGTTCAACATCATATCCCCACACTCTTTTCGCAGGGACATTATTTCTGCACATTTCAGCCGCTTTGTAAAGCGGACTTACATCTCGCACGATCTTTTCTCTGTCAAGTAAATGTGCGAGATTATCCAAATCCGACGCTATTTTCGCCCGAATTGCGGGAGAGTTATCTTTTTTAGGCGCCATAAAATTATCCCCTAGTACGTCTCAAGTTTTTGAGCCTTTCCAATTCTGTTGGATGCGGATCATATCCTTCCCGCCGTTCAAGTGCTGTATCCAAAGAAATATATCTTCTTTCCTGCCAGGGTTGAGGTTCTTTTTCAGCAATAATTACTCCATCAATCGGGTCTAGTGGTTTTTTTGTGTATTCACATATTGTGTAGAAACGAGTATGGTATTTTGGTTTAATCGGCTTTGCCACAATCAAATTCTTTAGACCTGTTTTCTTCTTTATGATTTCTACTCTTTCCATTGCATTCAATAAACTAATTGGAGAGTCTTGACCGCTTGTTGGAAGCCACCATTCTTTTTCCACGCCAAATGCCCACCATCTTTCCCAAGCTTCGCCAAATGGTCCCAAATATTTATATTTTTCAACTAAATCAAGGATTTTCGACCAATCTTTAGATACGTCTTTATCAATGCCGAGGCGCGAAGCTAAACGACGTTCGTCAATCATCAATCCGGGTCTATGCAATAGTTCTTGGATAATAAAGCGAGCAATCTCATGCACAGTGCGCGCCGTTGAACTGAAATACTCTTGCACCCTAATATCCACATACGAATCTTTTGTTATCAAGAGGTCACTAAGTTTGAATTTCCTGTTTGCGCTCTTAAATTTATCAATATGCTTGTATCCTAATGCTAACGACAACAATTGATCATGCACAATTCTGGGATTGTCAATTATGAATTCTTTTTTGTACACCAGATTGAAGAGGTCATGAGACGTAAAGTCACCTTGATATGACCTCTTCAATCTGCTTTCTTGCGACCACACAACAATGGGAAGAGGACTTATCTTTTTTTCCGTCTCTCTGGTTCGGATTTCTTGGGCAAGCGTTGCCGCGCGAAAGTCAGCTTTCTTTTTCTCGGTTTTACTAGAGATTTCATCCAATCGCCAATCAAGAATGAGCCCTTGATACCCTTTTAGCTTGTTGATTAACGCCGAATAGTTCTGAAAGGTAGCTGGGTGCTCAATGTCAATATGCAATTCTTTGGAATGCCTGACAACAATATCCCTGTAGGGCTTTACTGTCGTTACTTCTTCGTCGTCAAGGTATAGATACTTAATAGCCATACGCCTCCAATTGCTCTTTGCTGGCTGCTGGAATCTCGATATGAAAACAAGTTACATATCCACGCGGAGCTCCAATAAGTGTAATCTCCCCGCTATATGATGTGACAATATCTTTTAGTATTTTCAACCCCAAGCCTGTCCCAAGCAAGTCTTCGTCTTCATCTTCGTCTGACTCGATAGAACCTGTGTACGACGTAGTAAAAAAAGCTTCGAAAATTCGTTCGCGGTTTTCGGGGAGAATGCCATCACCGTTATCTGCAAAATCAACATAGATTTTATCTTTTTCTTGTCCCGCGGTTACTAATATTTTACCCGTATCTCTTCCAGCACGCACAATCGCCTTCCGAGAATTTGTGAACAGATTGAAAAGAATAGACGTCCACTCTGATGAGTGCATAGGCGTGGTAAACAAATCATATCCATGAATTGTTGGCTCTGGAAATTCAATGCCTCGCCTCTGGCAGGCGGGAGTGATAACTTCCCAGAAAGAGCGTAAGATTTTCCCTACATCTTGAACAACAGTTTCTCTCCTCGCATTTGCTGATACAGATTTGTCAAAATACGATGTGTATGTTCTGAAACCTTGAATATTTCTTTTCAATCTTAGAGCCGCTTCATGCGCATCGCCTGACGTCGACTGAATAAGTGAATATGCGTCAGCTAATAACGCTGGAAACATATGCCGAATTTCGTGATTAAACTGTCCAATTGAAAGACCTAAACTTGCAAGCACTCTAAGCATAGAAATTTCATTCAATAATTCTTCTTCTTTTTCTTTTTGTACACCTATGCCCTCTTCAAGCGCTTGAATTGCGTTTTGAATTGCTTGCGATGTTTCCGCTTGCTGTGCGAAAGTTTGTTTCGTAGTTTTTCCTCCCGCCGAACTGTCTATTTCTTCTTTGACGCGGCGAATGGTATCTACTGCGGCTCTTAATCTTTCAGATGGAGTAACATTGCTTTTTGTTGGTTTTGTTTTTTTGCCGCGAGCCTCAGCAATACGAATAGCGGCAGCTTCCAAAACATCGCCGAGAAATGGCACCAATTCTTTCAAACCTTCTGTCTCAATTAATCCCTCACGGCTTGCAGTTTCTTCAAATACTTTTCCGTCTGGATCAACCAACTCTACAAAGCCAAAGAAGTTTTGATTTCGAAATGGGGGAAGAATTTCTCTTCGTGCGTTCCGTTCATCTAAATGTAGCCAATCATCATTAGGCTCTCCAAATGGCAAGACTCTAAATCCATTTCTGTATACCCGAATACCTGCCCTCTCGTTAGCTAATTCTCTTATTTGCTTGATAATATTTCTAGGTAACGAATCTGAACTGTAAATATAGTAGTAAGCTTTGAAGTTTACGTTCCTAATGTGCGAATAATAATGACCTTTTGGAGCAATAGAAAGTCCTCTTTGGTTAATTTCATGCTGTTTGCTTTTAATCGACCAACTTCCTTTGCCGTTTTTGTCCACCTTAGCATTTATCTCCGCAAGGGCATATTCGTATATTAATTTTTCTGCACTGGCAACTTCCGTTTTTTCATCGTCGATGACACTGTATATTTTTACTTCAAATCCTGGGTCATTGGTGTCAGCCTCAAGGGTTTTCGATATAGGAAATGGCTGGATAAGATCAACAAGATATTTGTAGACTTTTTCAAGAGCCGTATTAGTCCACCCATCTTCGAGATTGTCAATTATCAATATAGTGCCTTGCTTTTTGAGTTTTTCGACTTCCTTAATCTGATTGGAAATTATTATTAGATCCGAATCTGCTTTGAATTTAGCCCAATCAATTTCAACCTGTAGAGCAACATTCGATTTCTTAGTTTGGGTTGTGATGGTGAGCTTTTTGCCTAATCGCTGGGCAGCAAAGCGTCCGATGCCTTTTCTTCCTGCGCGAAGACGGTGATACTTTGGGGAATATCGCTCGTGAATTTTATCTGTTGTTGACAAACGCATAAATCCTGCAATCAACTGTTCACGAGTCATACCATGTCCATCGTCTTTAATAACCAAACGCCCACCTGCTAAATCCGCGTTTTCAAAAGCAAGTTCAACTTGGGTTGCATCTGCATCATAAGCATTTTTGACAAGCTCTGAAACAGCCGTTTCTTTTTTAACGACCAACTCACGTCCTAAACGACTTATATGACTTGCGTCAACTGAAAATCTAACGTTCTCTTCATCAAGTTCTGACAGTTCCAGAGACAGCTCTAAAACATGCCCATAATCAATCTCCTCACTTTCTAGTTGCTTGAGGAGTTGTTTGCGAATTTTGTCAGTGCTGACGTCTTTTGCCATGATGTTATGTTATTTCCTTGACAGTTTTTTCAGAGGCATTCGTCTGCTTTGGAGGGAAGATAATTCATTCTCGAAAAATGAATAAGAATATTTGACTTCGCCAGAATAGTATTCAAGCAAGAATTCATCCGCAAGTTTTCGAGCCTGTTGGTGTAAACCTTGCCTAAGGAGCTTGTCAATTTTCTTGATTGTGCTGTCTATCTTTTTCATTTCAACTTCAGGCATCAGCAGTTTGATTTTTGCCGCTTCTGATGGTTCATGCTTTAAAACACCAGCGCCGTAAGTACGCCCTTCGATTTCGGCGGTTAATTGACTAAATGTGCTCAAAATTGAAATTGCAGCAAGTTTCAAATCTTTTTCGTTGATATTGTCTCTGCAATAAAGTCTGTGAATTGAGTTCGTAGCATTTATACATGCTTTGTTGATGACAATCCACGTTCCGATGTTCTGCATATATGGGAAAAAGGCGTCTGGAATGCGATTGTCATTGAAACGATGCCAGATACCTGATCGTTTTCTTCTTGTAAATGTGGTTGTGGTTTCAATCTTGTCTTTTGGAAACGAATCCAAGTATTCTTGCACTTTCCTGTCAATCTTATCTACTCTGCCTGTGTCAATTAATAAGCAGTTTTCTCCAACTTGAAGGATTGTTTCAACATCTTCTTGCTCTAGATTCACACCTTTGGCAAATCTAAATTTAGTCAAAACACGACTTGCAACTTTATCTGGAAGTTTGTGCTTTTTCCAGTTTTCAGAATTCAGAATAAAGAACGAATTAGCCCCCGAAACTATTCCAATTTGGATATCAAACAAATCGCCAAGTTGTTTAGTTGAAGCGTCGGTTAACAATTGCTCGAAGAGTTTTCTTGACTCGGCGTTTGACAATCTACTAACAGCTTGAATATTTGATTTGCCTTTTATTTTCTTGTTCTCCCAGCGTTCAATTATCTTCTCAATTTCACTTGTGTGGGATGCAAATATTATCTGCATGTTAGGATTTGGGTTAGATTCAACCAATCCTTCACAAAGCGTTATTACACTAATTTCTTCTGTGCCGTCACTAATGAACAGCCTCTCATGAAGATTAATGAGCAAGCATCTTTCAAACCGCTTTGACAGAATATCACGCACTTGCTTTGCATAATCGGAATACAATAAACTACTTGGCAAGATCCAAGCCATTCGACCGCCCAGTTTCAGAAAGCTCAAACTGTGCAATACAAAATATGCCCATAAACTTGCTCGCCCACCAAGTTCAAAATCGTTATTGCCCAAAGATTCGAAGGCTGTCTTTTTTTGCTCATCGGTCATGTTGTGATGAGAAACATAAGGCGGATTTCCGACAACAACATCAAATCCAAGATCGCTTACAGGAAAAGAGCTTACGGAAAGGCTGAGAAAATCTTTTTGCTTGAAATGCCCATTAGGATTAGTGAGAAACGTTGAAAGAGTGCTGAATGCCGATTGATCAACATCTGCACCAAATAATCTTCGCTCAGCAAGAGTCTTTTGTAAACCAAGTTCAATAAATCTGGAACGCAAAGATTCTAAAAAATCACACCCGCCGAAACTAGGCTCCAAAACCTTGTCGCTTTTCGATCTGATTGCCCACTTACAAAGAACATCGGCAACACGTTTTGGCGTGTAGAAAACTCCATATTGTTTTTTCTCGGAAATTTGGCGCGCCATAAGTAAAGCCTTTGTGTGTCCTTGGTTTATTATACCTAAAAGCAGAATGGTGGTTCGATATAGTATGAAGCAATCCAAACGGGCGGGGAAAGAGGATTAGGTGGTGGGAGTGTTTGACTTGTTTCTTGCATGAATATCCTAAGCACTTGACCATGCCAAAATCAGGAATCGTTCTCAATACCCTCCCCTAAAATAAGCCGCGATCAAATCCGAAATATCTGCTGTGGTGTTCTGACGCGCGACCGCGAAGAAATCATACGCGGTGGCGCGCCCGCGTCCGTAGCGAGAGGCATAATCGCGTAAAAATGCGAAGAACGCGTCATCGCCCATTCGGATGTGCAACGCCTCCATGAAGTTCGCGCCGTTGAGATAACTCGCATTGACGTACGCGCGGAAGGTCGGCGCTTCGTAGATGGTCGTGTCCACGTAGCCCGACGGACCGAAATAATTCACGCGGAAGTTCCACCACCAGTCGTACGAGTTGGGGTAAATGTATTCGTAGAACAACGCCTCGCTGTAGACCGACAGCGCCTCGTCGAGCCACGGCTCCAGCGCCTGGTCGCTCCCCACCAAGCCGAACCACCACTGATGCGCGATCTCATGCACGCCGATCGCCACGAGATTACTGCGCGCCGAACCGTTGTACTCGTCGTAAAACTTCGACGCCAAAAACACCAGCCCGTCGAATTCCTGCCCGTCGTTCAGGTCCGCTTGCACGATGGACAAACTCCCATACGGAAACGGCGCGAACTGCGACTCCCACAGACCGACGGCGCGCACTGCCGCGTTCAGGATCGCCGCGCCCTCCGCTTCATAGCCGGGGAAATAATACGCACGGATCTGCGCGCCGCCTGCGGTTGCCTCCACAATCTGGAACTGATCGCTCGCCGACAGGGCGAACGTCCGCGCGCCGAAGAGACGATAGCGCGTCCACTCGTTGTTGGGTTCACCCACTCCGCTCGCGGCGAAGGTAATGCTCCCCTCGGTTGCGCGCACGTTCACTTCAAAATCCGCCGCGTCGTACACGAGATGCTCGCCGAGATAATAATCGTCGTGCAAGACCCAACCGCCGTTGGCAAACGGCACAACGAACGGGAACCAGTCTGTCAGATTCGTCTGCGTTGAGTCGTAACCGTAGGGATCATCCTTCACCTTTGCGGGAATCGAAATACGGAAGCGCATCGCCAGCGTGATCTGCGACCCCGGCGCAAGCGGCTGAGGCAAATAGACGGTGAGCCTGTGTCCATTCATATCGTACGTCAGCGAATTGCTATCCAGCAGGATATTTTCGAGCGTGAATCCGCCGCGATGGTTCGGCTCGACCGCCAACACCAATTCGTTGAGTGCAACTCCTGTTTGATTGGTATAGCGAATCGTTTCATCTACTGCCAGTTGATGCCCGTAATAATCGAGCAAGGCAAACAGCGTGTATTGAGTCCGTGATGAAGTTGGAGGCGACGTCGGTTGAGGCAGGGAGGTCGCGGTGAACGCGAACGTCGGCGGCGGCGTGTTCGTCGGCGGTTCGGGCGTGAACGATGGAATCATCGTCGGTGACTCGATCCCAGTAGGCGAGAGCGCTACAGGTTGGAAGGGCGTGGGTGTTGGCGGCGCGTTGGGGTCTTGCGTAACAAGCACAAGCGTGGGAGGAAGCGCCTGTCCCTGTGGGGAGGCGCAAGAGGAGAGAAAAAGTAACAGCAGGAAAAGATTTGATCGAAGAGGAATTTTCATATAAATTTTGTTACAACCCTACTCGGTGGTCGAGTAGGGCGGTTGGTTGAGTAGCGAGCGCACTTTGCGAGCGTATCGAAACCAAGCCCGTATCGAGACCACCTGTGTTCATCTAACAATTTGTTTGCAGGTTACTCGCTGGTTTCGACTGCTTGCGCTCAACCAGCGGTGTTAGTATGTATTTTTAAAATACTCCGCCATCAGGTCGGACATATCCGTCGCGGTATGCTCGCGCAGGACGCGGAAAAAATCAACCGCGGTGGCGCGCTTGCCCGCGTACTGGGTGTAATAATCCTTGAGGAACGCAAAAAATATTTCATCGCCGACTCGCCCGCGCAACTCTTCGAAGAACCGCGCGCCTGTGAGATACACTTTATCCCAATACGGTCTTTGTCCGCCGCCGTCGTAGACCTGCGTATCCACTGCGCCCGCTTGTTGAAATTCAAAATAACGATAACCCCACCACCAATCCACGAGATCGGGATAGATCGATTCGTAGTAGATGCGTTCGCTGTACGTGGCAAGCGCCTCGTCGAGCCACGGCTCGATGCCCTGGTCGTTCGCAACGCCATCGAACCACCACGCGTGCGCCACCTCGTGCGCGCCGATCGCCACCAGATAATTTTTCGGCGTGCCGTCGTATAAATTGAAATAATCGCGGCTGATGAAATAAAAAGCCGAATACTCCATGCCGTCGTTAAAATCGCCCTGCACGGCGGTCATCGTTTTATGGCGATACGGTCCGAACTTTTCGCTGAACACCTGCAATGCCTGCGCGCTGGTCTGCAACAACGCCTCGCCCTCTTCATCGTAAAACGCAAAATAATACGCGAAGACTTTCACCTCGCCGACCATCTGCGTGGCGACTTTGTAATCCGTGCTGATGGACAGGGCGAACGTGCGCCCCGCGTCCAACTCGAACTTGCGGCTGGTCTCGCTTCCCGACGACACCTCCGCCCCCGACGCGGCGATCTGCGGAGTCGTCCCATCCGTGAACGTGACCGTCACATCGAAATCCGCCACATCGTAGACGAGGTGCTCGCCGTAAAACCATGGGTTGTGGAGAACCCATCCCTGCCCTGAAATATACGGCACGATAAACGGATACCAATCCACAAAGTTGATCTGCCTGTCGGAGTATCCATAGATCTGCGGGCGGACTTCGTTCGGGTTGCTGTACGCCTGCATCTGCGGAAGGATGAGTCCGTAGTTCATCGTGATCGTGACCGTTCCGCTTGGAGGCAGCGGTTACGGGTGGGGAATTTCGAGTTTTTGGCTGAGGGGTTCTAGGATGTAATTGGTAATTGGTAGTTGGTCTATGGCGAGTGACCTGAGGTTGAATCCACCGCTCCACAAGTTGGGTTCCACGGCGAGGAAGATGCTCGTCAGCGTTTCGCCTGTCCAATTTGGATACGTGATGGTCTGGTTCACCTCTGCCGCCTTGGACGAGTAATTCATCTGCAAGTCAATCACATACTGCGGGCGTTCCAATTCGGGCGCGAGGGTGGGAAACGGGGTTGGCGTTTCGCTGGGGAGCGGGGTTTCGGTTGGCGCAACAGTTGTGGGAGGAAGTTGAGTTTCAGTTGGAATAGGAGCAGGGGTTGATGGAGAACAGGAGGCAAGAAAGAGGAAAGAGGAAAGAAGGGCAAGAATGCGCGTTGCGACGGTTTGGGACATGAGTGGTATTTTAACCGAATCGGATTATCCCTTGCTTAACGACAAACCCTCCCGCAATGTTTCCATGCGAGAGGGAGGGCTGGTTTGAAACGTTGCGATCCAGTTCATTCAGCCAGCAGTAATGTGTTCAAAGGCTCAAGAATTTTTGGTAATTCTTCCTTTGCCGCCACCCAAATTCGATTGATCAACGTTTCACCATATTCATGTGCAATCACATTGCGAAGCTCAATCAGTCCTTTCCATGCAATTTCAGGGTGCTTTTTCCGAACCTGTGGGGGAATGTGAACCGCCGCTTCGCCAATGATCAGCAGCTGTCTCTCAACAGCAGAACGCAACATTTTGTTCTTTTCAAATTGATGAAATTTTACCCCGCGCAGGAAGTCAGCAATATCCTGTGCCGCCTGATGAATATCCCACAAATATGCTTTGGTCTGGTCATCCAGCGGCATAGACCACCTGAGCGGTTTGTAAAATCGCTTTTCTCCGATACGGATTTTTCAAGCCCTCTTTCTCGACCAGGTCAACAGGGCGTTTAAACATCTCCTCAAGTTCGAGTTTCATTTCGATCATCTGGAATAGCCCAATGTGTGCCTTTGGATCAATGCTTATCAGCACGTCAATATCACTGTTGGGACGGAAATCGTCGCGCAGGACAGAACCGAATATTGAAAACTCGGTGATGCTCCAGCGTTTGCAAAATTCGGCAATCTTCTTTCGCGGCAGGGTAAATCTTTTTCTTTGCATGGATGGAATTATAGCACGCCCAGCGAATGGTGATTTTGCACAAACCCTCCCGCAATGTTTCCACGCGGGAGGGTTATTTTCTCGTTGTTTTATCTAAAAGTTTTACAGCCAAATCCATAAATGATCGCTTCAGGACACGCGGGTCAAGTGATTGGAGCATCTTCACGGGCCAACGCTCGATTTCATCTGGAAAGTTTTCACAACGGTTCAAAGCAATGGCAAACCAATACGGATCGAACCCTGTATCTTTTTGCGCGGCTTGTTCAAGAAGCGGATCAAGGGGTTCCTTTTGCATGATGAAATAAAGATCTGCGGCGTCGCGAGGTTCGGAACGCCCAAAATAAGCCAGTAATTTATCCACTCGTAAATCCGAGTAATCGTTGATATAAATGCCCTGTTGGGAAATTAGAGGAGGTTCAAAGCGATAGGGAGAATCAAGGGCAAGATCAACCTTCAAACTCTCATCGCCTTTTTCAACCAGAAGTTCGACGAATGTCGAAAAACGACGCACAATTTTGAGCGAGAGCCCTCTCTTCCGGCAGGCAGTTTCGATTTGGTAAGACAATGGCAGGACAAGATTTTCCGTCCCCGTAAAATAGTCGAGATCAAAGGAAAGCCTATGACCAAGATAGTATTCTGCCAATGCCGTCCCGCCCGCGAGATAAAAATTCTCCTTGTCAGGCAGGCTGGCAAGGATTTCCATGAACTCTTTTTGAAGGGGCGTTAAAGTACCGAATCCTTTAAGGGGTTCCGACATCCAAAAACCTCAGGTACCGCTTCCATAGGCTTTCGATTTCTTTCGGCAGATCCAATTGGTCCAATTCCTGCCTGATATCGTCGAGATCGAGGGCGCAGATATCTTCCGCCTTGCCGCGCGTCAGGGTCTGGCGCAACAGCCAGCGTTTCTGGAACGGGTCGCTCAAATCCAGCGTATCCGTGCTCCATACAAGGTGACGGGGAGGATGTACGATCATCTTGGTCAGGATATTACCACGATTCATTTTGGTTTTAACACGCTCCATGGTTAATACGCAGGATATATCAAAGCCAACAAACCTGCCTACCCTTCAATCGCTTTCTTCATCGCCGCCAGCGTGGCATCGAGACCCGCTTTCATCTGGGACTTCATCATATCTTCCATGCCCGGCATGTTGGGCATTCCTGCCGGGACAAGCGTTACATCCATTTGCAGAGTGAGTTTCGTGTCTTTGCCGTCTGCTTCGAGAATGTACGTGTTCGTCACATCCGAGGCGGGAGGCGCGGCAAAAGTCTTCACGCCGAATTTCTTGTTCGGCTCGAACGCAACGACCTCGTTCGTCGTCACGTTTTTATGTCCCATCGAGGTGGTCTCGATCTTGTACTTCGTCCCCAACTTGACGGGACCGTCCACGTCGACGCCGGTGATGTACGTGCTCAATTTTTTCTGGTTGTCGAGATTAGTGATGTATTCACAGACCTTTACCACGGGCTTGCTGATGTTCACGCTGGTTTCGAGGGTTGCCATGGGATGCTCCTTTTGAAGTTAAGAACTGAAGCGGTATTCAGATTATATCCGTCTCACCCGCCTCCACCCAAAAGCAACGATGAAGAAAAAAGTCGCCGTAAGCACAATCGCCGCGCCGGAGGCGATACTCAGGTAATACGAAAGATACAAGCCAATCACACCCGAAAGTGAAGCAAACATCGCGGCGAGGAGCATCATCCTCGGCAAACGATTCGTGAGCAGGTACGCCGTCGCGGCGGGGGTGACGAGCATGGCGACCATGAGAGCGACGCCAACGGTTTGAAGCGAGACCGCGACTGTGACAGCTATCAGCACAAGCAGGAGATTGTTGAGCAAGTCTACGGGGAGGCGAAGCGTGGCGGCAAGGACGGGGTCAAAGGATAGCGTGGTGAATTCCTTGTAGAAGGCAAAGATGACGAAGAGTACGATTCCGCCAAAGATGAGAATCAACCACAAACTTTGAGTCGAAACGGACAGCACATCCCCAAAAAGGAAGTGACTCAAGTCCACGGCGTAACTGCGGACGGTGGAGATGAGCGCAATGCCGAGAGCGAACATACCTGCAAAGATAATCCCAATGGCTGTGTCTTCTTTGATTTGAGAATTCTTGCTGATCGCGCCGATGCCCAGCGACGCGACGATGGCTGTACCAAGCGCCCACCAGAACAGCGGCTCGCGCGCTCCGCCGCTGACCAAATAACCGAGCGCAATGCCGGGCAGGATCGTGTGGGCGAGCGCGTCGCCGAAGAATGCCATCCCGCGCAAGACGACAAAGGTGCCGACCACCGCGCAGATGATTCCCACCAGAATCGCAGCGATCATCCCGCGTTGCATGAATTCGTAGGAGAGAGGCTCAAGGAGGAAAGACATTGATTTACGATTTTGGATTGAAGATTTACGATTATTTTCGATTACGGAGGGTTTTGAGGGAGGCGACGGTCATTGCCAGGATTTCGTCCGTTTCTTTGTGAATGTTCGCGATTTGTTCTTCAGGAGCAAGACCTGCTTCGACAAGAATTTCCAGCCAGTATTCTGTCTCGTCTGCCTCCTCTTCGACGATTTTCATTTTGTTGATCATGTCAGGCGTGGATTTAGCGCGGCACGCTGCGCGATAGTTCGCCCCGATGGACGTTCCTGAACGGATAACTTGTCTCGCAACAACATCCGCCGCGCGGGAATGGGGAAGGTTGTCCATTTGCTTGATGATCGCCACCGCCAGTTTCTTCGTCCGCGCTTTGAACATTTTCTCATCCATGTTGAACTCCTTTTGAAATATCCTCGAGCAAGAGAATCTTGGAAAATAACCACGCCATCAAACAATCGTAAATCGCAAATCGGCAATCGTAAATCATCGGTGTTCTTCTTCGTCGCAGCAATCATCCACCAGCATTGCGCCTTCCGAATCCACTTTCATCCGACCGCCATACGCTTGTATCAGGTTATTCGTTTGCATCACATTCTGCGGAACGTCAAACGCGACGATGCGATGGTTGAGCAGCATGATGCGATCAAAATGACTCGCGGCTTGATCGAGGTCGTGCGTGGCGACCATCACCGTGACCTTTTCCTGTTTCAGGCGATCAAGCAAATTCAAAATGCCTTCCTGCGCAGGAGTATCCAAGCCTGTGAGCGGTTCGTCCATCAACATCAGTTCGGATTCCTGCGCGAGCGCGCGGGCGATGAACATGCGTTGTTGCTGTCCGCCGGAGAGTTGGCTGATCTGGCGCGAAGCGAGGTTGCTGATCTCCACCGTTTCAAGCGCGTGATGGACGAACTCCCAATCTTTTTTGTGGGGCCAGTTGAGCGGTCCCAGCTTCGCGGAACGTCCCATCATCACCACATCGGCAACCGTGACGGGGAAATTCCAATCCACGTGCGAACGCTGCGGAATGTAACCGATGCACACATGCTTGTTCGGGCGCGAGCCAAAGATATTCACTTCGCCCGATGTCGGTTGCAAAACGCCCGCCACCACTTTGAACAAGGTGCTCTTCCCCGCCCCGTTTGGTCCGACGACCGCGACGCGTTCGCCCTCGTGCAAATGGAAGGTAATATCCTCGAGCGCGTTGCGTCCGTTGTAACGAAAGTTGAGGTGCGTTACATCGAGGATGGGCTGGTTGGTTTGGTGGTGGGTGTGTGGGTACATACGATTATCCCGTCATTGCGAGGAGGGCTTTGCCCGACGAAGCAATCTCCAGCATCGTGGGGGAGATTGCTTCGCTTCGCTCGCAATGACGAATCATTTCAACGCCTCAACGATCAACATCACATTGTGTTTCATCATTTCAATATACGACCTCGCGGGCGGACCGTCAGTCAATGATTCGAGATGCAGATCGGTGACCACCTGCGCGTCGGTTTCGGCGGCGATCTGCTCCGCCAGCGTTGGGTTGTCGCTGGCACTGAGGAAGATCGCGCGCGCACCGCTGGATCGAATCTGGTCGATCAATGCCGCCATTTGTTGCGCGGAAGGCGACGCGTCGGTGCTGAAACTTTCCACCACCGTGCCGACTACATCAAAGCCGTAACGTTCAGCAAAATAACCGAGGGCTTCGTGATTGGTGACGAGTAATTTTTGCTCGGCAGGGATTTGCGAAACCTGTTCAACGATCCACGCATCGAGGGCTTGCAACTCTGCCACGTACGCGTCCGCATTGGATTTGTATTCCGCCGCGCCATCGGGGTCGAGGTGGGTAAGCCCTTCGCGGATGTTTTCCACGTACGTGACAACAAGACTCGGGTCGAGCCAAAGATGCGGGTCGCCCGCTTCTTCCCCGGCGTTTTCGCTTGATTCTCCATCGTCGGTATGGGCGACCATTTCACGAGGCGCGATCCCATCCGATGCAGTGACGATGATCCGCTCGCCGCCCGCGTTCTCCAACAACGCTTCGATGAAGCCTTCATACTCGACACCGTTGAGGATCAACAGATCACTTTTGGCGATCCTTGTCACATCCTGCGGGGTCGGTTGGTAGGAATGTGGTTCCGCACCGAAAGGGAGCAAAGATTCAACCTCCACGCGATCCCCCGCGACGTTCTGCGCGATGTCCGCTAAAAAGGTGGTGGAGGCGAGGATGACAGGATCAACCGTCCCTGCGGGAGAAGCGGGTGCGCATCCAGTAAAAACAAACGTGAAGAGAGTCAAGATTAGGGTCGAACGGTACACGTCATCTGCTCCTGAAATTTATTGGCAATTCGAGCACAAACCGAACAACTGCAACCAGTGTTCGCTCACTTTGTAGCCGGACTTCTTCGAAATGGTTTTGATCAACGCATCGAGGTCGTCGCCTTCGAAGAAAGCGACTTCGCCGCAACTTTTGCATAACAGCAAATGCTCGTGTCCGCGGCTTGCGGCAATGAATGCCTGGCATCCGCCCGGCTGGTGCACGCGCTGGATGAGATTCAACTCCTCGAGTTTTTCGAGCGTGCGATAGACCGACACCAATCCCAGCGCGGGATTCTTCTTGCGCGCCTTCTCGAAAACTTCGAGCGGGGTGAGGGCGCGGCTCGCGCCAGCGACGAGATTCACCACCGTGCGGCGTGCGGCGGTCAGGCGATAGCCGTTTTCCTGCAATTGATCGAGCCAGAGATCGGTCGTCATGATGCCTCATTTTTGAAATTGAAAATCATTTTCAATAAGTATACACAGAAAAAAGTGGAGGTCAAGGCTGTCCCCTCCCCACCCTATGGCTTTCTCAAAGTCCGGGATTTTTAACGCGAATACTTCGACAAGCTCAGTACAAGTTCCGCAAAATGGACGAATTTCGCAAAAAAGTTTAATAATTCGCGCTTTTCGCTTCGTTCGCGGTATTCGCGTTAAGATCGCTCCCAAAACCGTGAATTCGTCAAGCGACCTTGAAAAGACCATCGGAAGCCATACCCACCCTCAATATCATCAATTACGCCAGATCACCGTGTGATACACAACCGAGGCGGCAACGAGCAGAGCGATCGCAATGCCCGTGAGTTTCGAGATCGGTTTGCGCTTCTCTTCGGGTTGATGCAACTGAGCGGCGTTGAGTTTCGCGCCGACCGCGGCGGTGGCAGGGATTGCGGCACAGATCATGCACATGTTGACTCCTTATGAGTTATCGAGTTCCGCGCTTTCGCCCGGTAGAATTTCCTTCTTCATCAAAAAATACGCGCCGGTGAAGTGATCGTCGACACTGCCGACCATGAGCGAGCGGCGCACGGGAAGAATGTTGACCACTTCCCAACCGTCGAGACCCATGCCATCCAGCGCGCGCACATTGAAACCCTTGCCCAACGGATCATCCTCCATCAACGCGTGCGCAGGCAGATGGAGCATCTTGTAGCGGTAGACTTTGCCGCCCTTTTGCAACCGCTTCTTCGCGGATTCGAGCCGGGCGCGGTATTCCCCTTCGCGTTCGGCTTCGATCGCGCGCTTCATTTTCGCCAACTCGGGCGAGGCGAGAATTTCATTCGCCACCTCGATCATTTCATCGTCGTCGCCCATCGTAACCGTGAGGAGAAATTCATACCCACGCCGGTCGCCCAGTTCGACGAGACCTTCCGCCGCTTCGAGGCGGGTAAGCCATTCGCCGTCCTCGGTCATCAGTTCGTAGAGGGTTTCGCGGTCGCTCATTTTTACGAGTTCATCGATCTGGCTCATCGTTTCCCTCCGACATCAACGCGCGCCACTGGAAAGGATGATGAACACCACCAGCGCGGCGATGACCACGATCAGGATCTGCACCTCCGGGCGCATACGCGAGCGACGTCCGCCATCCGAGTTATAGTCTCGCCGGCGGCGACGGCGCTCCCGGTATCGTTGATACATATGGCTCTCCTTGTTTTCCTTCTAACGGAAATTGAATTCTTCGAAGTGAATGTTCTCGCGCGGGACCTTCAAGTCGAGGAATTTCTTCTCGAAGGCTTGCGTCATCGGGAGGGGACCGCACAGATACACATGATGTCCACTGACATCCCCGCCCGCGTTCTCGACGATGTGTTCGATCGTCAACGAGCCCATGGTGGATGAAAAACGGATGTGCGGCTTCAAGCGCGGATTTTTCTTCGCCGCGGCTTCGATCTCGTCGGTGAAGATCGCTTCTTCGGGATGGCGGACGGTGAAGTAAAAATCAATGTCGTGATTCAGGTTGCCGTCCATATCACGGATGAACGCGAGGAACGGCGTCACACCGATCCCACCGGCGATCCAAATTTGTTTTTGCCCACCGGTCTTGTAGTCGAACATGCCGTACGCGCCCTCGACGATGGCGTCTGTATTGGGTTTCAACTCGCTGAACAACGCGCGGGTGAAGTCTCCGCTGGCTTTGATGGTGGCGCGCAACACACCTTCCTTGGGCGCGCTGGAGATGGTGAACGGGTGCGATTCGTTGAGATTCTTTACACCAGGGAAACGCACGAACATGAACTGCCCTGCGCGCTGGCGGGGAATCGACTCCCGCTTGGCGCGCAGGACCACTTCCGTGGTTGAACCGTTCGGGTGGTTGACTGCCTCCACCGTGTACGGAACATACTTCCCGAAGAAGCGTCCGAAGATCTCAGTATACAGATACGAAACCGTACCGATGATGGTAAAGATCATCACCCACGTGATTCCCACTTTAGCATCCAGCGCCGTGGGGATGATCAGAGAATGAATGAAACCCAGAATGAAGAAGATGCCGATATACCGTTTGAGTTTCTTCCAGCCTTCGTACGTGCCGCCCGAAAGTTTATTCAAATACGCCATGCGCGGCGCAAGACTGATCATCGCAATGGAGACGATGCCCGTGAATGAAACCACCGCGATGTAATTCCCGAGGCTCCAGTCTAGTGAGATCGGCACGGTCAGCACATGCACAAAGATCAACAGCAGCGCGGCAGTGGACGTATGCCGGTGGGTCACATACATTTTGTCCAGCCCGCCGAAGAACTGCTCTGCCCATTTTGGGCGTGTGGATAAAAAGAGCGAGACCGCCATCAGCACCATATTGTTGGAACCCATGGTTTCACCCGCCCACTGGCGCATAAAATGCTCACGCCCATCGTTCACCGGCGGAAAGACCAGCCATACCACGATATTGAGGATCACGAGCAGGATGATGAACCAGTTGCCGAGTTGACTGCGTTTCATGGTATCTCCAATTAAATCAAAAGCGACATGGAAAACTCCCACATCGCTGATAAGGTTAGAACGATCTCACCGCGTCATCGAGGTTCGAATGGATCTCGAAGGCGCGGTCGAAGCCGACCATCTCCAGCACGCTTCGCACTTCGGGGCGGGGATTGAGCAGTTTCATGTGTTCCTGTAACTTTTCATCCGCCACTTTCTTCGCCGATTTCATCGAAGCCCAGCCATTGTCTGAATCGGGCACTGCCTCGCCGCGCAATAACAATGCAATCGTATGCATCGCCACCAGCCCGGCACTGCTGACGTAGGTCAACTCGCTCATATCGAGCAGAAAATCGCGCGCGCCGGAGGCGTATAACTGCTTTGCCTGATCGATCAACTTCTGATAGGTCTGCCCGTCCAGCTCGCCGTTCAGGAGCAGGATCGTCACTTCCACCTTGCCCGATTGTTTGGATACATTGATTTCCATTGTTCCTCCAGCACTGCGAAGATGCGTCCATTATAAACCGGCTTTTCGTTCCAAACGCGTTTGGCGGCGGGCAATTTCATCGAGCCAGTGTTTGCGCGCGTAGGCTGGCAGGTCGGCGCGTTCCGCCTGCTTGCGCGCAGACCTCGTCCATTTGAGCGCGGCTTTCACATCGCGCGTTTTGTGTTCGTGATACTTCGCCAATTCCACGTGAGCATAAATATGACCCGCCTTCGCGGCGTTCTGCCACCAACGGACCGCCTCCGCGTAATCGCCGCGCTTTTTTTGCAGGATGGACAACCGCTTCACCGCGACATGGAAATCTGATTCGCCCATAGGAGACTCGAGTCCACGCTCGAACAGCCGCGCGGCTTCCTCCGCGTGACCGAGATCTTCGAACAGTTTACCCAGCGCGACGAAATCCAATCCATGCTGAACCCTGCCCTCGTACGGATTCTCCAGCATGTCGTTCATGTGCGCGAGCAGTGCCGCCATGGCGGTCACGTCCATGGCGTTGTGATAGAACACCCCCGCCAGCGGACGCGCGTCGCCGGTCCGCAAATAATCGAAATACAACCACGGGATTTCATAGCCCGGCACTTCATCGCTCGAACGTTTGAACTCGAGCACATGCTCCTCTAAAAACTTCAACGCGCGCGATTCGAGCCGGTCTCGCCACAACCGCCGCGCGAGGGGAAGCAGGTCGAGGTGTGCGAAACCGGCAAACGGGTTCGGCGTATCGTGTAACGTATATCTTGTTTTCAATAACGGCGCGTCGAAGGCTTTGCCGTTGAACGTGACCAGCGCTTCGCACGGCGCGAGGAAATCTGCCAGCCCTTCGAGCAATGCCGGTTCTTCGGCGGGGTCGCGCATGAAGAATTGCCTCAAGACGAACTGGTCTTCGATGAAGCGCGCCACGCCGATAAGGAATGCATACGTGCCGGTGCCACCCGAAAGACCGGAAGTTTCAGTATCGAGAAACGCGAACCGAGTGATCGGGAGACTTGAGACTTTTTCATCGCTTGCCCACGGGGAGATCAATGAAAGAGGGAAAGAGGAAAGAAGGCTTGAATTACCGTACAGATGATTGTGAGGAAAGGATTGTTCCGCCACGAACACATCGCCGCGCGGGGTCGAGTAAAACGTCCCTGCGACGACAGCATCAATGGTGGGCGAGTCAGGCTTCCCCGGCGAAAGAGGCGGAATCCCTTTTTTGACGCCGAGGGATTTGAGTCGGTCTGCAAGTGTGGGCTGGTCGGCGGAGTCCATCGCAGGCGATTATAACCAAACATGACCGTCGCTTAGATTGACGGGCATGTTCCACTACGGACCGCGGTTCAGAGTTCTATTGGTTGTTCAGCATTACAAGCCGTTCATACTCGATCTTGGGAATGGCAATGACGAATAACCTGCCCCAACTCAGATCGCCGTCTTTTTCGATGCAGGTCTGGAAGGTGACATTCCCGTCGCTGAAGAAGACGCGTTTGAACGTTTGCTCCACGGAGAGGACGTCATCGGTTTCAAGATTGCGGAAGGAACTGTAGGGGCTGTTGGGTTGTAGTGCCTGATATCGAAGAATCTCGTAGACCACAAAATATTCCACCTTGCCGTCGCCATAAACAAGGCGGACTTCATCCCCCACTTCCAGATCAAAAAAGGAAGCGCCGGCAAGGTAGTTATGGGCAAGCAGTCCGGTGGTTCCGTACTGACTCGCCATTCGAAATTGAGTGACTTTACCCGCTTCGTTGGATAAAAACGATCCATATCCATAAGGCTGTTGAACAACGGGCATGGCGAGGACGTTCGGCACGTACACTCCTCGCGCCAGGTCCGCGCGGCCATCCTGAACTGAAGTTGAAAATTCCGAGAAAACGGGAAGGGTCGTTGCATCTGCGCCGCCCACCGCATAGACCAGGGTGGGATTCAACCCCAGGGAGGCGAGCAGGACCAGCAGGATGCCGGTGTTGAAAACTTTTCGGGTGATTAATTTTTTGAGCGCCATTTGTCTCTCCGTTTTCGACAAAGGCGCTCAAGTCAACTTGGCAAAATCACAGGGATGTTTTGCACACGTCGGCAACCTGGCTGTCTTGATCCCGCGTGGCGGGATTGTAGATCCATGGCTTTGCGTCCCCGCCTTTCGACGGGTTTGCCTTTATCGAACATAGAATGATAAGGTTCCAACAAAAGAGCCCGGCAGGATGCCAGGCTCGCCAAAATAAATGGGTTTCGATCTTCGGCAACCTGGCTATCTTGATCCCGTGTGGCGGGATTGTAGATCCATGGCTTTGCGTCGCCGTCTTTCGACGGGTTTGCTCTTATCGGATGTTGTTGAACACAGTATAGCAGAGGGTTACAGGATTTCACTTTGCATTTCGGTAATATCGGTTTACAGGAGTGCAATGGGGTAGGTAGGTACACAGGTAAACACGGAAACAAGTAGACACGTGTATACCTGTGTACGTGTCTACCTGGGTACTTCCACTTATGCTACACTTGCGCACTGGCACACCATGATCAACAACGCATCGCGTCATCGCCTGCCCTTTTGGGTCAAACTGCTCTACGGATCGGGCGATTGGGGCATCTCCAGCATCGGCATGATGCGCTCGATCTTCCTGGCGCTCTACCTTACCGATGTGGTGGGGCTGGAACCGCGGCTGGCTTCGTTCGGCGCGTTGATCGGCATCGTTTGGGACGCGGTCAACGACCCGATCATCGGCATGTTCAGCGACCGCCTGCACTCGCGCTGGGGCAGGCGGCGTCCGTATTTGCTTTGGTTTGCCATTCCCTTTGGTTTGAGTTTCGTGATCCTGTGGTCGGCGCCACACTGGGACAATCAAGTTGCGTTATTAGCGTACGTGACGCTCTCGTTCATGATCTCGGACACATTGACGACCCTCGTCTCAGTCCCGTTTCTTTCGCTGACCCCGGAACTGACCCCCGATTACGACGAACGCACCTCGTTGACGAGTTTCCGCTCCTTCTTTCAACTGGTCGGCGCGCTCACCATGGTGATCGCCGCGCCGACGATCGTGGATATGGTCATCGAAGCCGGCGGCACGCAACAACAGGGATTCATCGCCGTTGGCGCGTTGTTCGGCGCGGTCGGGGCGATTCCCCTGCTCTTGATCGGGCTATTTCTCCGGGAAACATCCACGCCCGAGCAACAAGAATCCTTGCCATTCGGTGAAAGCCTCCGCACCGCATGGGAAAATATCCCGTTTCGGTACGCGGTGGGAATTCACATGCTCAACTGGTCGGCAGTGGATATGGTGGCAGTTTCTTTCCCCTACTTCCTGCTGTATTGGGTGGCGCAGGGCGACCTGCTTGCATCGATCAATATTCTAGGCGTAGATTTGGCGTATGAATCGGCTTTCTTCGGCACCCTCATGTTGGTCTGCATTTTGTTCGTGCCCTTCTGGCTATGGATCTCGAAGATCAGGAATAAACGCGAAGCCTACGCATTCGGCATGACCCTCTGGGTGATCGTCACCTTCCTCATTTATTTGATTCAACCGGGCAACACAGCGGACCTTTTCGCGTTGTCTGCGCTTGCGGGTATCGGCGTTTCAGCCGCCTACACCCTGCCGGACGCGATGTTCGCGGATGTGATCGAATGGGATGAACTGCGGACGGGCCGCCGCCGCGAGGGGATTTTCTACGGCATCCGCACGCTCATCCGCAAATTGACCGGGGCGCTCGTCCTCTTTTTGACGTTGCAGGCGTTGGGCTGGTCCGGGTACACGTCGCCGCCGGAAGGCGCCATCCACTTCGCGCAAACCGATTCCACCCTGAGCATGATCCGTTTGTTGGTCTCCCCGCTGGGCGGAGTGATGCTCTCCGGCACGATCATCCTTGCGTGGCTGTTCCCGCTTTCGCGCGAGAAACATCACCGCATTCAGCGATTGCTCGAAAAACGAAGGGAACGATCAGTCGAATAATCAAAACGCAAACGCGAAGGCAATCGCCATCCCGCAGAGCATCACATCAAAAATGACCAGTAAGAGCCACAACAGCCATTGCGCGGGAGCCTTTTTCTCCAGCACCGCATCGGACGGATTGTTCGGATCGTAGAATACCATCACCTGCGCGCCCTGCGGGTAACGACTCACAACCTTCCCTGCGCCGGTACCACCCACCTCCATACCCGGTGCGATCTTCGCTCCTTGATACATCTGTCCACCGACCTGATACGAATATTGGACAACAGGGTAGTTCGTTGAGCCATCGCTCGAACTCCTTCGCTCCAGATACGATGCAAGCACAGTGCCCATCGTGGATGACCAGCTTTGTACAGCATTCATCTTTCGGCGGGTTGCAAAGATAATGGCGAGGAAAATCACGTTTAATATCAAGAAAACACAACCGAGAATACCGACTGTAAGCAAAGTTTCGTTATTCATGTTCAATCTCCTAGTTGCTGATAGTTACCTGAATGATGGCAGTGTCAACTCGTTGATCACTTCGAATCACCTGCAACTGCACAGCATACAACCCGCTCAAACCTTCCGTGTTCCACTCGGCGAGTAGATCGTTCGTCACGGGCGCATTCCCTTCGCCGACCTGAATCCACTCTTGCGGGTTCAGTCCCTGCCCGATCAAAACGCGATACGATGCAAAATCCGTCCCAGCCGCAGTTCCGCTGACCTGCACCACGCCGCCGACTTCTGCAAACAATTCAGGGAATGTGATGTGCACATCGGGATTTGTCGGCGGAGCTTGAATCACATCATACGTTGAAGGTGGAATTTCCAAGCCCGCGCTTTCCGCCCACGAACGCGCATCGGATGGCACGACGAGATACACTCGCTCCTCGATCAGTTGAGGCAATGTAAACACCGTCGCGAGCAGACCTGTCTCTCGGTTGATGGCATACTTGCGATACATGTTGTCTGCTTGGACGGGTTCGTTGCCATGCAGGAACACTTCATTCACCACGTTCGGGCAATCGGATGTAGGCAACATACCCGACGGATCGCACACGTTGATCACCGAAACACCCGCAGGCAACGACCAATCCTCGGCGGGCAAATTTTGCGACGCGATCTGCATCAACGCGTTCCACAACACAGGTGCGACCCCCCTCTGTCCCCCCTTTAGGGGGGATGAAAGAGGGGTCTCACGCGAGCCTGCCCACACCGCTACAACGCGCGAGGGTGAATAACCGATGGTCCACGTATCGAGCGCGTCAGCGGTTTGACCCAACTTCACGGCGGCGGGTCTGCCCACGTTGAACACGCTTGAAGAATCTTCACGCGCGGTCTCGTCGCTCAACGAGTGATTCATCAGATACGCCAGCGCGGGCGTGACCACAGGCTTTGCTTGCGGCGTCGTCCAATCGAGCCACACACTGCCGTCGTTGCCTTCCACTTTCAAAATCGTCACCGACGTAAACTCATCATTCACGCTTTGCCCGAAATGCACGCCTTGCCCCGCGAACACGCCGTACGCGCTCGCCGCGCTCACCAAAGACAGATCGCCATCGCGCGTCACACCGAACGACGATGTGATGGTATCCACATTCTCGATGCCCATTTGCGACAACACTTGCGCGGCAGGCGCGGGATAATCATTCACCAGCGCCGTCCGCAAACGGATCGGCCCGTGATATTGACCATCGAAGTTTTGGACATCCGTCCTGCCGGGGATATCCCAGATCAACGACGCGGGACTCAGCCCACGCGTGAATCCCGTCAGATAGACGAACGCATCCAACGCGGACCCGGGCTTGTGCGCGCCTACGAGCGGCGTTTCCTGCGCCTGAAACGTTTCGCCGACCACCGCAAGGATCTGTCCCGTTTTGGGGTCGGTGACGATCGCGCTCGCGGACGAATCGGGGATCGTGACAGATGGCGGCAACGCGGACAAATATCTCAGCGAGTCACATTCGATCAACGGGTCGGGCAGACCTGCGAGCCGCGCGGCATAAAATGCGGTGACGCACGAGGCTTGTTGTTGCACATCAAAATCGAGCGTTGAGATGATGGTCAAGCCGCCGCGCTCGATGCGCGCGCGCGGGAATTGCGAATCCAATTGGGTGAGGAGCAGGTTGACGAAAGCCGCGGCAGGCTGGGGCACGGAAGGAGGCGGCGTCTGAAAGAAGGGAGATTCTCCCAGCGCGTTGGCGGTCGCTTCGTCGGATAAAAATCCAAGCGCCGACATCTTTTGAAGCGTTTCGCGTCCGCGTTCGAGCGCGATCTGCGGAGCGTCGTATGGATTCAGACTCGGCGAGTCGCTCACCGCCGCGAGGATAGCAGACTCGGCGTTTGAAAGTTGCGTGGCAGGTTTGCCAAAATACAACTGCGCCGCGTTCTCCGCGCCGAACGCATAGCGACCGAAATGCGCCGAGTTGAGATACCACTCGAGGACCTGCGTGCGCCCGAAATGCGACGTGATCTGCGCGGCAAGGATGCGTTCGCGCAGCGCGCGGCGGAGGGAGGGAGGTTCGTCGAAGAGCAGGAGGTCAGAGACGAGTCGTTGTGCGAGGGTTGGATGTAATTCGTAATTCGTAATCGTATCGAGCGAGTAACCAGAATGATCCCAAAAGTCTGGGTCGGAGGTGACGATCACGGCATCGGCTAATGTTTTGGGAAGGTATTGCGGGTTCGTATCGCTGAGGGGAATGTAGCGGCGTGCTGAATCATTGGGAGCAAAAGTGAACAGAATATTTTCGCGCGTGCGGTCGTAGATGCGCGTGGGCTGGAGGAGAAGTCCATCGGGAGGATTGAGGAGAATGGGGAGAGTTTGTATCGAGGGTAAATCGCGCGTGAGGCTGACGTATGCAAACGCGCCTGCAATGATCAACACAGCGACAAGCAAGGAAAGGATCATCCCCGCGCCGAGGAAGGCGTTACGTGAACGGGATTCGCTGGCGTGCTGTTTGGCGAGTCGTCGCTCCCGCCGGGCGTGCAGGATGGGGAGGGTGGAGGGCATGGGAGAATTGTAAAGGATGAGGGATAAATTATGAAGGCTGAATGCGAAAGGGAGCAAGATGAAAGAGGAAAGAAAGTGGAAAGTAGAAGATGTAATTGAAACAGAACCTACCCTTCGATCAAATCCCCCAGCCACTCCATCCACCCAACCGATTTAGAGCAATTTCTCCAACTCAGGAACCAGAGGCGGCAAGTCATTTTGCACTGTATCCCACATTACCTTTTCGTCAACCTTGAAATATACGTGAACAATGCGATTCCGCATGGCGCGCATCAGACTCCATGGAATAGAGGTATGTCTTTCTTCAACCTCTTCGGGAATCTGATTCGCAGCCTCGCCTATGATGATGAAATTCATCTCGACTGCGCGAATAGATCTGTCATCAACCTTGAATGATTCAAAATCCATACCTGCCGTGAATTTCTGGATTTCGGCAATCGCACTGAGAATATCGCGAATACGATCCTGCCAGCCTCTAGGTGACATGGATCAACTCCCCCATCACGCGTTCACGAATGTAAGGCTTCAAACTGTCGGGCGTTCCCAAGTCCACACGACAGCCGAGCAATTTTTCAAGGTAATCCTGCAAGGCAAACAAACCGAAATACCCAACAGGGCGGTTGAACTCGACGAGCAAATCTACATCGCTGGCAGTTGTGGCTTCATTCCGCGCGACAGAGCCAAACAGCAACAAGGACTTGACGCCGAATTTTCTTTCCAGTTCGGCGTTTTTCTGCCTCAAGAGTTGGATGACAGCTTCCTTTTTCATTTTTGTATTATACGCTATCCCTCGATCAAATCTCCCAACCACTCCATCAACCCGCCTGACTGTTTCTCGGGCAGATCGCTTTTCACCTCCCCGTTCATCCCATTGATCAACACCAAATGCTCGCGCCCGTCGAAGGGAAGTTCGGTCATCCACACGGGGAGCAAAACCAGGCGAAACGATTCGACGGTCATGTTTGACGACGAGGTTGAAATGAGTTTCACAGGTTCGATAAGCAGAGGCAGGTCGCGTTTGTAGCGGGCGAGCGCTTGTGCACGGGCATCGAGCGAGGCTTCTGCCATAGGGATATCGTACACTTCGGCGGGCCAGTTGGCAAGATAACCTGCTTCGTAGGGTTTGACCGCTCTCAACTCAAAGGTGGGGATCAATTGTTGGAACACACCCGAAAGTTTTCGCGCGGCGGGGATGGGCAGGTCGTTGATCTGGACGGGATACGTCTCGGATACGCGCCTGACCCTCGTTTCGCCGATGCGCTGACCGAAACCATCATCCTGATTCTCGAGGATTTCACCTGCGTAATCAATTTCGCCGCCGAGGTCGAACGTCCACAACGGAAGATAAACGCCGCGTGGGAATTCCACTCTCTTCTCTGGTGTGATTTTATTCCCCTCCACCCATTCCACCAGATGTTGGATCGCGCGCTTCTGGTCGAACGCGTGCGGAATGATTCCATCCGGCGCGAGCAACTGCTCCTCCGATTCCCAGTTCACCACATGCGGAGAACCGCAATATACGCACGTTGTTGAAATCTGATTCGGCGGCAGGATGAACTCACATCCGCAACCCTCGCAGTGGAAGACCTGTTGGTTGAGCGGCTTGCCGTGTCCGCGGGCGGTTGCCATGGCGATGATGAAATCTTTTTCGTTGGCTGATCCCGGTTGTGCGATAAATTTCTGATTGCGCGAGCAGTATTCACAGGTCAACGATTGACCGTCGGGAGCGAACGACATCCGCCCGCCGCATTTGGGACACACGAATCGCTGGGCATCCGCCGCGCGCAAGCCTTCCGGTGGAAGCGGCAAATGGTCGGGGTCAACGATCTCATCCGCTTTGAGTTTGCCATCGAGGATCGCCAGCGCCCGCCGCGCCCGAGCGTGCTGAAGATCGTGCGCGAGACAATTTTCCAACGCTTTGCGTTTCTCCGCTTTGTCTTCGATCAATTGGCTCATCCAAAACCATGCTTCGGCAAGCACGTTGTGGTCGTGGCTCATGTACACGGCGCGATCCAAATAGCGGAGCGCGGCACCTTTGTGACCCGCTTTCGCTTCGATGATTCCACTGCGTAATAATTCTTTGCCGTAATCGCTGAACATAACAGCCTCTCGTCATTGCGAGCCCGAAGGGCGAAGCAATCTCCAACACGGGGACGGAGATTGCTTCGTCGCAACGAACGCTCCTCGCAATGACGGGCTAGTATCTCACAATCGCATCCGTCATCTTTGCCACGCGTGTCATCTCTTTCACATCGTGCACGCGGATGATGTCTGCGCCGCGCGCGATGCCGACCGCCACCGTCGCCGCGGTGCCTTCGACGCGCTGGTCGGCGGGCAGGTCGAGTGTAAAGCCGATGAACGATTTTCTGGATGTGCCCAAGAGTACGGGATACCCCAACGCGCGGATCTCATCGAGACGGTTGATCAGCTCCAGATTTTGTTCACGCGTCTTGCCAAAACCGATGCCCGGGTCCAGGATCAGACGCGTCTCCTCCACCCCAGCCTTCACCGCGATCTCCACACTGGCGAGGAGTTCGCGCTTCACATCCTCGATCAAGTTTTGGTATTCAGCTCCGAGGTACGCGTTGCCCAACCGTTCACGGACTTCCACACTGGTGGGGTTACTGCGGTTGTGCATGAGGATCACGGGCACGCGAAGCGCCGCCGCAACCGAAGCAAGCTGAGGGTCGGCGCGAAGCGCCCATACATCGTTGAGGATGTGCGCGCCAGCCACGATTCCCGCCTGCGCCACCCGGGCTTTGGATGTGTCGATCGAAATGATCGCCTCGGGGAAATTTTTGTGGATCTCCTGAATGACGGTGAATACGCGTTCGATCTCCTCGTCCTCTTTGACGGGCATCGAACCGGGCCGCGTCGATTCGCCGCCGATGTCGAGGATGTCCACTCCGTATTTGAGAAAATACTCCGCCTGCCGCAACGACTGTTCGAGGCGGTCGCCATTCGACATCAACCCGTCGCCTGAAAATGAATCGGGGGTAATGTTGAGGATGCCCATCAGGTAGGTTTTACTTCCCCACTTGAACGTAAAGTTTCCAACTTGTAGTGAGTCGGATTTCATTTCACATGTCTACGTCTTTACTTGTGTACTTGTTTACCTGTTATGGTATCTGATCCAACGGACGCGCGAGCCAGGCTTCGGCTTCGTTGATATCGGTGAAGATCTTCATCGCCGAGGCGGTGCCAGCCAGCGCGAGCGCGGCGACGTCGCGCACCGCGTTCGCCACGATTTCATCCGCTACCACAACCGCCACACGGATGTTGCGCGCCGAGGGATCGCTGTTCGCCTCCACCGCGGCGCGGATGGCTTTTTCGGGAATCTCTTTCACGGAACGCAGATCGTATAAATTGCGTGTGCGCCCTGTTGCTCCAAGCAAATGCTCCATGGCGAAGCCGCGCCAGTCGTTGAGCGTGGCATCCGAGAGATCGGTAAACGTCAGGGTCATGCCGCCGTCGCCGCGACGGACAACAGAGAGACCGATACCGGGTTTGGGAGTCCAGTTGAGGGGTTTGATTTCAGTCATGGGAAGTGCCTCCGAAAGGGATTATAGCGTACGTACCGACGATTCAACGTGCGTAGGGTCGATTCACCCGGTCGAGCGTTTCGAGCAGTTCGTCTTTCATCCGCTTCAACTCCGACGGTTGGTCTGGTACCAGATCCTTCAATTCCTCTGCATCGTTTTGCAGATCGTAAAACTCGAAGGTCTGCTCCGCTTCGTAGCCGGTGTAATAAATGAGTTTCAAATTTCCCTTACGCAGGGCTACCGTCGCCTGATTAAGCGGACCGAAGGCAGGGCTCGATTTCGCCTCCACCACGAAGATGCTACGCTCTTCATCTTCTTCACCGCCCAGACCGGGTAACAGCGCTCCTTCGCACCAATCGGGAATCGGTTGCCCGGCAATGTTCGCGAGGGTTGGCAATAGGTCGATGGCGCTGGTTGGGGTGTGGATATCCACGCGGGTCGTCTGCCCCGGCGCGGAGATCAGCAAGGGGATGTGAATCACCGGGTCGTATAAAAGCGGCGTGGAGTGGGCGATCTCGCCTCGTTCGAACATCTCACCGTGGTCCGAGGTCAGGATCACATAACTGTTTTCGAAAATACCTTCCGCTTCGAACGAATCCAACAACCTGCCAAGTTCCATATCCACCGAGGCGACATATTCATCGTATACGCGGCGTGCGTTCCTCACCTTGCCTTCAGAGGAGTTATCTGAAAACCTGTGGACCGGCTTCTCGACCGGCGCCCAGCCATCATTGAATTGGTTGAAAAAGGTATGGGTGGGTCGGTACGGTGAATGAGGAGGGAACAGGTGAAAGTACGAAATGAAAGGACCCGCCTGATCCCTGACGAGAGAGTCAACCCCGGCGAACAACTCGTCAAGGCGGAAGCGAAGCGGGTAGTTCACGTTGTGCGGAACTCCGTTGGGGTATCCGTACGAGGGGAGTTGCGCAACATCTCGAGAATATAACGCGCGCTGAATCGTGCCCATCACCGGCGAGATAGGGAGTTGGGTAATGTCGAACGCAAAATCATCTAGACTGCGCAACGCCATGTTGGCATCGTTGGGGAAATGTTCAAAGAGCAGGTAATCCAATTCGCTGAACGTGCCGGGAGGCAGGTAGGTATCCACATCGTTCAGGAATTGCGTAACGATGAAATTCGCCCACACGCTTTGCGGAAAGGTCATTCGTTGATAATCAGAGCCGACCGCATTGAAAAGGTTGTGCGATACCATGTCGCGCCGCATCACGCCGCTGTGATTGATCGCCCGGTTCGTCCATGAATACGTGCCCGTCAACAACGATGCCACGCCGGGAATCGTATAATTTCCGCCGGACATGTGGGAATGATAGACCGTCGCGCGATCAGCAAACCGTTCCATGTTCGGGGAGGTCTGCCGCGGATACCCATACAGGGAGAGATTCCGCGCGCTCATCGCATCGAACAACAGGATGATGATGTTCGGCTTGGATGTATTCGCGCCTTGCTTGAAGTTTCCTCCCAGCCACGATGCCACACCGGGGAGAAGGGAAACCGAAGCCAACGCCCCCATGGATTTGAGAAAGTCTCGACGAGTGATTCCAGTCATTGAATGCTCGCACCTAAATCAAGTTGCGCAGGAAAACCGTCAACACGGAGATCGCGGTGATCGGGAGGAAGAGATACAGGAACACGACGGCGCGATTGGCGATCCCTTCGAACAGTCGGCGCACAAGTCGAATTTCGTCCAGAAGA
>CAZQES010000023.1:0-31272 GCA_964591425.1 uncultured Anaerolinea sp.
CCGGTTGCGCTGTCACAATCATGTCGCACGACCAACGGACCGTGACCATCGCGGTTGTGGAGAACGACCCGCGCGACGCAGACGGCGACCTGAATCCACAGTCTACGTATGCCGGGGTCAGTTTGGCGGCAAGCCAGATCCGCGAACGTGGGGGTATTGAAATCGAGGTCAGAGAGTACGATGATGACAACGACCCCGAGAAGGCTCGGCAGATCGCCGAAGAGATCGCGAATAGTAACGCCCTTGCAGTGATCAGTTCCTCGTCGATTACGAATCTGGAAGCGATGTCGGATACGCTCGAAAACTCCGGTATCCCATTAATCATTGTTTCCCCAGTCACGGAACAATTCACGGCGGCAAATTTTTATCAATTCAATCTATCGTATACCGTAGAAACCGAGGGGGCTTACATCGCCAATTACCTGAGGAGGCTGATCGGTTCAGAGACGGTCGCCATCCTCTCGACCGGGGACAGTTACAGCCAGGCGCTTGCCCGACAGTTCAAGAACACGTTCCGTGGGCTCGGCGGGACGGTCAGCATCGAGCGATCACTGGATGAAGTGACCGTCGATCGAATCATTTCGGATCTTGTCTCAGCCAGCCCGGCGGCGGTCTTTATCGCCGCGGATGAAGCGACTTCGGCTGAACTGGTCATCCAGATGAAGCGGCAGGGATTGTCGTACTTCACCGCAGGAGGGAGTAATCTCACATCCGCCGCGTTCCTCGAGAGAATCGAGAGCGAGCCGGAAGAGGCGACATTCCCCGGATATTTTACCGAGGGCATCCACACCACGCGCACGATCATCTTCGACAGCGCCAACCGCTATGCGAATCAATTCCTTGCGGATTACCAGAACGCGTATGCCGCCGACGGCACGCGCAGCCTCGAACCGCCGGATGACCGTGTGGTCAACGGGTACGACGCGGCGCTCGTCCTGCTCAGCGCGTTGCAGAATGGGAACATCAACGGCGCGGCGATCCAAGTGGAGGCAGACCGCGCAAAGACCTACCGCGCGCTGACCGCCATGGACAATCCATCCTCCAGCGCATCGGGTGTGGTGGGTCCCGTTTATTTTGAGCCCACGCAAAACATCCGCCGCGCCCCGCGATTTGGGATCTATCAGAACGGTGAACTGGTATCCGCAAGCCTCCAGTTCGAACCGGTGGTCGCGCTCAGCGAGATCAGGGATCTGCCGCGCGAGATCGAGCGGCACCGCATCCTTACAGTGAACGGTGATTACGTTTATAGGTCGAATGTGGTGTATGTGGGCATCGACCTGTTGGGGATCGACGATATCGACATTAAAACCTCCACATACAAAATGGATTTCTATCTCTGGTTCCGCTATCGCCCGAACGAACAAGACCCGGCGTATCGCCCGGAGGATTTTGTGTTCATGAACGCAGACGGCGAATTCGAGTTCACGCCCCTGCGCAATGAAACAAACCCGGACGGCACCGTTCTCAAGAGCTACCGCGTCAGCGGCACCTTCAAAGAGCAGTTCCAGTTTCACAACTATCCGTTCGATCACCAGACCCTCACCGTCGAATTGCGCAACCAAAGCGCCACCACCACGTTCATTCAATATGTGGTGGATCGCGTCGGGATGAGGTACGGCGATGAAAACGAGTTGCTGGAAAACTTTCAAGACAACGGCGCGTTCGAGGGGTTGTTCGGTTGGAACGAGAACGCGGCGCGCCTGACGCAGGATGTCTTCCCCACCTCTTCCACCCTCGGCAGCCCTCAGAATTTCAATCAAAACGTCGCCACGAATTTCTCGTTGATCGAACTGCAGATCGACCTCGAACGCGATGCGCTTCAATACATCATCAAGAGCCTGCTCCCGTTGTTGATCACATTGCTTTTGGCATACATCACGTTCTTCCTTCCGCTCGGTCACGAGGAAAGACTCACCATCGGCTCGACCGCCCTGCTCACCACGGCTTTCTTCCATTTGAGCTTCGCCAATTCACTGCCCGAGATCGGCTACACCGTTGCCATGGAATTCCTCTTCTACGCATCGTATGGCATGTGCGCGCTCATCGTTCTGCTCGAAACCTTGAGCAGTCGTTACGGAAAAGCGGCGGAGAACGCCAAAAAGAAATCGGAAAAGACGCGGCTCCACAACACGCGTCACGCGCTCGATCTCTTCGGGCGCATCATTTACCCGACCATTTTATTGGCGACGCTCGCGGTGGGATTTTTCATCTACAACGGAACTTTGCACCTCGGACCGGAACGCGAATCGCTTTCGACGAATCTACTCGATACGGTCATTCGACCGGGTGAGCCTGATCTACCAGCGGAAAGCGCGGTTCCCACCCCAGCCCCATCGGAGGATGAAGTTATCCTCACGCTCAGCACGTGGCGCCCCGAAGACACGGATGAGATCCAATCGCTCCTCGAAGAATTCGAATCCTACTCGCTCGAAACCACCGGCAAACGGATCACCGTCAATTACAGGCCCGTGTTGAGCACCAACTACGATTCGCTCATGGACCTCGAACTGTCCCGCGGTGAAGGACCCGACCTGCTGTACATCCGTCCCTTTTCAGTGGACGGAAACATCATCCGCTATTTGACGCCGCTCGATTCCGAATTGCCCTTGGGGCAATATTTCGATGCCACGAAATTGACCCCGTGGACGAACAGCGCCTCCGGCCGCGTTTACGCCATGCCGTTCGTCGGCGTGGTACAAGGCGTGTATTACAACAAAGATATCTTCGACAAATATTTCCTCGAAACGCCGGAGACGTGGGAGGAATTCAAACTCACCGCCAGCGCATTGAAGTTCGCCGACGAAAACCTGATACCCATCGCCAATGCGCTCAACCAAAGCGAAGATAGCGAAATGTTCATGAGCCTCGCGGCGAACTTCCTCGGCGGTCCCGAGGGACGACAACGATTCATGCAGACCGATGGAACAAGCCTGTGTTTTGACGACAATCAGATCGTGCGCATTTTCCAAGCCGTCGAAGATCTGAAACCTTACCTGCCGGAGAACACAGCGACGATCAGTTCGCAAACGAGCAAGGAATTGTTCCTGCAAGGGAAAGCCGCCATGCTGTTCGGCGGTTCGTGGGATTTGCAGACCATTTCACAAGGAGCAAGTTTCGCCTGGGATGTGTTCGCCGTCCCGGCTCCATTCTCGAGCACGACCTTCGTGATCTTCCAACCTGACGTCGGCATCGGCATCAACCGCGCCACCCAGCACCCCGATGAAGCAAAACTTTTTCTCGAATGGCTGATGACCCCGGAAGCCATTAACCTGATGGCGCAGAAATTGCCCGGTTTCTACCCGTTGCGGCTGGTGGAAGTCACGCCCGGCGGTGACCCGAACGATTCGAAATTCCTCAATCTGGTCTACGATTATCCAAGCGATATCCGCTGGATGTACACCGAAATCTCGAACGGATCGCCCAGCGCGCTCGAGATCATCCGCCGCAACCTGTACGAGATGATGGCGTTCGACCTTTCATCGCGCGATGCGGCGCTTCGCTTGCAAAACGGACTTGGCGAGTGGTATGAACCTGCGCAAAGTTGCAGATAAACAAATTTCCATAAGGAGTTGAACGATGAGTGCTGAAAACGGCAAGACCACCAGCGGCAAACGCGCCGCATTCCTCGGTTCGACACTGTTATTGGGGTTGCTCGTCTCAGTGTTGAGCGTGCTGACCGCCGCCGCCAATTTCATGGCATATCAGGAGGGCAATGCTTCGCTGGATAACAACCTCGCGGGCGACCGCGCCCTGGCGGAATCGAATACGCTCTACCTCGAAGCGACCCAATACATCATCGTGGATTACAACATGTACGATGGGTATCAGATCCAAAGCGGAGTCGATGATTTCGCCGCGGACTATTATTTGAGTCAATTCTCAGGACCGCTCGTCGCCAGCATCGAGCGCGGCGATATTTGGGGCGATCAGTATTACGAAGAAATGTATGCCGAGGCGCTCGCAAAGAGCGATGAAGCCTTTGCCTACTTCGATGAAGCCAATCGCCAGAGCGAACGCGAGGGCGGCTTTCAATTTTCGATGTTGATCGCGGCGGTGGGGCTGGCGTTCGCCGCGTACGCCTCCCTGTTGGATGAAACCAATCGCCTGCGGTCGGTCTTTGCGCTGATATCCATCCTGTTGATGGTCTTTAGCGCGCTCCAATTCATAACAACATATTTGTCGTGATCCTCGCATGTGTCGTAACGCGATCATCGCGATTCTTCCACTTATCCTGTTTGCCTCTTGCAACACGGATTCACCACAGACTCCAACTCCGACTGCCACCCGGACAGAAGCGCCCGCGACGATAACATCCACCGCCCCTCCAACTTTAACCGCGACGCCGCAACCGCATCGCGCGCCGGTTCGGCTGGGTCCAAACCAGCAAGATTTTCCACCGGGGATCAATCCGCTGACGGGGCTTGAAGTGCATGACCCGTCGCAATTAAATCTCCCCGCCGTTTTAGTTTCCATTAGCAACATGCCGGTGACCGCCCGTCCGCAGGCGGGACCGGCATTTGCGCCGTGGGTCTTCGAGTTCTACATCGGTGAAGGCTCCACGCGGTTCATGGGCGTGTTTTACGGCGATAACTTGCGCGAGATTCCGAACGTCACCGGCGGATGCAAGGTGCGCGAGGAAATCATTCATCCAAGCGGCGAATGGATCGGCAACCGTGTCTGGCTCGATGAAAATGCGAACGGCGTGCAGGAAAGTTGGGAAGCGGGAGTCGGCGGCGTGTGCCTCCGCCTGCTGGATGGAACAAGCCGCACCGTCCTGAGCGAAACGACAACAGATTCAAACGGATATTTCGCGTTCGAGAATCCGCAAGTTGATTCGATCATCCAGATCGTCAAACCCGATTCGTATCAATTCACTCAACAAAATATTGGCGATGAAGATTCTGATTCGGATGCGGACGCGAACGGTGAGATAAAAATTCCCACAGCCGGATCAACCGTCCCGTATTTCGACGCGGGTTTCATCCTGAATGAAACGCCAACAATAACGCCGAGTCCTGTTGCGACCGGAACACCGGCAAATTGGTTCTTCCCGTTCGAGCCCTACGTTGGTCCCGTTCGTTCCGGGCGGTTGACGTACAACCAGATCGGCGGGATGTTCCCGAACAGTTGTCTGGTGTATGCAAGCGCGGCGGAAGATATCGGCGAACAACTTGACGCGTGCGAGATCGTCTACGGCGTGGATAAAACCACACCCAACAGCGCGCTGTTGACTCGCACGCGCTTGCGCGAACTCGCAATCGAAGCTTTGAACCCGCGTCAACCTGTCAATTATTCGGGCAATGTGTTTTCTGATTCGCTTCCGAGTGATGGACTCGTTGCAAATGTGATCGATATTTTTTACAACTCGTTCACGCAGTCAGGCTGGCAATACGACCCGCTCTCGCAAACGTATTTGCGTTGGACCGACCAAGCCGACCAAACGGGAAATTTGTTTCCTGCAACCGATCGATTGACCGGCAGGCAAATGGCATTTGAAAATGTTGTGGTGCTTTTTGCAGAACATTCGCGGTATCGGCACAATCAACTCGAAATTTTATTAGGCGCGGGTCAAAAGGGGTTGGCGTATCTCTTCCGAGATGGACAAGCTTTTAGAATCCAATGGTCGACGCTGAACCGCGAATGGGAGAAGACCACGGGCTTGCTCCGCCCGATCTATTTTGTAGATTCATACAACAACCCCATCCCCCTCCACCCCGGCAGGACTTGGATTCATCTCGTCACGCCGTTTTCGGGTCTGAGCGATGAGGGAAATGGGGAATGGCGCGTGACCTTCATCCAGCCGCTCGACCCGCCGGATACGCCAGTGCCGTAAATACTCCGGTGGTCGAGTAGCCCGAGGCGTTAGCCGAGGGCGTATCGAGACCACCGCTGTTCAAGAGAATTAGCGATTAGAGAATTGAGATTGGAGACTGGAGACTAGAGACTCATGCACCCCTACTCTACCAAAATAAAAACCCTCTTCGAGAAAAACGCCAACCCCACCCAAGCCGCGCCGATGAAAAAGTACATGCGCGATCAGTTCGAGTATTTGGGTATCAAAACGCCGCAAAGCAAATTGTTGATGAAAGAATTAATTCGCGATCACGGCTTACCGCCCGTCGAAGAACTCGACAAAATCTTACGCGACTTGTGGTCATTACCTGAACGCGAGTTTCAATATGCCGCGATTACCTTGCTTGACAAATTCGAGAAGAAACTACCTGAAAAATTCATTTCCACAATCGAATATTTCATCGTCACAAAATCATGGTGGGACACGGTGGACGTGCTCGCCAGTCATGCGGTTGGGACTCATTTCAAGCGATTCCCCGCTGTCAAAAAGAAATATCTTGCCAAATGGCGCAAATCCAAGAATATGTGGCTGAGGCGGACAGCGATCCTCTTCCAACTTGGCTACAAGAATGAAACGGATTTCGTTTTGTTGTCCAATATCATCCGCGAGAACCTCGGCTCGGACGAGTTCTTCATCAACAAAGCCATCGGCTGGGCGTTACGACAATACGCGTACACCGATGCGAAGGCGGTGAAAAAGTTCGTGAAGGAGACCGACCTGCATCCCCTCAGCCGGCGCGAGGCGATGAAACATCTTTAACGTCATTGCGAGGAGGCGATAGCCGACGAAGCAATCTGCAACACAACGAGGAGATTGCTTCAGTCGCTCCGCTCCCTCGCAATGACATCAACCTCGGTTCCGCAAAAACTCCGCCGCATCTTTGAAGTGATTTTTGAGGTACGTGCGCACTTGTTCATGGATTCCCATTTCATCCAACGCTTTGTGCATACACCACACCCACTGGTCGCGCTCGGTCGCGCCGATCGCAAACGGCGCATGCCGCATCCGCAGTGCGGGATGACCACGAGATTCGATGTAGAGTTGCGGTCCGCCTGACCAGCCGGTGAGGAACATGAAAAGTTTCTCGCGCGAACCCTTCAAACTTTTCGGGTGAATGGCGCGGATCTGCGCGGCTTCGGGGGAGGAATCCATCAAGTCGTAAAACGGTCGACGAGTTTGCGTACGCCGGTCTCGCCGCCGAGGAGTTCGTAGAGGGAAGGTTCGGAGTCAATCATGCGGGGAATTGTAATTCAGTTTAGCCCGTCATTGCGAGCGACCAACAGGGAGCGAAGCAATCTCCGTCATTGTGTTGGGGATTGCTTCGTCGGGCAAAGCCCTCCTCGCAATGACGGAATAGTGATTGCCTTTATAATTGCCTCATTCAGGAGCAACCCATGACCAAAGAAACAGAAGCCGTCATTTTATCCGCTGTGCGAACGCCTATTGGAAAATTTCAGGGCGCGTTGAGTTCCGTCCCTGCGACGCAGTTGGGCGCGATCGCCGTCAAAGAAGCGGTGGCGCGCGCAGAGATCAATCCTGCAGAGATCGAAGAAGTCATCATGGGCAACGTCGTGCAGGCAGGCGAGGGTCAGGCTCCCGCGCGTCAATCGGGAATCCTCAGTGGCATCCCCGCGACCGTCAGCGCGAGCACGATCAACAAGGTCTGCGGCTCAGGCTTGAAAGCCGCGATGATGGCGAGTCAAGCCATACGGGCGGGTGACGCGTCGCTCTTCGTCGCAGGCGGATTCGAATCCATGAGTCGCGCTCCGTATCTCGTCAGCGGCCGCATGGGCGAACTCAAATTCGGCAACTCGCAAATGACCGACGCCCTGCTCAACGACGGCTTGTGGGATCCGTTCGAAAATTGGGGGATGGGCAACGCGGCGGAATTCATCGGGGAGGAATACGAGGTGACGCGTGAGGCGATGGACAACTTTGCGCTTCGCTCGCACCAGAAGGCTGTTGAGGCGCAAGCGGCGGGCCGATTCAAGCCTGAAATTGTTCCCGTCCCTGTGACGGGACGCAAAGGTGAAGTGATCGTTGTGGACACGGACGAAGGTCCGCGCAAAGATACGACACTTGAAGCGCTTGCAAAGCTCAAACCTGCATTCAAAGAAAACGGCAAGGTGACTCCCGGTAATTCATCGCCAATGAACGACGGCGGCGCGGCGGTGGTGATCTCGTCGCGCGCGTATGCCGAAAAAAATAAGTTGAAACCGATGGCGCGCGTGGTGGGATATGCCCAAGCCGCGCTCGAACCGAAATATTTATTCGCCGCGCCTGCGTATGCAATTCCAAAATTGTTGAAAAAGATTGATTGGAAATTATCCGACGTTGACTTGATCGAACTCAACGAAGCCTTCGCCGCGCAAGTCCTTGCGGACGGTTACGCATTGGCAGACCAGGGCTGGGATTGGGACAAGGTCAACGTGAATGGCGGCGCGATCGCGTTGGGGCATCCGCTGGGCGCAAGCGGCGCACGCGTGTTGACCACGTTGCTCTACGCTTTGAAAGATCGCGGCTTGAAGCGCGGCATTGCGTCGCTGTGTTTGGGCGGCGGCGAAGCGGTGGCGATGGCGGTGGAGATGGAGTAGGCACGTAAAAAAGTAAACACGTAGACAAGTAAACACGGTGGTTGAGCGCAAGCAGTCGAAACCACAGGTACGCATACAAAATCTTGTAACATGAAATACTTTGGTTAGTAGTGGTCTTGATACGCCTTCGGTTGACGCCTCAGGCTACTCGACCACCAATGGATAAATGACATGAATAAACAAGAACGCGAATCAAAAATCGAACTCTACGGGCATGGATACGACATGCTCATGGAAACGCTCAAAGACATCCCGCGCGAGATGTGGAAGTTCAAGCCTGAGCCGAAAGAGTGGAGCGTTCATGAGGTGCTTGTCCATCTCGCTGATTCGGAAACCAACGCGGCGTTACGCGCTAGAAAATTGATCGTCGAGCCCGGCGGCGCGTTCATGGGATACGACCAGGATAAGTGGGCGGTCGAACTGGATTACCACGATCAAAGCTGGGAGGACGCGCTGGAAACACTGAGGCTCGTCCGCAAGACAACCTACGAATTGCTCAAGAAACAACCTGATGAAGTGTTTGAACATACAGGGAAACATCCCCAATATGAAGAACCGTACACCTTCGAGAAGTGGCTGAATATCTACTCGGCACACATCCCCGGTCACATCGAACAGATTCGGAATAACTATTTGATCTGGCGGGATCGGCAGGGGTAGTAAATAGGTAGACAGGTAGACAAGTAGACACGGAAGCACGTGTGTACCTGTTTCCGTGTTTACGTGTCTACACTCATGGAGACAACATGACCATCAAGCACATCTTCGTTATCGGCGCAGGGACAATGGGCAACGGCATCGCGCAGGTCGCCGCGACATCGGGTTATCAAGTCACGTGCATGGACGTTATACCCGCGGCGTTGGAAAAAGCCAAAGTCACAATTGCCAAATCCACGAGTAAGTTGCTCGAAAAAGGGACGATAACCGCCGAAGGCAAAGCCTCCGCTGATGCGATTCAATATGTGGGGAACATGGACACGATGAAAGATGCGGACTTTGTCATCGAAGCCGCGACCGAAAACCCCGAACTCAAATTCAAAATTTTCAAAGACATGGATGCCAGCGCACGAGAGGGCGTGATTCTGGCGAGCAACACATCGTCCATTTCGATCACGAAAATCGCCGCGCAGACCAGCCGTCCCGAAAGAGTGATTGGCATGCACTTTATGAATCCAGTCCCGTTGATGCGACTCGTCGAAGTCATCAAAGGACTCGCCACCAGCGAAGAGACTCTGGCTACAACGCTCGAATTGTGTAAAGCCATGGGCAAGGAAGCGTGGGAAGCAAATGATTCTCCGGGCTTCATCTCCAATCGTATTTTGTGCCCGATGATCAACGAAGCGATCTTCGCGCTTCAAGAAGGAGTCGGAACAAAAGAAGCCATTGACGCGGTGATGAAACTTGGCATGAATCACCCGATGGGTCCACTCACGTTGGCGGACTTGATCGGCCTGGATGTGGTCTTATTCATCATGGAAGTATTGCACCGCGACCTCGGCGAAGACAAATATCGCCCCGCGCCGTTATTGCGCAAGATGGTGGATGCAGGATATTTGGGGAGGAAGACGGGGAGAGGGTTTTATTCGTACTCGTAACGTTTCGTGGTAAGATTGTTTGAAAATCAGAAAATCAGACTTGCCAGAGGCAACATGACTGAGCCAAAACCCTATTACAAAACGCGCCTGCGCGGGCGCGGACAGATCACCATCCCACCTGAGATCCGTAAGAGACTGAAAGTGAGCGAGGGTGATGATGTGCTGTTCTATGTCAATGAGCAGGGACAGATCGTAATTGACCAGGTACAGATCATTGACCCCGAGCAAGCCTGGTTCTGGACCGAACGCTGGCAAAAAGCTGAAATGGAATCGCGGCGCGATTACCTCAACGGCGACTATCTCGAATTCGACAACGCAGAAGACGCAATAAAGCACCTGAACGAGTACGCCGATGCCAAAAATAAAAACAAGTAAGCGCTTCATGGACGCGTACGCGGAGCTGCCGTTTGAGGTTCGAAAGAAAACTGATAAAGCCATCAGATTTCTAGAAGAAAATCCTCGCCACCCCTCCCTGCAAACCAAGCCGATCAAAGGTGCGCAGGGATTTTACGAGGCCCGCGTGGACATCAACTATCGCATGACCTATGTGCGCCTGCCCGACGATACGGTTGAACTAAGCAACGTGGATAAACATGATGAGGCGTTGAAAAATCCATGACCAAGTCTCCCTCCCAGCAGAAAACAAGATCGAATAAGCCCTCCATTCGGATATAACAGATGAAAAGTCAGCGATGTGTACGCCGCTATTCCATCTTATAATCAAAACACATCACGTCGCTAATTCCCAAAGGAGGTTGTCATGTCACCCAAAACGATCCGGTATGCGCTGGTTCTCGCGCTTTTCCTACTGGTAACTCTCGCCAACGCAACACAGACTCAAGCAGGAGGGTATTGCAGTCGGTATTACGTTATCCAATGGGGCGATACTTTGGGCGGCATCGCAACGCTTTGCGGAACGACCGTCTCTGCGATCTACGCCGCGAACCCCGGCCTGAGCGGATATTTATACGCCGGTCAGACCATCGTCATCCCGGATGGCAGTTGTTACAGTTGCCCGCCTCCCGCATCCAATGGAACGTATGTTGTCCAATGGGGTGACACATTCGCAAGCATCGCGCAGAAGTTCGGCGTCAGCGTGAGCGCGTTGTGGTCAGCGAACCCACAGATTCCCAACATCAACTATATTTATGCCGGGCAGGTGATCTATGTGCCGGGCGCGTCACCGATCGTCATTGTCCCAGTCGCGACCGATCCGCCATCCCTTTCGTATGGAACTGTTCCTGCTGGGTCCGATTTTGGGAAGGTCTATCTTTCGAATCGCTCAAAAGCGGACGTGTACGTGTCGCTTCAAGGAACCGCCACGGATGGCACACGCGTCATCCGTGAATATCCGGTGAGCGGCAACTCGAACGCGAAGATTCCCGCGGGCTGGTATCTGTACGTCGCGTGGGTTGGAGGCGAAAAATTCGAGGGGACGTTCCGACTCGACGCCGGAGAGGATGTCACCATTACGTTTTACAAGGACAAGGTGACGGTTCAATAAACGGACAAAATCCAACTCCCCCGTTCACGCTTCATGCGACGGGGAGTTGCTTCATCCAACCAGCGTCATCGCGCACCCATCGGCACGCGGGTCGCTTCCCGCGCACAGGACGCCTGATTCGGCTTCCCGGAGAATCACCTGCCCCCTGCCGAACAACGCGCGTTCATAACCTGACACTGAATAAACGGGATGCCCCATTTTTTCCAAGCGAGTGAAAGTTGCGTCGGGCATTCCTTCCTCAATGGCTACGCGCCCACCTGATTCATCCACATCAATGCAAAAGCGCGGACGATCCAACGCGGACTGTGGATCAAGTCCATCATCTACCAATGCCGATAACACTTGCACGTGTCCCTGCGGTTGCATGAATCCGCCCATGACGCCGTAGGAGGCGTAAAGCGACTCTCCCTCACCCCCGTCCCCTCTCCCGCTCGGAGATGGGGGTCGAGTGACCATCGCGGGAATGATCGTGTGATATGGTCGTTTACGCGGGGCGAGCGCGTTCGGGTGATTCGGGTCGAGGCTGAAGTTGTGTCCGCGGTTTTGCAATGTGAAGCCCCAGCCTTTCGGAACAATGCCAGTGCCAAAACCCATGTAGTTGCTGTTGATGAACGAACAGGCATTTCCGAATTTATCTACAACGCTAAGATAGACAGTGTCGGAGGAGGAAACGGGAAAACCCTGTTGAATATTGCGTACTGCGGATTGCGTATTGATCAATTTGCGGCGTTCGATGGCATATTCTTTCGATAACAATTCACGAACGGGAATCTTTGAAAACTTCGGGTCTGCCACATACCAACTTGCATCGGCAAAAGCAAGCCGCATCGCTTCGATCATCAAATGCAACCGTTCCGTTGAAAGTGATTGAAGTGAAGCCAGGTCGAACCCTTCGAGGATGTTCAACGCGATCAACGCAGTGATGCCCTGTCCATTGGGCGGACATTCATAGACGTGATAACCGCGATAATCCACCGAGATCGGCTCCTCCCACGTGGACGTATGCGACGCGAGATCGTCCATGGTCATGCATCCGCCCGCTTCGTTCAACACCGCGACGATTGCTTCAGCAATCTCACCTTGATAGTACTCCGCTTTGCCGTCGTCCGCGATAGTTTCAAATGTTTTCGCCAAGCCGGGGTTGCGGAAGATCTCGCCCGCGTGGGGTCCGCGCCCATCGATGGTCAATTCATGCCCATTCGGCGCAGTTTTCAATTGCCTTTGCGCGCCGCGTTCCCAAAAATACGATGTGGTTGGCGCAACGGGAAATCCGTCACGTGCGAGCCGAATCGCAGGCGTGAGAATCTCAGCCATCAAAAGCGAACCGTGCTTTTCGATCAGGTCAAACCATCCCGCGCATGCGCCGGGGACGGTCACTGTGTGAGCGTGGAATGGGTGAATCGAAGATGCGAATCCGTCGGTCTTTAGCCGCTCAAGCGTAAGGGCAGAAGGAGCGCGCCCCGATCCGTTCAGGGCAGTGACGCGTTTTGTCTCCGCAGAAAAATACAGGGCGAACATATCGCCGCCAATTCCCGTAGAGGTTGGTTCGGTCACGTTGAGCGCCGCGCCTGCCGCAACAGCCGCATCCGCCGCGTTGCCACCCTTTGCAAGAATTTCCAATCCCGCGGCTGTCGCGAGAGGTTGTGAGGTTGAAACCATTCCGCCGCGCCCGTACACTGGCGATCTTCGTGAGTGGAATGAAAAGTTTTGCATCGGTTCACCTGTTTCTCGAATTTTTTCGATTGTAGCAAGAATCCCCGCTTTTCCCTTGACATTTCGCTCGAAATGCATAAAATCATCCTCATACCATCCATATGGATGGTAAGGAGATGGATATGGCAGATACCGAAAAGATAACCATCAACATGAGCGCTGTGGACTTGGGCAAGATCGACCTGCTGGTTCAGGAGGGGCTGTATTCCAACCGCACCGATTTTATCCGCACGGCAATCCGCTCACAATTGGAGAAGCACAATATGGAAATTCAGCAATCAGTCACACGCAATTCGTACGTGATAGGTGTCCTGTCGTACGATCAAGGCGATCTCGAGAAGAAGAAAGCCAAAGGCGAGCGACTCAAGATCACCGTTCTGGGACTCCTGCATTTGGCAAACGATATTTCTCCGAACCTGGCGAGAGAGGTGATCGAATCGATCCAGGTGCGCGGAATCTTTCAGGCTTCCGATAAAGTCAAAACTGCCCTAGAAGATCGAACCAAATAAGAAGGTCATCATGAACGACGACATGTCAAACCCCGCCCCCGCAAATTGGTCGATTCCTTTTTTCACCATCTGGACCGGGCAGGCACTTTCGCTATTCGGCTCGGCACTGGTGCAGTTCGCGCTGGTTTGGTGGCTTACGCAAGAGACGGGATCCGCCACCGTGCTGGCGACAGCCACCCTGGCGGCGCTCTTGCCCCAGATCATTTTTGGACCGTTCATCGGCGCGCTGGTCGACCGCTGGAATCGCCGACTGATCATGATCGCGGCAGATACGGGCATCGCGCTGGCGACCGCGGGCTTGTTCTATCTGTTCGCGACGAATCAGGTTCAGGTCTGGCACATTTACGCGATCGTACTCGTCCGCTCACTCGGCGCGGCGTTTCACCAACCCGCGATGACCGCGTCCACTTCGTTGATGGTGCCCAATCAATATCTTGCTCGAGTGGCAGGCGCGAACCAATTGCTTCAGGGATTGATCGGCATTGCCGCGCCGCCGCTTGGCGCGTTGTTGATCGAAGTTCTTTCCACTGAGAACGTCCTGCTCATCGACATTGGGACAGCCATCCTTGCTATCCTGCCGTTGCTATTTATCCATGTGCCGCAACCTGCGCGCGATGCACTCCAAAAGAAATCATCATACTGGGAGGATCTGCGCGAAGGCTTCCGGTACGTGGTGCGCTGGCGCGGTTTGTTAGGGTTGATCATCCTTGCCATGATTCTGAATTTCCTGCTCATCCCGAGCGCCGCGCTACTGCCACTGGTGGTCACAAAAGTTTTCAACGGCGGCGCGACGGAACTCGGCTGGATCGAAGCATTGTTCGGGGTTGGCATGATCGCGGGAGGCATTTTGCTCGGCATCTGGGGCGGGTTCAAACGCCGCATCATCACCTCGTTCAGCGGCATCATCGGCATCGGCGTCGGATGCATCATGACCGGGTTCGTGCCAGCGGACATGTTCTACCTCCTGCTCACCGCCAACTTCATCATCGGCTTCATGCAGGTGTTCGCCAACGGACCGTTGATGGCAATTTTTCAATCCACGATTGCTCCCGATAAACAAGGACGGGTCTTTTCGCTCCTCGGCGCGGGCGCAACTGCCATGATGCCTCTCAGCCTGCTCTTCTCGGGTCCCATCGCCGACCAATTTGGGATTCGCTTCTGGTACATCTTCGGCGGTGCGATCTGTATCCTCATGACGGTCATCTCATTCTTCGTCCCTGCCATCATGAACATCGAAACGAACCACGAGGCGGCGCCGGTCCCCGTCGCGAACCAACAGACAAGCGGATGAAAAAGCCCGCGTCTTTTTCGGACGCGGGCTTGATTCAACGGTTCAACATTTTTCCCAGTTAGGGCTTTACGAACACATCGTATTCGAGCACGTAATCGCCAGCCGGGTAATCGGCTGTGCCATCGTTGATGGAACGGGTGAACGTGGCGGTAATGCTCAAATGATGCTCACCGGCGGGCCAGTCGCTTAATGCCGTGTAATACAAGCGGCATTGTTGTCCACCGTTGGCGAGGTCTTCGTTTGCCAGTTGGTCCAGCGGAACCTCTTTACCGTCGATCATGAATTTCAACTTGATGTTCTGGAAGTTCTGATCGAGGATTTCGGTGGTCGTTGTGCACCACGCGTACATCCACACAAACGACTCGTCTTTGATCAGGGGAACGGTAAACGTGAGTGTGCCGGGTTTGGAGTAATCGGCGGATTGGTATTCCTCACGCGCGGCTTCCTCGAGGAATCGATTCCCGGAGGTAAAGGCGTTGCTGGCATCCGCAGGGCTGGCGATCTTCGGTGGACCCGAGGGTGTGACACCTGCACCTGCCGGTTGACTCACAACTCTCTCCGCAACTTCAAGCACCACATCTTCGCCGTTTGCTAATCTTTGCAGGTTCTCCACCGTCACAGGCACAAAGACATCTGGCACGACACCTTTTCCTTCGAGGTGAATGTTGCCTTCCGCGTCCACCGCCCTGCCGATGGTCATCTGCACGGTGATATCTTCCGGCATGATGAACTGCTCCACACTGCCGCCCGCGCCGTCCGAAGGATAAAATCCGACCACCGTTGCGCGATCATCGATCGTCATGTTGTAGGAGAAAAATTCGCACGCGCTGGCACACGCGGGACCGACCATCACGACCACGTTGCCGTTGTATTGCAGGTCTTCGCGCGGCGGAATCATGTACGTTTCATCGCCGGGATCCATGTAGAACTCGCCGGTGGAATCATCGAAATAGGCAGTGTTACCAACCAGAGTCTCTTCGTTGAAGAAATACGCCGCCATCTGGTCCGCCAGCCAGCCGCTGCCGCCGCCGTTGATGCGCAGATCGAGGATCACGCCGGGCACACCGTTGTCGTTGAAGAATTTTATGGCGCGCTCCCAAACCTGGATCGAAAGGACATCGTTATCAAGGAAACTGTTGACCTTGATGTACCCATATCCGCTGGGCAGTAGATCGAATTCCACAGGCAGTTCGGTCGGCGAGACGCCCGCGAAAAACGACGAGAAGGTAAAGCTGTCGCGTTCGCTTACCACAGCGAGAGTTGCGGTCTGTTCTGCGCCGCCGGGGTTCTTGAACACGACTTCGACCTGTTCCTTGTCGAGGCTGAACCGCGTGGCATACCGAAGCTGTTGGAGTCTTTTGTTGATCTCCGTGCTGAACGGAGACGACCACGGGGCGGTAGCCTCGACCACGTCGGCAACAGACGTCCCGTCGAATGAAACGATCTCTGCGCCCCATTCCATGCCGGCTTGGTCGGCAGGTCCGCCCTCCAGAATGAAGTTGGCGATGATCTTGCCGTCGTCCGTTTCGCGCATGGCAAAACCGATCCCGCCGGCTGTCTCGGTTTGAAAATCTTCATTGAGGAGGGTCTGATCGAAGCCAACATGCGTATCGGGAATCGACCAGATAAAATCGCGCAAGGCGAGCGCGTATGCGTGCGGATCGTTCGCCTGTTCGGCAGCTTCAAAAGCGGGGCGGAATTCGCCGGCTTTGGCATCCCAGTCAATTTCCTTCAATTCGGTGAATGCATACTCGTTCTTGAATTTCTCCACCATTTTGTCGAATGCTTCGGAGTACGAAAGGTCAGAAAAATCCACCAGTGCGGCGCTTTCCGGTTCATACAGTTCAATGGTTGGCTTTTCCGAACGATCGATCGCAAAAGGAGTTTGATCCAGATCGATCACAGACCAGCCCGCAGGTAGATCCATGACCGGGTCGTCGTCGGTGAACAATTTGCCATCATCGCCAAATCCCGAGGGGAACTGCTGTCCACCCTCCGGCGCATAGACGAGATATTTACCGCCATACACTTCGAGGTAGGCATCGCGGTCATCGCTCACCTTGGTCGAAGCATACGCGGACGACCACCCGCCGCCGCCCTGATCGCGCTTTTCCAAAAATGGGTCGCCCCATGTGTTCGTCCAATAAGCAACCGCGAAGACCATCACACCGGTTTCATCCACGCCGTCATGATCCACATCATGCAAAGTTCCATTCGGCACCTCGGGGAGTGACAGGCTGTACGTGAACGGCGATGTGTAAAAGTCGGAAGTGATCGTGGCGATCACCTGCGATTCCACCGGGATAACGAAATTGCGGTCGCGCGTGACGAAACCGCCCTGATCTTCCAAAATTACGATCGGCTGGGCTACGCCCTCCGTGAAAAACGGATTGGTGTACGTGACGGTGCCAGTGACGATCGTCGGTCCGCCCTCTTGTTGCGCGGGTTCTTCGGTCGTGACCGGAGTCGGCGTTGCAGTGGCTTTCGGGGCACAAGCCGAAAGAATCATGCTCAACGCCAGCACCAATACAAGTCCTTGAAACAGTTTTGACTTCATACCTTCTCCTTGATTTCTAATTTTCAATATTATACTGCCGAAGTAGACTCGTTACTGAATGTTTAAAAATGAAAGCCCGCGTTTTTTCGTTCGACGCGGGCTGGATACCACTCAAGAGTTTAATCGTCGCCGCCTTCTCCGCCGCCTCCACCTTCACCATCCGGGTTATTGCTGTCGTGACACGACAAACACGTGGCGGAACTCAAGGATTGCGTATGGCATGTCCTGCATGAGGTGTTCCCATGATTCACACCAGTGCCGCCTTCATCCGCGATCGAGGGATGCGGTCCGCGATACACCGCAAACCAGTTATCCGTTGAGTGACAGGAGGCGCAATCGGTGCCGAACATCCCGGCATGATACACAGGGTCTCCATGACACGCCGCGCACGAGGTGGATAAGCCCGCAAACTGTGAATCGACGTGACACTGTTCGCACGTCAAAGCCGCATGACGCCCGGTGAGGGGGAAATTCGACCGGTTGTGATCGAACGTGGCATTCCCCCAGTCATCCGGAGTATGGCAGGCGGCGCAATCGGTTCCGAATCGCCCGCCATGTTCGTCGTCGCCTTGGTGACAGGCAAAGCAATCTGTTGGTGTGCCTTTGAAAACATTGTTCGTGTGTCATTCTTCGCATCGAACTTCTGTGTGCTTACCTTCCAGCTTGAAAACCGCAAGGTTGTGATCGAAGGTGGCATCTCCCCAGTTCGTTGGGTTGTGACATACCGCGCAGTCGGTGCCGAATTCTCCTGCGTGCGGGTCGTCGCGGCGATGGCAGGAGTAACAATCTAACGGCGCGTTTTCAAAATCAGCCAGCGTCCGCGCGTCGGTGTGGCATTGCGAACAGGTCAATCCGCTGTGCCCGCCGGACAACGCGAATTCCGACACGTGAACAAATTTTTTTCCGAAGCGATCCACACCGTCGTGGCAGGCGAGGCAGGCATCGCCGAATTCGATGGAATGTCCGAGGGCATACGCAGGTTCCAAATTGGCGTGACAATCCCGGCACACGAGGACGTCAAACGTGGAAATATCTCCACGATGACAGTCATCGCAGGTGAAGGGGGCATTCGCTGGAGTGAACGCGTGACCGTCCAAGGAGAATCCAACCGCATCGTGAGGGAATGAAGCGTCGGTCATTTCAGTCAACGGCACGTCTGCACCACGATGTTCTGGGTGGCAATGACGACATTCGAGGCCGGGATTATCGTGCAGCATCCGACCGTGAAGCGAAGCCACATCCTGCATCTGAATTGCGATCGCGCCGTGACAATCGGCACAACGATCTGCCATAGTGGCGCGCTCCCATGGCGCGGTATGACAGGCTTGACAATCTCCACCGGTCTCCGCGTGCGAAGTGACGCCGCCCAACATTTCTCCGCTTTGCGCGTTCAACGGACCGGGGTTGTATAACAGACCTCCGCGGGCATACACATATCCCACGATGATCAGCGAGGTAATGATCGCGGCAAGGATACCTGTTCCAGACAAACAGCCTAAACGATTGTTTCGCATTCTGCCTCCCGACTCATTTCAAGAAGGTGGCGTAATACAGCGCCGCGCCGATATGAACGAACGCGGAAACAAACAACGCCATGCCGATCGGGATGTGAACGGTATGCCAAAGCGCCATGAGCCGCCGCGCTTGCTTGAGAGCCTCCTGTGAAAGTGTGCCTTCGATCTCCAATCCATCCATGGTGCGCGGGATGCGGGTGAAGATGTAACGCCCGATGAACCCGCTAAAAACGATGATGACCGTGAGCAGTGTTGTTGCTCCCGCAATGCCGTTGAACTTCCATGAGGTGTGGAGCAAAACCATGTACGGTCCCACCAGCCCGGTGAAAATGTGGAATTGAAGCCACGTAGACATCCTCCCCCACTTCACACTGCGGCTCCGCTTGCGAAGGCTGTACAGGGTTTCGGTCATCAACATGAAAATGAATCCCACGATCCCCATGCCGTGACCAAACAACTCACTTGCCGGTGGGATTTCACGAGTCAGCACAACCACCAAACCGTACAATCCGGTGATCGCGATCATTGCAACGAATGCCAACCATAATTCTCGATTGCCGCGCAGCATGTAATCTCCAAAAATCTTTTAATTCTTCAGGCTTGCCCAAAATTCTGCAACGACCTCGCCGATCATCGCATTCGGGGCAAGCAATCTATCGCGGATCGGCGAGATGTCCACGTTTTCCGCAACGATCCTTTCCAGCGGATAGGAAAGCAATTGGTCGCCCATCACGATGGCGCCGAGCAACCGCTTTTCACCGATCAGCAGGCGAACCCGATTCACTTCGAAGCCGGTCTGTGCCACCAAAGCATCCGTCAAACCGCGCCACGTTTCACTGTCGCCGCGCGCAATGCCGACCAGATCGTCATCGTGTCCCTTGCCAACTGTGCCGATGATCGTTGTAGTCAGGCCCGCCAAACGAGTCACATTGAACGGCGGCGCTTTGATGTAAGCGGATTTCTTCCCGGCCATGTTCAACCCTGCCGCATACCCTTGTTGACGCGCAGGAGCCCATAAACTATCCAGAACGGATCGCCCGCTGGCTGGATCGTAGGCTTGCGCCACATCGCCTGCGGCAAAAATATCGAGATCGTTCGTTTGCAAATATTCATTGACGAGAATTCCCCGGTCGACCGCCAGCCCAGCCTGCTTCGCCAATTCGACGCGCGGTCGAATCCCGATCGCGTACGCGACCACATCACACTTCAGGGTGCGTCCGTCAAGCAAGCGGACAGCGGACACGCGCTTGTTCTTTCCGATCACCTCGATCACTTCGGCGTGGTGAAGCAAGGTCACGCCTTCTTCTTGAAGACGCCGTTCGACGATCCTCGATTCTTGTTCATCGAGCACGTTGCTCCAATACCGATCGCCGCGCAGCAAATAATGCACCTTCATGCCCCGTGATAGAAGACCCTCCGCCAGTTCGAGCGCAGTGATTCCGCCTCCTACCACAACTGCCGTCTTGCCGCGGCGCGCCTGCTTCAAAATGCGCTTCGCGTCCTCCATGTGGTCCAATTTGAGAACACCTTCGAGATGCGCACCGGGCACTTCCAGCGGCATCGCTTGCGCGCCGACTGCGATCAGCAAACGGTCATACGAAATCGAAGCGTGATTCTCCAACTCCAGCGTATGCGTTTCGCGCAGAATATTTTGCACCCTCCCTTTCACATACCGAAAGTTCATCCGGCGATACTCGTCCGCTGTGCGCGGATACAGGGCTTTATCGTGCAGTTCACCGGTCAAATAGTAGGCAAGCCCGGGGCGTGAATAGTATCCGTGCGGGTCGTCGCCGATCATCACGATCTCCGCCTCGCCCTCACCCTGCCCTCTCCCATTGGGAGAGGGAAAAATGGAACGGATCGCCTCGATCGCCGCGATCCCCGCCACCCCCGTGCCGATGATCGCATATTTCACGATTCCCTCTTTGCAAACAGGTCTGTTTTCTCGAAACGCAACGCCCCGCGCGGACAACGCGCCACACACTCGCCGCACGTCAGGCATTGGCTGTGGATCACCCGCTCGCCGCGCCACGCATGAGCGCGCACATCGATGCCGATCGGGCAGTTATAGGTGCAGATTCCACACTGCACACAACGCGCCGGGTCCGGCGCCACCTGTCCCGACGCGAGAATCGTATGTTTATCCGCATCTCGTTGAAAGAGTCCTAAAATCGCCATCTGTTAGAAGTCGTTCGATCCAAATATTAGTTACGGCTTACAAAATGATTATAGGCTGGCAAATGGCGACAAATGTCACGAATAAGTCATAAATAAAAAACAGAGTTGCCTCACGGCAACTCTGTTCGTTTCGCAAAACTTACGTCGGCAAGCCGACCGCCCGGAACGACAGGCGTCAGTCTTACGAGATCGGCACCACGTTGGCGGCTTGCAGACCCTTGGGACCTTCCTCAACGGAAAATTCCACTTTCTGTTCGGCTTCCAACTTGCGGTATCCATCGGACTGAATGGCGCTGAAGTGCACGAACACATCTTCGCCATTATCGCGGCCGATGAAGCCGTAGCCCTTGGTGGCATTGAACCACTTGACCGTACCAACATATCGTTCTGACATCTTGCAACTCTCCTACTGAAAAAAATGTATGCCCAGAAGCCTCCACGCTTTCAAGGCGAACCGGGCACGTGAGCGCAAGATTATCACGCCTGATTTTGCATGTCAAGACCGAGACCAATCTTCTTTCGGATGGTGGCATAGCGCGACGACAAATGGAACCATGGCGGGGACCAACGCGTCTCGAAGTTGGCATTTCGGATGACTTTCCGCATCCCTTCCGGACCTTCGAACTGCTCCAACTTAAGGAGGCTTCTTCCCAACTCGAACGCCGCGTGCGCGTCCGAACCGACCGTCCCTGCCAAATTGTGTTTTTCCGCAAAACGTTTCGCCTCACGGTTGAACCGCGGAAACATACAACGCGAGTTGTAGACTTCAATTGCATCAACGAGAGGCAAAATTTCGAGCAGATCTTCCTCTCTCCAGCCGCCTTCGCGCATCCGATCGAACGGATGCGACACGCTGATGAACGCACCCTGCTCCTTCAGCCGCCGAATCGTCTCTTGCGGGGTCAAACCCGGGGGGATCTCCTCGGTCACGAATGCGGCAAGGATCTCGCCGCGCGTCGTGAGAATCTCCTCTCCCACGATCACCCGCTCCGGGTCCAGTTTTTGAGCCGCACGCGCGCCGGCGATCGTGTTGTGATCGGTGACGACTACGCGGTCAATCCCTTTGCGCCGGCACGTCTCTACCAAGTCGCTCGGACGCGTCAACGAATCCTTCGAGGCGATGGTGTGACAGTGAAATTCCACGCGGAGCATGGATGGGATTTTACCGCCTGTGGTCGTGGCGAATTGCGCGGTTTTGTTATAAAATTCAACGAAATGGGCGACACTCCGTTCTATAAGAGACCGTGGTTCTACATCGCCGGGTGGCTGGCTGTTCTTTTGATTGCCTATTTTTGGGATATTTTCAGCCTCGGGGGAATTCGTATCAACGAAGTACGCATCTTCTTCGACCTCTTCTGTCTATTTCCCCTACTGCTTACCTTGTGGATGGCATTCTTCTCTCAGTTCATCCTACCCGTTCATACGTTCTCCGACCGCCTGCAGATCTTCAATCGCTTGATCGCGCGCCTTTTTGGAAGCCGCGGACCTGCGATTTTCATCAAGAATGGGATCGAAGAAAAAGAAGCGGGAGAGGAAAAACGGAAAGGACCCGGCGTCTTATGGTTGGATTCAGCCAGCGCGGCTGTTACGAGGACCGCGACAAAGATCAAGCAAACGTTGGGACCCGGTGTACATTTTATCGATGCAAAGGAAACCATAGCCGGCACGGTCGACTTGCATACCCAGACGCACACGGTGGGACCGACGCGAGAAGGCGAAAATCCTTTCGCGGAAAAAAGGGATGAGCAATCGCAGGAGGAGTACGACCAGATCCAAGACCGCCGCAAACAGGTCAGCGCGTTGACGCGCGACGGCATCGAAGTGGTGCCGACCATTAATGTGGTTTTCCGCGTGGATACAGGCTTCCCTAAACAAGGACAATCGGGTTCGCGCTTCGGTTATCGCAGGGGCGTTACGCCGAAAGATAAGCGGGACGAAAAAGAGGATCAGGAAGCCATTTATAAGGCCGTCATAGGTGAGGGTGTCAATCCATATTACAAACCTGAAAACGCTCGCCACCGTATGGCATGGAATCAATTACCCTCCGCCCTCGCCGTGGATGTGTGGCGCGAGTACGCTTCCAAATTCAAACTCGATGAGTTCTTCACTCCGGGGCAAAAGGTACCATCGGCTCAGCCGCCGACGATCGAACCGACCGAAGAGGAGATCGACCCACTTACACAGGCGATTCAGGTTGGCGCGGGAAGAGATTCGTTCCCATCCGCGATCGCCAGAATCTTGCGGGTGATCAACCGGTGGATGGCAAGCCGTACCGCGCAGATGGAGAAAAAGAATCCTGCCTCAACATCTGGTGAAGAGTCGCAATCCTACACTCCGTCCGCGCCGAAAAAAGAAAAATGGGAAATGAAGACCGCTCTCGAAGTCATCAACGAGATGGTGAAGGCAAAACTCACCAATGAATTTGTGGACTATCTCGACGAGACCGGAAATCGCGATCAAACTAATCCGCCGCGGCAGGAGGTGAGCCAAGAGTATGGGCTACTCAAAAAACGCGGGCTGAAAGTTTTGAGTGTGAGCATTAGTAACCCCCGTTTGAACCCGGTGGTAGACGAAGAGATCATCAGCAAATGGGAAGCCAATTGGCTAAAACATGCCAAAGCGGAGAAGGAGCAACACGAACGCCGCAAGAGCGTTTATCAAACGGCGAGTGAGGAACGAGCCGTGAAAGAATATGCCGAGTTGCTGAGTGAAGCCGTCGTGAGAGCCAACCCGAAAGGGAGAGATTTTAAAAACGCCTTAAAGTCTCTTTTGTTGCGAACCCGAGCGATCGTGATCCGCACCGACCAACTACGACGCCAGATGAGCACAGAGCGCGAGGAATTGGATGAAATCCTCCGCTCTATCGAGGTCAACGGGCAATGAACACCGCATCGCGACCCGAGTCTGTACTGGGAAAAGAATGGCGCTTGTTTCAGGAGGGATTCATCCGCCTCGTGAACGCCTACCTGAACATGATGTTCGATCTTTCACCGAAAGCTTCCAGCGGGCGCTTTTGGGCTTTCGTGATCCTGTTTTTCGTCAGCGGTTTCCTGCTCAGCCTGATCAACTATCCATTGACCCTTTGGTTGGCGCGCGCGCAGGATATTTTCCTGTATTTCTTCAGTTCGGCGTATCGACAGGGATACACTACGGGAGATCCAATTTCCAACCTGGTTCTCTTCGCTTTGCAAGTGTTCTTCGACCCGAGGAACTTACGCTTCCTGCCCTTGCTCCTCGCGCCATATTTTATCTCCCTGCAATCGGCGGCGATCTATCTCGCGGATATTTTCAACCTCACTGATGTATCCATTGCCCGGCGGCACATTTTGGAAGTGGCGCTCGGAGGAAGCGATGAAACGATTCACATCGCCAAAGGCGAGATCGCCGAGGAAGATAAAAAGTCTGCCAATTATTTGATCGGCGGACCGGGTAAAGTGGTCGTGGAATTGGACTCGGTGGCGCTTTTCGAAAAGCCGGATGGTACACCCCATATCATTGGGCCAACCAGCAGGGAACCCGGCGGCAAGGCAACCATCGAGGGCTTTGAACGATTCCGTGAGGCGATTGACCTGCGTGACCATATCATCGAACTGCGCGACCTGGATGAAAAAGCGCGTTCGGTCCTCAGCCGAAGCAAGGATGGAATTCCGATCATCGCAACCGATGTGCGGTTTATGTTCAGCATCGACCGGGGCGAAGCGCAGACACCAGCACCGGACACCCTACCATATCCTTTCGGCAATCAAGCAGTCGAAAGGCTCGTCTACAAAGCCATTTCAAAGGTCACACCGGAACAGAAAGAACCCTCCGCGTATGCTTTTTTGTGGCGGGAGAACATGACCAGCCTCATCCGAAGCGAACTCATCAAATTCATGTGTCGCAACGAGTTGAACAAGTATTTCGCCAGTATCGGGCAACCCGAGGTGAATCGAGTCGCGCAGCGTGAGAATTTGTTGACCGACGAAGCGCGGAACTTGCTTCCCAAAGGGATCAAACCGCAGGATAAGAAGGAACCACCGAAAAAGCCGGAGTTCGTTCCACGACCTCAGATCAAAGGCGACCTTTTCGGTGAATTCGTTGAAAGTTTCAACAAGACCGCCCGCGAGCGCGGCGTAAAACTACAATGGATCGGTATCGGCACCTGGAAGAGTCCCATCGAAAAGGTGTTCAGCCAGCATATCGAGGCGTGGAAGATCAGCCGCGACAACGCGGGCATGGATGACAACGATGCATTGAAAGGCTTTAGCATCGAGGCTGTTCTACATAAAATGATGGAGTTAATTCAGGATATTCCTCTCAGGTCGTATCAACAGGCGAGTCAGTCAGCAACCAGGTATCAAGACATCATACAACAAGTCATCGTTGATTATCGAAAACAACTGATACAGGCAAAGGATCTTTGGGCACACAAGGGTGAATTTGTTCCGGTCGATGTGGAAGATGCGATCAAAATTCTGTTCGATATTTTTGGACATACCGTTGGCGGTGAATCATCTGGGACATCAACTACACAGAATCCTCCTCCGGACAACGGCTTCGATCCAAACACGGTTTCCCCATCTCCAAACGATGATGTTGGTCCTGATGATTCAGATGACAATTCGTCCACACCGGGTTTCTCCTACGCAGACTTGATTCGTATGGTCAATGGAGATGGAGCCACAGCCAATCGCTTGATCGAACATGAAAGAGCGAACTTCCCGAACGGGTCACAAGGCGAGTGGGTCACGCGCGCGATTGACCGTCTCATCAAAGATAGGCGTTAATTACTTATGGAAGAAATCCACAAGTCCCCCGATGTCAGTCGGGCGATGCGGGCAAATTTGCCGGTCGTCGCGCTCGAATCAACCGTGATCACGCACGGGTTGCCTCGTCCGCATAACCTGCAACTCGCGCGGGATATGGAACGCGCGGTCCGCGAGGATGGCGCGACTGCGGCAACCGTCGCGTTTTTGGACGGGCAATTACACATCGGCTTGAACGAAAATGAGCTCGAACGGCTTGCCAACGAGAAGGAGCCGTATAAAGTCGGTCCGCGGGATTTTGCAACCGTCATCACCGAGGAAGCGTGTGGCGGCACAACCGTTGCTGGGACGATGCTTGCCTGCAAACACGCGGGCATCAAAGTCTTTGCCACCGGTGGAATTGGCGGCGTGCACCGCGAATCATCCTTCGACGTTTCGGCTGACCTGCAAGCGCTGGCGACCATCCCCATGATCGTGGTCTGCGCGGGAGCAAAAGCGATTCTCGATCTACCCGCAACTCTCGAATATCTCGAAACGATGAATGTGCCTGTCGTTGGCTATGGCACGGATGACTTCCCCGCGTTCTACTCTCGCGAAAGCGGACTCGATGTCAGCGCGAAAGTTGACAAGCCCGAAGATGTTGTCGATTTCGCGCGCACACATTGGAAAACCGGTTTGCAGAGCGCGGTCTTGGTGGCGAATCCGGTCCCCGCTGGTGAGGCAATTTCCAAGTCCGAGATGGAGCCGTTGATCGAGAAGGCATCCAAAGAAGCAAAGGAGAAGGGAATCCACGGGAAGGATGTCACACCGTTTCTCCTCCAGAGAATTAATGAGTTAACCAAGGGAAAATCCATGCGCGCGAATTTGGCTTTGTTGTTGAACAACGCGCGGCTGGCAGCGCGCATTGCGCGTGCGTGGCGCATAATGGAACGACGGAAGGTGGCATGATGTCTAAAAAAGGATTCACTCTCACCGCCAGGTTTTCTATGAAACCATCGGATGTGTACGAGGCGTGGCTAGGCACGAAGGGTCACACCGCGATGACGGGAAGCCCGGCAAAAGTGGAGGGCAGGGTCGGCGGAAGGTTCAGCGCGTGGGATGGATATATTTTCGGCACTACGCTCGAACTTTCGCCGAATGAGCGCATCGTGCAGGCATGGAGGACAACTGAATTCCCGGAGGATTCGCCCGATTCAAGAGTTGAGATCCTCTTCGAAGAAACCGCAGGCGGCACAAAGCTCACACTCGCGCACAGCAATATGCCGGAAGAACAAGTTGGCGACTACAAGCAAGGCTGGGAGGATTTTTACTTCAAGCCGATGAGGGAATATTTCGGAAAGTAAAATCGAAAACCACCCCTTGACAATTTAGAACAAGTGTTCTAAACTCGACCCTAACTGTCAACCATTCGACAAAGGAGGTCGAGATGACTACCTATCGTAGAAACACAGGGGATGGACTGCGCGCCCTGTTCCGTGATCTTACGCGCGGCCGCCGCTTCAACCGCGGCGCGGCGTGGGGCATGATCATCCTCATGGCGCTGTTAGCCTTCGAAGTGTCCAACTTCAACGCGACGCGATTTGCCCTGCTCGATATTCTGGGCAACCTGTCGTTCGGCGGGATGCAATGGGCGACGATCCTTGCCATCGCCTTTTGCGGTATCGACTTTGCCGGCATCGCGCGAGTCTTTACCCCCGAGCAGGGAGCCGACGAACCGAAGGAAGTGTATTACTTGTTCGGCGCGTGGCTGCTCGCGGCGGGCTTCAACGCCATCCTCACTTGGTGGGGCGTGTCGGTTGCCATCGTCAACCACACCAGCGCGTCTGGCGGCGCGGTGATCAGCAACGAGACCATGACGAAAGTCGTGCCGATCTTTGTTGCCGCGATGATCCTGCTCATCCGCGTTTTGATCATCGGTTCGTTCTCCTTGGCTGGCGACCGTCTTTTCACCACTGCAGACCGTTCGGCTTCGGAACGAAATTACGCGCGACCCGCACAACAGCAAACCTATCGCCCGGCAAACCAGCAACCGATTCTCCGCCCGGCATCCAGCTTGAACCGCCCGGTGCAGACCACTCAGAATCAATCGTATCGCCCTGCGCCGAAGCCCGCGCAACAGACATCCTTCATGCGGAGCGAACCCACTTATCATTCGTTCAACGAACCTTCCAGCGACCGCTCGTACGACGCGTAACAGTACGACCTTCACGACAACTTAATATCCGAACTCATTTCGAGCTCGGGTCCCTGAATCTGAATCAAAGGAACCCACCATGCCCCGTGCTCGCTCACAAACATACGACGACTGGCAAACAGCCGCGGCAGACGACGATGCAAGCGGCTGTTTGTCTTTTTATGCCTTACCTCCGCTTGCGGTGATTTTCATTGCATGTCTTCTCGCCGCGCTCGCGTTGAACCTGCCGATTCAAACCTCCGCGTCGCCGATCGTCCAACCTGTAACCATCGCTTCAAACGGACTCTCTCCCATCTTCACGCGGGAAGTGCAATACTGGGGGAAGGATATCGTCCGTTGGGCGAACGCTTCTTCTCTGGACCCGAACCTGGCGGCTACCGTGATGCAGATCGAATCGTGCGGCGACCCGCGCGCGCTTTCGCGCTCCGGCGCCATGGGACTCTTCCAGGTGATGCCGTTCCACTTCCACTCCGGCGAAAACGGATTCGACACGGAGACCAACGCCCTGCGCGGACTCAACTACCTCGCGAACTCACTTCAAACCGCGAACGGCGACCCGCGCCTCGCGCTGGCTGGTTACAACGGAGGCATCGGCGTGATCCACCGCGGCGAATGGACATGGTCGTCACAAACGCAACGATACGTTCAATACGGCGCGCCGATTTACTACGATGCACAATACGGATCATTATCCAGTGCAATGCTTGATGAATGGTATCAAAATTACGGCGCGGGATTGTGCCGCCAAGCCGCGCAACGATTGGGATTGAACCCGTAGGGGCGACGTTCTCTCGCCCAAGGTGGGGTGACCCCGCCTCTACGAAATTACCGGCAACCAAATTGCGAACGCGGTGCCTTGTCCCTCTTTTGAATTGACTTCGATCCGTCCCCCGTGCCGTTCCACGATCCAGTTGGCGATGGAAAGTCCAAGCCCAAAGCCGGTGGTCTTGCCGCGCGTGCGCGATTTTTCGGCGCGATAGAAACGCTCGAAGATGTGAGGCAGATCCTCCGCAGGGATGCCCGGTCCAGTGTCGCGGCAGATGATGCGAGCCTGATCCTTGATCTTTTCAAGGCTGAGAAATATGTCGCCACCCGGCGGAGTGTACTGAATTGCATTCGCCACGAGATTGATGAATACCTGTTTGAGGCGGTCGCGGTCGCCGTTGACGATCACCTGATCGATCTCGTTGAGATGCAAACGGACCTTGTTTCTGGCAAGGACGCTCATCTCCTGAAAGACTTCGGTCATCAACAGATCGAGCTCCACCGGTTTCTCCACAAGAGCAAGTTTGCCCGACTCAGCCTGCGCCAGCAGAAGCAGGCCGCCTACAAGCCGCGTGAGGCGTCCCGCTTCCTGATCGATGCTGGTCAGCGATTCATCGTCGAGGCTTTTCATGCGGCGCATCAAGTCCACGTTGCCTTTGATCACCGTGAGCGGCGTGCGGAGCTCGTGACTCACATCCGCCAGCAAACGTTGTTGAGAAGTAAACAACACTTCGAGGCGTTCGAGCGTTTGATTGAACGAGTCGACCAGACTCCCGATCTCATCGGCGGGACCATCGTAGGGAATGCGCCGCGAGAGATCGTCGGCGCGGTTGATCTGCTCTGCGGTTTCGGTGATGGTTTTCAGAGGACGAAGCGTTTGACCAAGAGTCAACCACGCCGCGTTGCCTGAAATGAGAATTGCAACTCCCCAGATGACCGCGAGCGTGTTCGTCAACCCAATTCGGGCGGCGTCCACTACGCTGAGGTTCACCGCCACTTGAAGGGTCGCCACCCGATGGTCATTGCGCTCAAGAGGGACGCTCACCACACGCAAACGCTGACTACCTGCTTGAATATCGCGATAGACCGGCGTTTCGAGCAGGAACCCGTTGGGGTCGAAGGGCTGGTCGGCAAAGCCTTCGAGGGTTCGTAGACCGGTTTGTAGTTTGTTGTCCACGCCCCACACTTGCACGTACACATCGGAACTGACTTCAATGGAGGAAAGATCGGCATTCACTTCATCAATCGAATCCACCGTGATACCGCTGACAATGATATCCACAGCATTATCGAGCGTGTTGTCAATCTGGTTTACGAGGATGGCGTTGAAGACGAAAATGACCGCCGCTGCAAAGACAAGCAAAATCCCCCCTGTGAGCGTCGCATACAACAGGGTCAGGCGGAGGCGGAGAGACATTTCGATTTACGATTGACGATTTACGATTGACGATTGGTGATCGACGCTTACGGATTCTCGCGCAGGACGTATCCAACTCCGCGCACGGTATGAATGAGGCGAACCTCCCCCTCACCTTCCAATTTTTGCCGCAAATACCGGATATACACTTCAAGCACGTTGCTTTCTCCGCCGAAGTCATAGCCCCACACGCGGTCGAAGATCACTTCACGCGTCAACACTTGCTTGGGGTGGCGCAGGAACAACTCGAGCAATTCATATTCTTTTGCGGTCAATGAGATCGTACGATTCCCCCGCGAGGCTTGACGCGTGCCGGTATCGAGCGAAAGGTCGGCAAATTTCAAAACGGGGATACGTTCCGGTTGAGTCCTTCGCAACAACGCGCGCACGCGTGCCAGCAACTCATCCAAATTGAACGGCTTGATCATGTAATCGTCCGCACCGGCATCCAAACCTTGGATGCGGTCTTGCACGGTGTCTTTCGCGGTCAACATCAAAATGGGGATCGAACCGCCGGTGCGCAACCGATGACACACTTCCAACCCGTCCATGCCGGGCAACATCCAATCGAGGATCACCAGGTCGGGTGTGTGGTCGCGCGCAAGGATCAGACCCATGCGCCCGTCGGTGGCGGTGTCTACGGTATAGCCTTCATACGCGAGTCCGCGTTGAAGCAATTTGAGAATCTGCTGGTCGTCTTCGATGATCAAAATCCGCTCGTTCATGACGATACTCCTGAACAGAATATACCATAATTTGACGGATGGATTCAAAGCACGCTTCCTCCTTAGGGCAATCGCATTTGGGATGTGAGAGAATCGGTATGAGAAAAGAGGAGGCTC
>CAZQES010000024.1:0-28530 GCA_964591425.1 uncultured Anaerolinea sp.
GAGCCTGTCGCCGAGTCCGTTGTAGGTATAGGTGGCTGTTTGTCCGCCGCTGATGGAGGTCAGTCTGTTGGCGGAATCGTAGGTATAGGTGTTCACACCATCGTTGAGCAGGTTGCCGTTGTTGTCCCATGTATAAGTGACGCTGTCCACGGTGGTGAGTCTGTTGGCATCGTCATACAAGTAATTGACGGTGGACGGCAGACCATTGACCATCGTGTCCTGTGATTTGCGATTGCCAACGGCATCATACGTGTAATGATAGTAATCGCCAGTGGAGTAGTTGGCTTCGGTGAGACGGTAGAGGGGATCGTACTCGTAGTTGATTGTGACAGGTCCGCTTTGTTGCTGATACGGCGCGGAAACAGGCGCGGGGAGTTTGAGACTGACTGGGGCGAGACCCCCACCCTGCCCTCCCCCAAATCCACCGAACCCCAGGTGGATTTGGGGGAGGTTTCCGTCAGGACGGAGGGGGTCGGTGGGGGTCGCAGTTTGCGTAATAGTCGGAGTGGGAGAGGGTTTGCGCGAGGGCGTAGGCGTCGCTTCAATTTCATCGGGCTGCGTCACTTCGTTCTGCTCGTCCAATGAAGTTGCGCCTGCTCCGCCTTGCGGCGCGAGCATCATCATTTGCCCCGCCGCCCAGCGTTCGAGGCGGAAGTACGACCAATCAGTTTGTAAGTCTACACTGCCCGTTGCCCACGAACGCGTGATCAAGCCGACGTATTGCGGCGTTGCGGAATAACTCTTGGGCGCCAGCACGGTCCACGCTTCGTGCGGGTCGTATTTGTATTTGAAGGTGTATTCCGTTCCGATCTTCTCCAACCGCAAGATGAGCGGCACGTCTTCGTCTACTTGGGTCAGATCGTCTGTCGCGATGACGAATGCCTTGAGGTATCCATCGTCCACTATCGCATACCAGATCTGGTCGTACTGATCGAAGCCCACCTCAAGCCCCGCCCAATAGCCCGCGCCTGTGGCATTGATGTTCTCCAGCCGCGTTTCGATCGCCCAATCGCCGGTGCCCATATCCACCCGTCGGAGTTGAGGCGCTTCATCCACGCCGATCCAATGCTCGAAGCTGTCGTTCGCTGGCAGGCTCATGCGGAACGTTCCCGCGTTCAGCGAATACGTGGGACCCGCTTTCGGCACGTACCACGTCCAATCGGCGTCGAGTGTTGGGCTATCGAACTCATCGTGTTCGATCTCTTTTTCGGGACCGGGGTCAGGCGAACTGGAGCGTTCGAGGCGGAAGTAATCCATGTTCAGCACGGTGTCGCCAACACTTGTAAAGAACGTGCGCACTTGTAAGCCAACGTAGGAAACTTCGGTCGCGACACTTTGCGTATCGAGCGTTGTCCATGGGTCGCCAGAGTTTTGTTTATATTTGAAGGTGTACTGCGAACCCGATTTTTCGATTCGCAGATACAGGGGCAGGCTGATCCCGCTGACGAAGGCGGTTTCATCCGCCCCCACGCGCCTCACTTCCAGTTTGCCGTCGCTCCCGATGCTCAGCCATTGCTGGTCGTAGCGGTCGAAGCCAGCCATCAGGTTGATCTGCCACTGGTCCCCGGTGTTCGTCTCGTCGAGAGCGAGATAGGTTTCGATCGCCCAATCGCCGGGTCCCATATCCCTGCGGCGCACTTGGGGCGAGGCATCAATGCCTACCCAGTGATCTTTATCTGGCTGAACGACCAATTGCAAAGAACCCGGCTCGGCGCTGAGAGAGTAGTCCGGTCCAATTTGCGGCACGTACCATTCCCAATCGGTTCCAAGCAGTGAACCGTTGAAATCGTCCACGATCACGCTGGGCGGCGGGGTGGGTGTGGGAGTAGAGCTCGTTGTGGATGTGGGCGTCACCGTTGGCGTTTGCGTAGCAGTTTGTGTCACAGTCGCAGTCGGCGTGGAAGTCTCCGTAGGGGTAGGCGTGGAAGTATTGGTGGAGGTTGGCGTTGCCGTTCGCGAAGGCGTAGCCGTAGCAGTCGGGGTAGAGGTCTGCGTAGGCGTGGGCGTGGGCGTGTCGGTCTGCGTAGGCGTAGCCGAAGCGGTTGGCGTAGGTGTGAAGGTGTTCGTAGCAGTTGGGGTCTGGGTCGCAGTCGGCGTAAACGTCGGAGTGTCCGTAGGCGTTGCCGTATTTGCAGGCGTTGCGGTCGGTGTGGCTGTTTGCGTAGGCGTCAACGTCCCCGTGGGTGTAGCCGAAGAGGTCGGCGTTTGTGTGGCAGTCGGTGTATTCGTGGGAGCGGGCGGCAGGTACGAAACGCGCACGGGGATCCAATCCAGCGAAAAATCGCGCGCCGTGTTCGAGGAAACGTTCGTGATGCGCACGCGGAAATTGTTCAATTCACTTGTCGTCCACGTTCTGCCCCATGTATCCGCCGCGCCGCCTAAAATGTACGTGGCTTCGGTTGTGGTAAACGTCGCGCTGGTCTTTGCCGTCGTCCACGTTGTACCGCCGTCCCACGAGAGCTGAATGCAGGATTTCGGCGCGCCGGCCGTCGCGTCCACCTTCATATCCAGCCGCACTTCGATGCCAAGGATCGTCGAGCCACTGGGGATGGAAGAGAAGTTGTAGGTGTAAAAGTTGTGCCTGTCCTTGCCGGTATTGTTGCAGGCAGTGTTGGTGTTCGTGCCGCTGTTGGTGTCCACCGCGAAAGTCGCGTTATCGCTATACGCGTTGGCAGGGCTGGTTTGGAAACCGTTGTTATCGCCTGAACCGCTGGTGACAGCGGCATTTGCTGCCGGGCTGATCCAGCCGCTGGTCACAGGCGCGGGAGTATTCGTCGCTGTGGGCGTCTGTGTGGGTGTGTATGTGGCTGTATTTGTAGGAGTATTGGTGGCTGTGAAGGTTGCGGTAGCGGTGGGAGTGTTGGTCGGTGTGGATGTGGGCGTATCGGTGGGCGTGGAAGTAGACGTAAGGGTCGGCGTGGCGGTGGGCGGCAGCACAGGCGCGAGCACATTTTCAATCGCTTGAATGCGGTTTCCCACGTTGTCGTACTGGTATTGATAGGATGCCAGCAGTTCGACTCCTTCAGCGTGGGTGATATCTTGCAGCCAGCTGTTTGCATTGTATTGATAGGCAGTATTCACGCCGTTGGGTCTTGTAATGCCCGTGAGGCGGTTTGCCGCATCGTATTGATAACTTGCGACTGATAACTGATCACTGATCACTGTCGTCAGGCGATTGGCGTTGTCATACACGTAACTTACGGTTTGCTGGTTCGGATATGTCAACGCCGTTCGGTTGCCGACCGCATCATAGCCATATTGCACTGTTGCATTGAAGGGATCGGTAATGGAAGTGGGACGATTTGCATCATCGTAATTCCAACTGGTCGTTCCCGAACCGTCGGTCATCGTCAGGCGGCGTCCGGCGTTGTCGTATGTGAAGGTTGCGTCTGAACCAGACGGATAATCAATTGTGACAAGCCGGTTTGCGTCGTCGTAGACGTAGTTGGTGGTCGCGCCGTTGGCGTCGGTCATCGCAACCCTGTTTCCAACATCGTCGTACGCGTATGTCCAAACGTGATTGAGCGCGTCGGTTTCGGTGATGAGGCGATTGAGCGCATCGTACGTGAAATTACTGATTTGCCCGTTTCCATCTTTGATGGTCAGGCGATTGCCGTTCTCGTCGTAGATATATTCCGTGCGGACGTTGGTCTGAGCATCAGCAGGAATACCCGCCTGATAGTTTTCGACCACAGCGGTCAGGCGCGAAAGCGCGTCGTATTCGTAACGCGTGACGATACCTTCAGCGTCGGTGGTGAGGATCAGGTCACCGCGCGCGTTGTACAGGTTTTGGGTTGCATTATTGAGCGGATCGGTGATCGTGATCGGCTGGTTGAGCGCGTTGTAGGCATAGGTGGTTTCATTCCCCAGCGCGTCGGTGGATTTAAGCAGGTTGCCCACAGCGTCGTATGCGGTTGAGGACGTGTTATTGTTCGCATCCGTGAACGTGATCGGACGGTTGAGGGCATCGTACGCAGTGGTCGTGATGTGATTGTTCGCATCTGTAACGGTCAGCCGGTTACCGGCCGCATCGTACGTAAATGTCGTGACGTTGTTCAACGCATCGGTCTGGGAGATCAATTGATTCAGGTTGTTGTATGCAAAAGAAATCGAATTTCCATTTGCATCTGTTTGCGTCTGGGTTTGTCCGAGCGCGTCGTACGTTGTGGAAGTGGAATGACCAAGCGGATCGGTGACCGTCACCGTGCGGCTGAGTTCATCATAAGTGAACGTCGTCTCGTTTCCATTCGCGTCGGTCATGGAGGTGCGGCGACCAAGCGCGTCGTATTCGTACGACGTGACATTTCCCAGCGCGTCGGTGACGCTGATTTGTCTGCCTGCTGCATCGTAGGCAAATGTTGTGGCATGTCCGCGCGCGTCCACGGTCTGGATCAACCTCCCCGCGTCATCGTAAAAGTTCTCGGTTTCATTGCCGAGCGCGTCGGTAGTTTTGATCAGGCGGTTCAACGCGTCGTATTCGTACGTGGTCACATTGCCAAGCGCGTCCGTTGTGGTGGCAAGGTTTCCATTTTCATCGTACGTGTTATGGGTTTGCCCGCCGTTGGGTAGTGTAACCGTGATCACGCGTTTGAGAGAATCGTACGCATACGTGGTCACGCGCCCGAGCGCGTCCGTTGTGCTGGCAACCGTTCCGTCCGGGTGATACGCCGTGCTCGAGACTCCGCCCAGCGCGTCGGTCGTGGAGAGCAACCTGCCTGCATCGTCGTAGGCGTATGTTGTGGTCCGATTCAGCGCATCTGTGACGGAGATCAATTGTCCCGCCGCATTGTAGGTATTTATGGTTTCGTTCCCTGCCGGGTCAATGATCTTCGTCAGGCGGTTTGCATCGTCATATTCATATTGTGTCACCCTGCCCAACGTATCGCTAACGGAGATCTGATTCCCGCGCACATCATAGGTGTAGGTCGTGACAATGTTCCACTGGTTACCTTCATTCTGGTCTTTGTTTGGATCGTAATTTTGCGTGACGCTGGTCAATCGTCCTGCCGCATCGTACACGTTGTGTGTAACATGACCCAGCGGGTCGGTAGTGTCCACCAAACGCCCAAGCGCATCGTACGAGTACGTCCACGTGTTATTGAGCGGGTCGGTCATCGAGATTCGTTGTCCGTACGAATCGTACGTGTATGAGGTTGTTTGGTTCAACGGGTCTGTTACCGAAGCCAGATAGCCTTCGGGTGTGTACGTGTATGTCGTGGTTTGGTTAAGCGCGTTCGTGGTGCTGGTCAATAACGTGCCGCTGTATGTGAACGTGGTGAGAAAATTGCGTGGGTCAATGACAGAAGTTGGCAGGTTGAGGGCATTGTAGGTAATGTCCGTCTGGTTGCCTTGAGCGTCTACAATGCGCGTTAAATTCGCCCCGTCCGCGCTCCAGGTGAGCGTCGTGGTGTCGCCTGCCGGGTCGGTGATCGTCGCCGGACGGAAGTTGGCATCGTATGTCTTGTCGGTATCGGCATTCAGCGGGTTGGTATCGTCAACGAGAGTGCATCTGCTGTCGTAGGTATGAGTGCTGTTATTGCTCAGGGCGTCTGTAATTGTCGTTGTGCCATTGGCGTTGTAAAACAGTTCGGCGACAAGGTCGTCATTGCCGTCGAATTGTTTCCAGGCGCGCCCGTCTGCATAATATTCGTTTCGCTCTACCGTTTGACCGTTTGGATCTAGTACGCGGGTGAGGAGATGATTTTGGTATTCATAACTCCATGTCTGCCCTAAAACATCCGTCATTGATTCCAGATCGCCATTGGCGTCGTACAAAAATGACACAGAGCGGCTGGCATGGTCGGTAACCGAATCCAATTGGCCCTGTGGGTTGTACGAGAAATCCAAAAAGCGCGTTCCCCCGTCCGCGCTGACGAGATCCAATCGTCCGTTGCCATCGTAGGTGTATGTAAACGCCTGCCCGGTTGGGTAAGTGAGCGATGTTAGTTTCCCATTTTGGTCAAAGAGGTATGTGTTCTGGGACTGATCCTTGAGGGTGTAGGTTGTCGGTGTTCCAGAATTTTTCACCAGAGAGGCTGTGTAACCCATATACGGAACAAAATATTCATTGCCTGGCGAGTCTTTCATATACCAAAACCGATAGAGATTACCGCTTTGGTCCTTGAATCTGACAAATGCCGGCTCATTGATGATTGGCAAATCAGGAAAGATCAATCGGATATCTTGATTATGAACCCATCCGTATCCGAGCGGGGATGTGAATGTGTCCACATAAGAAGAAACGTATGACCTCTTTAGAGTTAACGCCCCCGCGCTTGTAGGTATGTCAAAATCCTCCGCCACATAGCTCAACACACCGGTACTCGTATTGATCGGGTCCGCCGCAAAACCTTGCGATAACCCGTAATAACAACCTCCCTTGCAGTTGACGGATTCTGCCGGTACTCGAGAATTTAACAGTTCTGGGTCGAGCGAAGCAGTTATCGTTACGTCTGTCGCCAGAGACTCCCATGATGCTGCGTTAACAATATAAGCAAGAATATCGAAATAATTATTGCTATTGCTCCAGGTAGCGGTGTTGCTTGAAATCATTTCTGCGGGTATCATTCCCGATACTTCAAAGTGGCAAGTTCCTGAAGGCGTGGTTCCGCATACTAAATCAGAATCCCCCCACGTTGCCGTTGTAAGAAAGTTGATATTCGCATGTAAATCAGCGCCCCAAAAGCAATTTTGGCCGCAAGAGCCAAATGTGGAAGTTGTAGCAAATTCGCCGTCAAGGATTGCAAGATAATAGATGTCAGGCGGTGCGCAATTTGATCCAGCACATTCGAGTTTGAGTCTGAGTTTACCGCCGGTATACGAATTTATCCCAGCATTGGTTTGGAACGTCTCGGTAATGGAAATGGCGGGATTGGGGTTTGTACAAGTTGTGGCTCCAGACGGAAATTGACTACTGCCCGATGTGGTGCATTTCAAACGCACATCAGCCGATTGAGGTGGAACTAAGATGGGCTGGCTTAATACTGCACTGGATCGAGAAATTGGTCTTGGGAAACTTTGATATTCGTAATTTGGGTATACTAAAGAATGGTCTTCAGGTGATTTCCCCGCATCTTTTTCTTTTGACACATTTGTTGCCGCATCATTTCCGGCGACTCTGGATTGTGCCAATGCCGCGCTTGGCACGACCGCGTTGAATACAATTACTGCAATTAGTACGATACGGATTGATACTTCTTTTCTTGTTCTTATTGCAAACATCGTGCCTCCTGTTTTGTTTGCTGGTAGGAACTTACCCCGTTATGCGATTACTGATCTTTTGCTGACTCTCCCGATTGGGATTCCCCCAAGCAGGAATTACTTTTGGCATTCTACCCCTCGCCTGAAATGTTTGTCAAGGCGATTCGATATTTATATCTGCATACATGTCAGACAAATTTATAGTGAAGGTTCTACAGTTTTTAACGTGACAACTCTTTTCAAACACAAAAGACACGATAGTCACAAAGGAAAAACCTATTTCATCAAAGGCACCTTTCCCTCCTTTGTGTACTTTGTGCCCTTCGTGTTAAGGCTCTTTCATTATTCTTCCTGTGGTTCGCCAAAGAGGATGACGACGATGTGCTGGTTCAACAATTGCGGCATCGGGGAATTTTTGCCGGGCACGATCTGCCCAAGCGAATAGCCGCCTGCGATGGGCACATCGGGACCGAGAATTTCTCGCATGGAATTTACTTCAGTACCGGGGTGCGATTTAAGGAGCATCTCCCACGCGAGGTCAACGAATGCGAGGGCAAAGACCGGCTTCGCGCCGTCGAGCGCTTTCAATGCCTGTTGAGCGGCGGATTGAGCGGCAGGTTCGCATGAGACGCGGCTTCCCACGAGCATGTAGGCATCCACGCCATCGCGCACCGGCGCGTTGAGACGGAAACTGCCGTCCGCTTCCACACGGATGGGCGCGCGGATCACCAATTGGTCGCCTTGCTCCACCCCCAGCGGATAGAGCCGCGCCAGATGACTAAGCGGAGGGAACGCCCAATCGCGCGCGGGATAGCCGAACAATTGCGCATACGATTCCGATGCAGGTCTGCCGTCCAATGTGCGAAGCCAGAATCCGCGCGAACGCGTGATGCGGAACTGGCTTCCCACCGGGTTCCAGCCGTGGGCGGCGCCGATCCCGATGCGGAAGTCTCCGCGCAGGAACGCGGCAGAGAGCGCGCCGGTCCCCGTCTGCGGACCAGCCAACTGGAAGGAATGACCCGTGTGCAAATCCCCAGCCGACAGCGCCCCGGTGAGCGTCAACGCAGACGCGTCGGCGATCGTGTTGCACAACTGGTCTGCATCGCCGTTGAAGCCGTCGGCAAAAAAGAGCAGGGCGCGGTTGTCTTTGTGTTCGGCGGCGCTCTTGATGATCTTCGCGCCGGTCTCGCGCGCGCTTTGTGCATAGCCCGGCAGCCAGTGGGTCTCTGCTTGAATATCGCCCGCGAACAAAACGACCACAACAGAATTTGGGTGAACGCCATCGGAGGTCAGCCCCACGGGACTGCTAAAACCGATCAGCGGAGTATCACCCAACAAACCAGAGACGCCGCTCACGATCTCGCGCGGTTGATATTGATGTGAAGCGATCACGATGCCGAAACTCGGTGTAACGGGACCCAGCCGGTTCAACGCCTGATGGGTTGCCTGCAACCCCGCTTCGCGCCCGTTCAGCGCATGTGCCTGCCCGAATGCCGCATGGAGAGTCATGGTTTGGTTATCCTAAAGCCGCCGCACGATCTTAACGCGAATGCCGCGAAGGAAGCGAAAGGCGCGAATTTATGAATCCCTTTCGCGACATTCGCCCAATTCGCGTACTTCGCGTTAAAAATTCCAGACTTTGCGGAAGCCGTGAGGGTCATGGTGTGGTTTTCCCGAAGCCGCTTAACGTGAAAACCGCGCAGGAAGCGAAAAGCGCGAATGTATTAATCGCTTTCGCGTTATTTGCCCAATTCGCGTACTTCGCGTTAAAAATTCCTGACTTTCCGAAAGGCGTGATGATCATGGTTATGAAATTCCTTCCGCGATGGGAACCGTGAAATGGAAGATGGTGCCTTTCCTGTACTCGCTTTCGAACCAGACGCGCCCGCCCTGCATTTCAACGAGACTCTTGGTGATGTTCAAGCCCAAGCCCGTGCCGGGTGATTCGCGCGCCTTCATATCGTCGGATCGGAAAAATTTCACGAAGATCTTTGCCTGGTCTTCCGCGCTGATGCCGATGCCGTCATCCTGCACCCAAAGATGCACCACGCGTTTCGCGCCTTCGGGATCCCAATGATTCGAAGATGCCGCCGCGCCGATCACGATATGACCGCCCTCTTGCGTGTATTTGTTCGCGTTGCTGACGAGGTTGGTGAGCACCTGTCCCACGCGCAAGCGGTCTGCCCAAACCTGCGGAAGTTGTTCCGGCAGGTTGACCTCAACGCTCTGGTGTTTTTCCTCCACCTGTCGTTTCGTCGAGCGGACGACATCGTCCACGACTTCCCGCAGAGCCACCGGGTTGAAATCCAACCGCAACCGTCCGGCTTCGATCTTCGCCTGATCGTTGAGGTCAGATACCAGCGCGGACATGCGTTCGACGTTCGAGCGGATCGTGCCTAAGAAGTTCGCTTGCATTTCGTTGATCTGCCCAACCGTGCCGGAGGCGAGCAATTCGGAATAGCCTTTGATGGACGTCATTGGGTTCTTGAGTTCATGCGCCACCAGCGAGACGAATTCGCTCTTGGCGTTGTTCGCTTTTTGCACTTCATCGTAGAGCTGTGCGTTGTAAATGGCGATGGCGGCATTGTCGCTCAGGCGGTTGAGGAAGCCGAGGTTGCCCTGCGAGTCGCTGGTCGATTCGAGCAGAAGCAAGCCGATCACACCAGCCTCGCGGCGGATCGGGACGATGATCTGCGTGTGCGCGTTGGGGAAGATACCCCGGTTCCCGTTCCCCAACAGGGAGATCTGACTCGGCTGACCGCGCTGGATCGCCGTTTTGATGGCGGGGAATTGGAGCACGGTGCGCGCGACCGCCGCATCTGCCAGCAGGTCTTCATATCCATCCTGCGCCATGATGCGCAAGTCTTCTTCCTCTAACATGCCGATCAACCCGGCTTCCGCGCCGGATTGCCGCATCGCCCATTCCAGCGTGATGCGCATGGCGCGGTCCACTTCGAGGCTGGCGTTCAATTCACGCACGATGCGACCCATGACCGAAAGTTCCTCCACGCGAGCCGATAGTTCCTGGTCGGTGAGGGCGAGCAAGCGCGCGTTTTCGATGGCGACCGCGGCTTGACCGGCGAAGGCGGTGAGCAGATTCTGGTCGTCTGCCACGAACGGGAGTCCGTCTTTGCGGTTGATGACTTCGATGACGCCGAGCACACGGTCTTTGATCTGCATGGGCACGGCGAGCAGGGAACGCGAGATGAAGCCGGTTTGTTTATCGGCGGCATCGAAGCGCACGGAGGAACGCTGTCCGTCGTTTTCGATGACCGGCGCGCGGGTTTGCGCGGCGCGCCCGACGATCCCCGTCCCGGCGGGGACGCGCTGTCCGAGCAGGTTGCCAGCCACAGGTCCGACCGTGACGCGGAATTCCATCTCGCCGGTCTGTTCGTCCATCATGAACAACGTCCCGGCTTCGCAGTTCAAGATGTTGACCGAGTTCTCGAGGATGTATTGAAGCAGCGGTTCCTGTTCGAGCGTGGAGGTGAGTTGCCGCGTGATCTCGTTCAACGTGGTGAGTTGATGCGCGCGCTGTTGCGTTTCCTCCAGCAGGCGGGCTTTCACGATCGCGCCGACGGTCTGGTCGGCGATGGCTTGCAGGAGGTCGAGTTGGGCGCGCGTGTACGTGATGGAGGCGTCGCGGCTTCCCACGCTCAACGCGCCGATGGTTTCCGCGCCGGCGTTGAGCGGCACGCCCATCCACGCGTAGATGCCGGGCGAGGAGGGGGTGATGTTGCGCGCCTGACATTCGCGGATGTAATCCTGCGTGAGGATGGTGCGTCCTTTGCGAATGATCTCCTGCCCCAGCCCGAAACTCAACGGGAGCGGTTTGTTCTCGCGGCTGGGGGCGCGTTCGCGGTCGTCCACGCAAAAACCGTAATAAAAGTAATTTGCGGCTTTGCTGTATAACGTGATGTGAAAATGGGTGGAAGGAATGATCTGCGATGCCTGCGCGAAGATCAACTCCAGCACATCGTCGAAGGTCAGGGTGATGTTCACGCCTTGCGACACGCGCGTCAGCGCGTTCATCTCCTGCACGCGGCGTTCGAGGTCGAGCACAGTTTGCACGCGCGAAATGGCAACCGAAGCCTGATCGGCAAGGTTCTCGAGAAAGTCGAGGTCGCGGGGAACATACGGGTTGCCGGAGAGCGGCGCGCCCAGTGCCATCCAACCGACGGGTTTGTCTTCGCCTGGCAACGCAACAAAGAGCCGCGCGGCAAGCAGGGATATGCGCGCCTCGTCGCTTTTGAAACTGGCGGGCGGGTTGATCGAATCGAGATAAAGCGGAATTTTTTCCTGCTGGAAGTAGCGGACGAGCGGGCTGTTCGAACTAAAACGGATGTCGCTTGTGGGTCTTCCGTTCACTTCCGGTAGCGCCGAGTATTGGTCGTTCAAGGTGTCGTATGTGTAGATGTGAAGCCGGTCCGGTACGAGACTGCTGGCGATGTGCTGACGGAGCGCCTGCCCGATGGAATTCATATCCAACGCGCTGGTCAGGTCGTGGCTGAAGGTGCGCAGGCGCTCTTCGTAGGCGCGTGACCCGCGGAAGAACGTCCCATCCACGAAGGCTTGCAGTCGCGTTCGCAATGGGTCGAGGAAAACGGCGACGAGGAAGACCAACGCGCCGATCAGGAACGGATTATCCGATGGCATCGCCTCAGCGAAGAGCAGTCCCAGCCCGCTGACCATCAATCCATACACCGCGATGACGAGCCCGGTCAAAATGGAGTAGACGATTCCCTGCCGCAACCAGTAATCCGTGCGGACGAGGCGGTAGCGCAGGATCACGAATCCGTTGGCAAGGGGGAAGGCGATCAGGAACAAGAGCAGGTATGGGTTGAACGGCGGGAAAATATCCAGCGATGAAAATAACAACCAAACCGTGATTGGACCGAAACCGATCAGCGACCCGAACAGGATCGTGCGTGCCTGACTTTTCACAACCGGTGAGTTGGATCGAATCCCCCGGTACGAGAGAACGGAGAAATAGAATAATGCCGACAGCCCGGTGAAGATATAAATGTATTGCCATGCACGGATATAGTCGGTAGGGCGTTCGAGGTTGAAGAGCGTGCCGAACGCGTTGACCGCGAGCAGGATGGCAAAAGCGAAACCGCTGTACCTGAGATACGCGCGCCCGATCACCGCGCGTGCCTCCTGCGGGAAAACCAGCGCGAGGTCGATCAATGCGCCGCCCGCCAGCGCGACGGCGAACGTCCACAGATGGGTGAATTGATGCGTGGTGTAGAGGTTGAACAGTGTGCCGATCGCAATTCCCAGCGAAGACGCGAGGACCGAAAAGGCGCGTCCCGCGGGTTCTGTGCGGCGGAATCCAAAGATCCACAAGCCGACAAGAATGAATACCGCGCCGATCACCATCGGCAGGATGAAATACGCAAAACGATCGTTGGCGGGGAATTCGATCAGTGTCACTTCCGCTGACTTGCGACCTGTTTCCGGGTTGTTCATCTCGACGAAAACGGTTTGCCCCACTTGTGTCGCGTTAAGCACCGCGCTCAATTCCGCCGAGCTTGAAACGGAGGTACCGTTGATGGAGATCAATTGATCGCCAAAGGCAAATCCGTTTGCATACAATTCCCACGCCGGATCACCATTGCTTGAACCGTTTAAGACCAAGGTGTGTTCAAGGAACCCGCCGAGGAATGGCTGGCGTAACCAACCCAAACCGAAGTAAACGGAGAATCCAAAAACCACCACCGCAACGCCTTGATACAAAAGGACAAGCGCCTGGAGGGTTCTGCTGACGACGGTGTTCACATTTAAAGAGGTGTTCATACTTGCCACTGGTGCGTGTATGAAATTTTACTCCACCTACCCTTTGCGTCTATGGTACTTTCATAACAAAGAAGAAAGGCGTGGCGCATTGCGCCACGCCTTTCGTTCAAATATCCAGGTTTCGCACTGCCTTCGCGTGGGTTTGGATGAACTTGCGGCGGGGGTCCACCGCGTCGCCCATCAGCATGTCGAAGGTGCGGTCGGATTCCGCCGCGTCCTCGATGGTGACGAGCAACAGGGTGCGGTTCTGCGGGTTCATCGTTGTTTCCCATAACTGCACTGGGTTCATTTCACCGAGACCTTTGTATCGCTGGAGGCTTGCCTTCTCGCCGACCTCTTTCACGATCTTGTCCTTTTCCTTATCGGTGTATGCGTATTTCACTTGATTCTTGTACGCGATGCGATAGAGGGGAGGTTGGGCAATGTACAAATGTCCATCTTCGATCAATTTCGGCATGTAACGGAAAAAGAACGTCAGCAACAGCGTGCGGATGTGACTTCCGTCCACGTCGGCGTCGGTCATGATGATCACGCGTCCATAGCGCAGACCTTCGAGGTCGAAGTTGTCGCCGATGCCGGTGCCCAGCGCGGAGATCAACGCCTTGATCTCATTGCTCGATAGGATTTTATCCAGCCGGGCGCGTTCGGTGTTCATGATCTTGCCGCGCAACGGCAGGATGGCTTGGAAGTGCCGGTCACGCCCCTGTTTGGCTGATCCGCCTGCGGAATCACCTTCTACGATGTAGAGTTCGGTCTTCGACGAGTCGCGTTCGGAGCAGTCCGCGAGTTTGCCGGGCAGAGTCAGCGACTCGAGCGCGGACTTGCGGATGACGAGGTCGCGCGCCTTGCGCGCCGCATCACGCGCCCGCGCGGAAGTGAGACACTTGGCAACGATCGCCTTCGCCGCCTGCGGATTCTCCTCGAGGAACGTGCCGAACGCATCGCCCACCACCTGCGTGACGTACGTCTGCACTTCGGGGTTCATCAACTTGACCTTGGTCTGCGATTCGAACTGCGGACCCGGATGCTTGACCGAAACGATGGCGGTCAACCCTTCGCGCGTGTCGTCGCCGGAGAAGTTCGGGTCTGAATCTTTGAGCAAGCCGCTCTTGCGCGCGTAGTCGTTGATCACGCGCGTCAACGAAGAGCGCAGACCGGTCAGGTGCGTACCGCCGTCGATCGTGTTGATCGTGTTGGCGAACGAATACACCGACTCGGTGTACGCGTCCGTGTATTGGATCGCGGCTTCGACGCCGACACCCTCGATCTCTTTTTCGACGTACACCACCGGGTGAAGGTTCTCGCGGTTGCGGTTCAAATAACGGACGAACGAAGTGATGCCGCCCTCGAAGTAGAAGGTCATCTCGCGGTCGTTGCGCTCATCCACGAACTTGATGGTCACGCCGCGCGTCACGAACGCCATCTCACGGAAGCGCTGTACGAGCGTATCGAATCGATAATCAATATCTTCGGTGAAGATCTGCTTGTCGAACTTGAACGATTGCTTGGTTCCGCTTTCATCTTTCCCGGCTTTGCCGATCTGCTTGATCGCGCCTTGGGGAACACCGCGCTTGTATTGTTGTTGCCACAACTTGCCGTCGCGCCGAACCTCGGTGGTCATCCATTCCGAAAGCGCGTTCACCGCGCTCACACCCACGCCGTGCAAACCGCCGGAAACTTTGTATCCGCCGCCGCCGAATTTGCCGCCCGCGCCGATGACCGTCATCACCACGTCCACGGTTTCCATCGGTTTGCCCTTCGCGTCTTTCTTGGAAGGATGCGGTCCGACCGGGATGCCGCGTCCGTTGTCCTCGACGGTTACACTGCTGTCCGAATGAATCGTGATGTTGATCGAGGTGCAGAACCCCGCCAGCGCTTCGTCGATCGCGTTGTCCACCACTTCATAGACGAGATGATGCAGGGCTTTGATGTCCGTGCCGCCCACGTACATGCCGGGGCGTTTGCGCACATGCTCGATTCCTTCCAATGCCTGGATGGACCCTACGTCATACCCTGTGTCTTTTTTCTTTGCCACTACAACCTCCGAAGATGATCTGCCAAACTTTTAGTACTGAAATTGTGACGGCAGTTCGAATTGCTCGGCAATTCGTGCCGCCACACTTGCCGCAGTTCAACTGCGTCAGGAACTTATTTTCGTGATCTGTTGAGAACTCTCATACTTGTTGTGTCGGTACGCCTTGTTTTTGCTGTAACTGTGCGAAGACGGTTTGCAGCCAGGCATTCATATCGCGATAATAAACGAAACTTGCCGCCAACAACGTCGTGCTGATAAATGCATGGCCCGAAATGCCCACGAGTCTCATCCACGAGTCGCTTTCCGGCACGCTCCATAAAAAGTTTAAACCGCGCGTGAGCAGGAAGGCGGTAAAGACGAACAATCCGCTCGTGGGCAGTGTGAACCGTGTCAGCCACACGCTGGAATATAACGAGTACAAGGCATTCTGTTTGCGCGCAAAGATTCCGTGCGGCATGAAGAAGAATGGAACGACCAGCCAATACGAAAGAAGCAGGATCACGAAAAGCAAACCGTTTGCCAGTGTCGCGCTGAACAGCCCCGCCAGACCAACGATTAACATCACTGGCGTCAACACAATCAGCAAACAGACCATCCACACGAGCGAGATAACGATCGTCTGAAAGATCGCCCGCAGGATGCCGATCCCCGCTTCATCTTTACCCAACACCGCCATCGAAACCCAGCGGAAGTACATGCTTCCGCCGATCCAGCCGATGAGCGTCAACAAACCGGACCAGCCTAACAAACTCCAGATCGAATCGAGTTGGATAACTTCCCGTAATCCGAATGGGTTTAGCAGCGAATCGTTTGCCGGAATGGTGAAAGCCTCAAGGCTGGGAATCCCGACTGGGAAGGTGCGGGTCCAACTCAGCCAGTTGAAGCGGCTGAAACTTTCCACCGAATCGGTGAGTAGTTTCACTTCTTCCGCGGGCAACGGTCGGGACTTCAGCGCATCGAGCAATTCGCCGACCAGAGTGGAGTACATCTCGCCCACGCTGAACCTCGTTCCCAGCCATAAAAACGAATCCAAAAGAATGGGTAAAAGGATCAGCCAAACGTGTGAGGAGACAACGTCGAAACCCGCGCGCAGTGATCCGATGATCCCCGGCGGTGGCGGGAGTTTTTCAAGTTTTTCCGCATTCATAAGCAATTGATTCTACCATACCGATTTTGTCTTGGCGGGCTTATAAAGCACGGGTTACAATGCACTCATGGACGAGCAACAGCAACTGCCCGATACCGACCGCATCGGCGTCCTCACTTCCACAATTCTGCTCGCGCTGGCGCTCACGCGTATCGTGCGCGCGCCGGAATTCAACCTCGAACTGCAACTTCCGGGCTTTTTCCTGTCCCTGCCGCTCAATCTCACCACCGTAATGAGCATCCTGACCGCTGGACTCACCGCCACCGGCATGGATTGGTTGTTGCGAGGGCATCCAAACTTGAACGGCAGACCCACCCTGCAATGGTGGATCCTGCCCACACTCACCACATTCGTGGTGAGTGTCACGCTTTCGATCCTTCCAGACGGCGCCGCGTGGTGGACGGGTTTTGCGCTGAGCGGCGTATTTCTTTTGCTGGTGTTTCTCGCAGAATATATCGTGGTCGACCCGGGCGCGCGGTACTATGCCGCCTCGCTGGCCGGGCTTACGGCGATCTCCTACACCTTATTTTTTGTCCTCGCGATGGCTTTACGCTTCGGCGACTTGCGCCTCTTCCTTACGCTTCCTGCCTTATTTTTATCTGCCGGGTTTGCGAGCCTGCGCGTGTTGTTTCTTCGGTTGAACCGTTGGGAATATGCGTGGTCCCTTGGCATTGCGTTCGTGTGTGTGCAGGCGGCGGCGGGGTTGCATTACTGGCCCCTGTCTTCCATCCAATTCGGTTTGATGCTGGTCGGTCCGCTGTATGGGTTGACGAACCTCGCGATCAATTTGAACGAAGACTTGCCCGCGCGCCGTGCCATGCTTGAACCCGCCGTCGCTACCGCGTTGTGTTGGAGTCTCGCAATTGTATTCAAATGAGACCGAATAAGTTAATGATCGCTGATTCGCAATTGCGCAAGGTTCTAGACCATGTCGAACACGCCGTTCCGAACGAAGCCTGCGGACTGCTTGCCGGGCAGAACGAACACGTGGAGAAAATCATTCCCGTGCGGAATCAGGCAGAAAGTCCGGTGCGATTCGTGATGGATCCGTACGAGCAACTCAAAGCCTTTCAATGGATGGACGATAACCACCTCGACCTCCTCGGCATCTTTCACTCGCATCCTGCCGGACCTGAAACTGCCTCGCCCGTAGACGTCGCCGAGGCGGCGTACGAGGTCATCCATTTGATTGTTTCTCCCGCCGAAAGCGGATGGATCGTGCGCGGCTTTTGGATCGAACATGGTGAGTCTTTTGAAGTTCCAATTGAGATTATTGAATAGAGCAACGCCGAATGTGTTTACGTGTTTTCTACTCTAGACCACTCCCGGAGGAATGAATATGCAGACCGTGCTCGATATTGCCGCAGTGATCATCGGTTATCTGATGGGTTCGATTCCCGTGGGATTATTGATCGTGAAAGCCACGACCGGCAAAGACCTGCGTGAAGTGGAAAGCGGGCGCACCGGCGGCACGAACGCGTTCCGGGCGGCCGGGTTCGGGGTTGGGTTTGCGACCGCATTATTGGATGTTGTCAAAGCAACACTTGCCGTCTGGATCGCTCGCACACTCAGCCCGGATGGGAATGTGATTCATGTCATGGCTGGGCTCGCGGCGATCCTCGGGCATAACTATTCCATCTTTCTTGCGGAACGCGATGAGAAGGGCCGCTTGCGATTACGCGGCGGGGCAGGCGCCATGCCCGCGTTGGGCGGGGCAGTGGGTTTGTGGGCGTGGACGTTCCCATTCGTGTTCGTGGTCGGCGCGCTGGTTTTATTCACGTTGGGGATGGCATCGGTGGCGACCCTCACGGTGGGATTGGCGATCATCATCCTCTTCGCGGTCCGGGCTTCGATGGACCTCATGCCGTGGGTGAATGTGTTCTATGGTTTGATCGCCGAGATTATCTTGATCTGGGCATTGCGCCCGAACATTAAGAAAATCTTTGCAGGAACAGAACGCGTGATCAGCATTAGTCTGGCGGGGTGGTTGCGATCACGGAAAACGAACACGGAAGCGGCTGGGGGAACCGATGACTCGAAGTGAACCGGGGTGAACAGGGCGGCATTCGACGGAAGCAATTCATCTTAATACTGGGAGCGCACCATGACTCAACCCTTGCAAGGTATCCGAATCCTTGACCTCACGCGACTCTTACCGGGTCCGTTTATCACGCAACTGCTTGCGGATATGGGCGCTGAAGTGATCAAAGTCGAAACGCCTCTTGCCGGTGATTATGCGCGGCTGGCTCCGCCCGAAATGGGATTGGGCGGTTTGTTCGAGATGATCAATCGGGGAAAGAAAAGCATCTCGATCAATTATCGCAATGCGCGCGGGCGGGATGTGTTTCTGAAACTTGTAGAGACAGCGGATGTGGTCATCGAAAGTTTTCGCCCCGGCACCGCGCAGCGCATGAAAATTGATTTTGAATCCTTGCGGGTCATCAAACCCGATCTGATTTATTGCGCCATGTCTGGGTATGGGCAAAGCGGTCCGTTGAGCAAGCGCGCGGGGCACGACCTGAATTACTCAGCGCTCGGCGGCGCACTATCGTTGAATGCGCGTGAAGGGGAAGGACCGCATGTGTATGGTCTGACCGTTGCCGACCTGAGCGGCGCGATGCTGGCGGGCTTAGCCGTTTTGAGCGCGATCATCGGCAAGCAAAAAAGCGGAGAAGGCGCGTACCTCGATGTGGCATTGCTCGACGGTATCCTTTCGTGGATGATTCCCCTGGCGGGCGCGGCATATTTCAGTGGTTATCCGGTCACCGGCGGAACGCTTCCGTTGCAGGGCGGTTTGGCGTGTTACAACGTGTATGAAACCGCCGATGGGAAATATATTTCGTTGGGTGCGCTCGAGTCCACGTTTTGGGGCGACTTCTGCAAGGTGACCGGGCGGAACGATTTGTTGCCGCGTCAATTCGACCGTGCAATTAAAGATGAAGTGGCGGCGATTTTCAAAGGGCGGACGCTTGCGGATTGGCTGGAGGCGTTTTCCGGGAGCGACGGGTGTGTGGAGCCGGTGCTTTCATTTGAGGAGGCGTTGGCGCATCCGCAGGTGAGGGCGCGTGGTTTTGTAAGAGAGGAAAATGGCCGCCCGGTCGGACTCAACTCTCCCTTTGCGTATGGAAGCGGTGAGGTGCGTCCAGCGCCGGGTTTGGGAGAGCATACACTCGCGGTGTTGAGTGAATTCCTCAGCGCGCAGGAACTCGATGAATTGTCACAGAGCGGTGTGATCGGAAAGCGGGATACGAAATAGACGCTCTAAACCGTCAACTCATTTGATGGAGCAATGCCTGCAAATTTCGACGGTGAAGCGTTTCTGCCAAGCCCCCAAGGTAGACGCGGCTTTTGCCGCAATCTTCGATGTTGATCTGTTCGATCAGTTCTTCGGCGTTCTTCCGCTTGGCGGCAGACTTCACCGATTTTCGAATCGCAGAGAGGTAGTTGAGGTTTTCTCTCACGGCTGCATCAATTTCGCCGCGCAAGATCACATCGCCATGACCCTGCACGATGTTCTCCAATCCCATGCGCCCGATGCGCTTGATCGATGCGGCAATATCGTCGAGGTTGCCATCCACAATGTAGGGGAGCGGCATAAAGGAATCCCCGGCGAACAAGATGCGGTCTTCTTCCACCAGAACCGCGATCCCATCGTCGCTGTGACCGGGGGTCGTCGAAATGATGAGGTTCTTTTTCCCTACGCGTAACGTGATCTCGCCTTCGGCAAAGGTCATGTGAGGGAGGATGATTTTCACCTGTTTCAATGCAGGGTTTTGCTTCTTTGCCTGTTCGAGCGAAGGGATGCCGCGCTCTTCGAGCAGGTCGCGGCAACGCGCGTGCGCGATAACGGTGGCGCCAGGGAAAAAGCAGTTGCCCCACGAATGGTCGGCGTGATAGTGGGTGTTGATCACATAGCGGATCGGCACATTCAGTTCGTGTTCGATAAATTCACGGATGCTCAGCGTTTCATCCGGCAATGCCAGCGTATCGATCGCCACTGCCCATTGCGGACCTGCCACCACTCCCGCCGTCACTTGCGCGTACACTTCGCTTTGAAACCAATACACGTTCTCTGAAACTCGTTCTCGGTGCATTCAAACCTCGGAAAAATTTTCTCATAGATAGCACAGTTGGGAGGGAAAATCAAGTCACCTAGACAAATTAGGCGATCTCGCAAAAAGATTACCAGCCTGTGTAAGATTCGCAGGTAGCCTGCATCTTTAAGTGAGAGTTATTGTAAAAACTTGCAATAAGGATTTTTTATGTCTTGTGCTTCGGAATATGCTCCACAGCTTCGCTCGCTAGGTTACCGTATCACACCTCAACGGATGGCTATTCTCCATGTTTTGCGCCATTCCGACCGCCATCTTTCACCGCGCGATGTGTATAAAATAGCAAAAAAGGATTTTCCCAGGCTAACCGAGCCCACGGTCTATCGCACCTTGGACTTCCTCGCTAAGAACGGACTCGCACATCCTGCGCAGACGGGGAAGGGGCGTCTGCAATACGAACTCGCGCAAAACGATCATCATCACATTGTCTGCCGGGTTTGCGGAAATGAAGTGGAAGTGGAACATCAATTGTTGGAAAACTTGTACGGCAAAATGGAGTCGACCAGCGGTTACGCCCGGATCGACAGCCACGTCACATTCTTCGGGTTGTGCCCGAACTGTCAAAAAGCGTAGTAGAGGAAGTTAAGATGCATTACTCACCGGCTCCCCTCCACATCCCGGATGGATTTTTGTCTTTTGTCGTTTCGCTGATTTGCTGGGCGATCACCGTTTTGATCCTGGCAATAGCCGTCTCGCGGACGAATAAAGCCCTTGGCGAAAAACAAGTGCCATTGATGGGCATCATGGCGGCATTCATCTTTGCCGCGCAGATGCTCAACTTCCCAGTCGCGGGCGGCACGTCGGGTCACTTGCTGGGCGGCGCGCTCGCGGCGATCGTGCTCGGTCCGTGGGCGGGGATGCTCGTGATGACCGCGGTCATTGCAGTGCAAGCCCTATTGTTTCAAGACGGCGGATTGCTTGTAATGGGCGCGAACATTTTGAACATGGGTTTGATCACAGCCGCCATTGGATACGGGCTGTATCGCGTCGTTTCGAGTTCCAGTCGCAGGTTAAAACTTGCCTTGGCGGGTATCGCCGCGTGGCTTTCTGTGATGGCAGGCGCGCTCGCCACTGCACTTCAACTATGGTTGAGCGGAACGAGTAACCTGCAAACAGTGACGCTTGCCATGTTGGGAGTGCATGCTTTGATCGGGATCGGCGAAGCGTTGATCACGGTCGCTGCGTTGACGTTCATTTTGCAAACCCGTCCCGATTTGTTGGATGAAACCTCCGCCTCGGCTCAAGGCGGACGGGGATGGGTGGTTGCCGGTGTGTTGATTTCTCTCGCGGTTGTTTTGCTCTCACCCATGGCTTCGATCGATCCCGACGGACTCAATCGCGTGGCCGAAGATTTGGGTTTCCTCGACTCCGCGCGATCGAATTCAGGACCGCTTGCAGGTTATTCAATCCCCTTTTTAGAAAACACGTCTACGGCAAAAATTGTTGCTGGTGTGTTCGGCGCGCTGGTTGTGCTGGGGCTTGTAATTCTGGCAGGCAGATCGTTGCAAAAGAAACAACAAATGGGCAAGTGAGTAAATTAGCAATGCGTCAATCGTCAATCCAAAATCGCAAATCGTAAATCGTAAATCGCCATGCATTCAGACGCATTCGACCGCTATCATCACGGACATAGTTTCATCCACAGCCTTGATCCGCGCATCAAAGTTGTGGTGACGATCGGATTCATCCTCTCGAACGCGTTGCTCCCCGATGGCGCGTGGATCGCGTTCGCGTTGGCATGGATTTTTGTTTTGACAGGAAACGTTTTTTCCGGGTTGGGGGTCGGCTTCACATTTCGCCGCTCGTTCATCGCTTTGCCGTTCGCGCTCGCCGCGATCACAGTTTTATTTTCGATACCGGGCAAGCCAGTCACATCGTTTCAATTTCTGATGTGGGATTTCACGATCACCGACGCGGGTTTATTGCGATTCGTCAGCATCGTCATTCGCTCGTGGTTGTCGGTGCAGATGGCGATCCTTCTGGTGGCGGTGACGGAATTCCCTAAGATCGTCCATGCGCTCAGGCATTTGCGCGTGCCGGCGGTCCTCACCGTGATCATTTCGTTTCTTTATCGGTATCTTTTCGTGCTGGCAGACGAAGTGATGCGTCTGCTCCGGGCGCGGGAAGCGCGTTCCGCTGCCGCGGCAGGCAAAAGGGGAGGAGGACGCGTGGAATGGCGCGCGCGCGTTGCCGGTCACATGGCGGGTCAATTATTTTTACGAAGTTATGAGCGCAGTGACCGCGTCTACAACGCGATGCTTTCGCGCGGGTATAAAGGCGAGTTGATGACCATTCATCCGCATCATTTTCACGCAAGCGACTGGCTCATCGGTGTTGTCTCGTTGGTTTGTCTCTTGGCGATGCAAGTTGTCGGGAGGATGCCGTGACAGATATTGTTTCAGTGCGAGACCTGCACTTCGCGTATCACGACGGGCATGTGGCGTTACGAGGCGTTTCATTTAAGTTGCGCGAAGGCGATAAGGCCGCGCTGGTGGGACCGAACGGCGCGGGGAAGTCCACGTTGATGCTGCAACTCAATGGGATTTTGACCGGCCGCGGCGAGATCGAAATTGGGAACATGCGCCTCACGCGTGATAATCTGCCGGTCATCCGCGCGATGGTGGGTCTCGTCTTTCAAAACCCCGACGACCAGCTGTTCTCGCCAACCGTGTTCGAGGATGTGGCGTTCGGTCCGTTGCACATGGGATTGCCCGAAGATGAAGTTTTCAAGCGTGTGGATGGCGCGCTCGAAGCCGTGCGCATGACCTCGTATCGCGACCGGCTGTCGCATCATTTAAGCGTGGGCGAGAAAAAACGGATCGCGATCGCTACTGTGCTTTCGATGAACCCGAGCATTTTGATTCTGGACGAACCTTCCGCAGGGCTCGACCCACGCGCGCGGCGGACGTTGATCAATTTACTGCGCGATCTGCCGATCACCATGCTTGTTTCAACACACGACATGAGGCTGGTCGAGGAGTTGTTCCCGCGCACCATCGTGATGGATGAAGGTTTGATCGTGGCAGATGGTGAGACGAAAGATATTTTGGGAGACGAAAAGTTTTTGAAAGAACATGGGTTAGAGAAACCGTAAGGATGGTAAACATAAATGAAAGGAAACAAGTCGAGTCGGGTAAAGGTATTGCCCGGCTCTTTTTGTTTGCTATAATGCCCGCATGAATTCCAAACCCGACGTTCTCATCATTGGCGGGGGAGTGATCGGGGTGTGCTCGGCGTATTTCCTTGCGCAAAAAGGCGCACAAGTCACGCTCATCGAAAAAGATGAAATTGCCTCCGGTTGTTCGTATGGCAACGGTGGTTTGATCGTGCCAAGTCATGTGTTGCCGCTTGCGTCGCCGGGCGCGTTGGGGAACGGCTTACGCTGGCTGTTCGATTCGGAGAGTCCGTTTTACATCAAGCCGCGTTGGGATGCGGAATTGCTCCGCTGGCTGGCGCGATTTGTGATAGCAAGCCGTGAAAGCAACATGCTTCGCACCTTGCCTGTCCTACGCGACCTGTTATTCGCCAGCCGTGCTTTGTATGAAGAACTTGCAAATAATGCAGGCTTCGATTTTGGGTTTGAGGGCAAAGGATCATTGCTGGTTTGTTTATCGAAACAAGCCCTGGAAAAAGAAAGGCACGAAACGCATCTCTTCGAGCAATTCAAAATTCCTGTTAGCGTCGTTAACCGCGAGGAGGCGTTGGAACTTGAACCCGCGCTCCTGCCCGGCATCGCGGGCGGCGTGTACTATCCGCGGGATGGGCGCATCGACCCGCATCGCTTCGTCACCGGGTTGGCGGAAAAAGCAAAAGGATTGGGTGTGCAAATTCACCCGAAGACAGAAGCGTTGGGGTTTGAATCCAAGAATGGACGGATAAGCAAAGTCCATACCACGCGCGGGGAGATTCATCCCAATTGCGTGGTCCTTGCAAGCGGTTCGTGGTCGCCTGAAATTGCTCGGATGATGAATCTCCGCATCCCGATTCAAGCCGCAAAAGGATACAGCGTGACATTGGAGAATCCGCCGGTGACGCCGAAACTGCCATTGTTGTTTTCGGAGGCGCGGGTGGTGGTCAACCCGTTGGGGTATGCGCTTCGAATCGCAGGGACGCTTGAGCTCGCCGGCTTGGATTTTTCTCTCAACCTGCGGCGCGTGCGAGCCATGCAACGATCCTCCGCACACTATTTGCCCGGGGTAGCCGAAGCGAACGTGATCGAGATCTGGCGCGGACTTCGTCCATGCACACCGGATGGTTTGCCGATCATCTCGCGCGTGAAAAATTTTGACAACTTGATCGTTGCCGCCGGTCACGCAATGCTCGGCATGTCGCTTGGACCGATCACGGGGAAATTGGTTTCGCAGATGGTGAAGGAGGAAAGGATTGACCTTAATATCGCACCTTTAGCCGCGAACCGGTTCTAAATTTGGTTTAACGTGTTATCAACCCCGGTGAATCGTTAGAAATTTACCGCCTTGCAGGTTTGTTAGCCGAATCATGAATGAAAGAATAGTACCTGGGTATTTCCAGTACTTTCGTTCGCCTGGATCTTACAAAAATGTTTGTAACGTTTCCTAACTTTTCATTTCGTAAAGTAACAAGAACAGGTAACCTTTGCCCGACCTTGGTTTGGGTGTCTCCCAATCTTTGGTGTTCTTGCGTATATAAACTATGAGTAATGAAATCGGAGGTTACCGTGTCATCGAAAGTCATCAAATTATCCATCATACTGCTGTTTTTATTGGCGCTCACGATCCCATCCAGCGCGCAAACTGCTCCGAGTGAGGCTGGAGTACCGCCGTTTCCCGGCGCGCCTCTGTGCCCGACGCATGATAATAAATCGTACCATGGCTTATGGGATTCAATCCGAGGGTGTCATTATGATCACACTCACAACGATGATCCTGCACAAGGGAATTCGGTTTTCGGGCAGGCGGGTCCGTGGGGACAAACGATTTCATACCCTTGGATGACCCCCAACGAAAACGAAATGATGGGTCATACTGGCTATAAATATTACGTCAATCTTGCACCGCAACCCGCCTGTGCAACCGAATCATTTGAATACTTTGGTTCGATGAACTGCGTTTCCGCTTTCCGCATTCAGTACCATGACGTTGGTGGAAGCGCTCACATGACCAAGCGTTTCCACTCGTATTATTTAGAAGCCCAAGTCAAAAAAGGGAATACCGTAGGTTTGATCCGCACAGGCGGCTGGGCAGACTTCGGCTGTCTACATGGATCGTATAAAGACTTTTTCATCACACTCCCCGGAATTGACCCGACAAACCCGGCGGGACAGTCAGTTTGTCAAACGAGCGTCCCCGGAGCGCAAGACATCAGCCAAGACCCTTACCGCAGCGCGAGTACGATTGCAGATTCATTGGCTTCTACTCGCTTCGGTTCAGATAATATGTGGTCGTGGACATCGTGGGACCGCTATGGTTACAACAAAATCGGTATGTTCTTCTATCGCGTTCTGGATTCGTATGGCGGAATGGACGCGGCGAATCCGTATGCCGAAAACTTTATCTGTCCCGACTTTTCCTGTAAGTACAACAACTCTGAGCATCATATGTATACCGTGATGATGATTGTTCCCTCTTCTCTGGACACAGACGGCGATGGGATTGTAACCTACACGGGCTACACCGATAGGCGAGGGAACATTGTGCAAGGCTGTACATCTCCCTCGTTGGATTGTGTGCCATTGCAGATTGTAAACGCTCCAGTCGGGCGAGCGGTTTGGGCGCGCAACCTGTCAGGCTTGCGTCCTGCGGGTGAGCCGATTCGCGATCACGATATTTATTTCAACGGTCAGCCAAGCGGATGGATCCAATTCACCGGTCAGATGTATACCCCTCCCGCAGTCACGCCGATCTCTTCGAGCATGCCGATGCCCTCGAGTACACCGGCGTCAACGGGCACACCTTCGTCCTCCAGCCCATTTGTGTCAGCAGATGCTAACCCGACCAGCTTTAGCGTTGGAGGAAACGTGCCGGTGAGCGTCCACCTGAACAATGTGCCTGCTGAAGGATATAAAAGCGCAGAGTTCGTCTGTGCCTATGATACAAGCTTGATCGAGAAAAGCAACATCGTCGCTACCGGTCTGTTTGGCGCGGATGCGGTTGTAGCAATCCATGACGGGCATCCCGGTACCTTTATTGTGGCGATTGCCGGAACCAACAGTAACAAAGCCATGGCGAGTGGTACGGCTTTCACCTTTAGCGCCAAAGGCTTACAAACAGGCCAATCTTTGATTCATTGCACCGCGCGCGTCTCAAAAGGGGATCATATTCCCTTGGACCTTCCCTCGACGGGAGTGACACTCACCGTTCTCGGAATTGAGCCTTCGCCAACTCCACTTGAGTTGCCATCTTCAACGCCGACAGGTTTTCCTGAGCCTACCGCGACGAACATGCCACCTGTATCGCCGACCCCAATGCCTCCAATCGATGGCTCGCTGACTGGGCAAGTTATTGCCAGCAAACCTGTAACGGTGACCTTATACGACTCTAACGGTGTTGTCATCCAATCAGTGGTTGCAAATCCTGATGGAACGTTCATCTTGACGGCTCCCTCCGGAACCTATACTGTGGTTGCCGTAGCCGGAGGTTTCCTCGGTCATCAAGGGTCTGCGACTCTCACCGACGGTAACACCACTGTACGACCTGCGGTTAACCTCCTGGCTGGCGATATCGACGCAAATAATGTCATTGACCAGTTCGATGCATTGACGATCGGGATGAGTTACACAACTGCAACGCCATCCGCGGCTGACCTCAACAATGACGGCGTTATCGACTTTCTCGACCTGGAACTCCTCGCCGAGAACTATCGTCAAACGGGTCCGTCGATCTGGGAGTAAACGGAGTAAGCAAAATAACCATACAGGGCGCACAAAGGTTGTGCGCCCTGTAAATGGAGCATCTGTGAAACGAATTATTATTGCCTATTTTTTCGCGAATCTTGTTGCCCTTCGCCTTGTGTTCAATGCACAGGCACAAATGACGGAATCCATCTGGCTTACTGCCAGTAACACGGCTTATAAAACCGGAGAAACCGTCCTCGTGGCTCTCAACGCATTTTCGGCGACCCCCATTCAGGGATTCACCTTTCAGATTCGCTATGACCCCTCCTGTCTGCGACCGGTCAGCGCTTCGAGTCCGATTTCGGGGATGAACGGCTTGCCCCTGCCCCAACTTACTGGAATGGTAGACGGTTCCTATGCGAGCACAACGCCGCAAACTGTAAGCGGAGTTTTGGCGGAAGTAAGATTCACCGCATTGAAAGGATGCCAGACTGATCTGACCCTGGAGAGCGCCGCGCTTGCGATTCGCAACGCGGAGGGGTTTGCAGCGCCGCTTTCAAGCGTTTTGGTGGCGGAGCGGAATATTTCTCTGTCCGTTGCCTCAGAACTGGGCGCGGCACAGCCCGCTCAACCCGAAACAGGATCCGTTCTCTCTCTCGAACCGCCGAACATCGTGGACCAGGGCGTCCCAGTATGGTGGATCGTTGGCGTAGCGCTGACAGTCCTTATCGGAGTATTGCTGATCGGCTCGTATAAAATGATCCGTGTCGGAATAACCAGTAGACCGAAAACAACGAAACGTTCACTCGGAACACGGAAAGCGATGTTGCATATCAATCATGGACCGCAAGCCGGGAAGAGTTTTGTCCTCAACAAGTTTCCTGTACGGATCGGACGCGACCCGCAGAACGATATCTGCATCAACGGTCCCAGCGTGATCGACAAACATGCCCAGATCTACGCCGATAAGAACGGTTACTATTTGATGGATATGGGCGGCGAAACATTCATCAACGGGCGGCTGGTGAGAGGAAGCGCGGTGGTTCTGTATCAGGGCGATGTGGTTCGTTTGGGAAAGAGTGCCTCGTTCGTCTTTGGATGAATCTCCGAAATACCCAGATCAACTTTACGAAAAAAAGGACAGTCATCGACTGTCCTTTTTTTATGATTTAAAACCCTGCGGCTTTCTTCAATGCCGCGGCTTTGTCGGTGCGTTCCCACGGGAATTCGATGTCGTCCCGTCCGAAGTGACCGTAGGCGGCCGTCTTGCGATAGATCGGCTTGCGCAAGCCCAAATCACGGATGATCGCGCCGGGGCGGAGGTCGAAATGTTCGTCCACGAGGGAGGCGATCTTTTCATCTGCAATCTTTGCGGTGCCGAAGGTTTCCACGTTGACCGAAAGCGGACGCGCCACTCCAATGGCGT
>CAZQES010000024.1:28540-30970 GCA_964591425.1 uncultured Anaerolinea sp.
CGATCCGCAAGTCCCGCGGCGACGATGTTCTTCGCCACGTAGCGCGCTGCGTACGCCGCGGAGCGATCCACTTTTGTGGGATCCTTGCCGCTGAACGCGCCGCCGCCATGACGTCCCATTCCGCCGTAGGTGTCCACGATGATCTTGCGACCGGTCAATCCGGCGTCGCCTTGCGGACCTCCGACCACGAATCGTCCGGTTGGATTCACAAAGACTTTGATGTTTTTATCCACGAGTTCCGCGGGAAGTGCCGGCATGATGAGTGACTCGGTGACGATTTCGGTGATCTCCGCTTGTGAAACTTCCGGCGCATGTTGAGTGGAGATCAGGACAGTATCCACGCGTTTGGGTTTGCCGCCGGAATATTCGATCGTGACCTGGCTCTTCGCATCGGGCCGGAGCCACGGAATGCTCCCGTCCTTACGCAGTTCGCTCTGCCGACGCGTCAACTTGTGCGCGAGGTAGATGGGGAGAGGCATGAGGGTGGGTGTTTCGTTGCAGGCAAACCCGAACATCATGCCCTGGTCGCCCGCGCCGATGGATTCGACTTCCTTGTCGGTCATTTCACCGGCTTTGGCTTCAAGGGCTTTATCGACGCCCATGGCGATATCGCCGGATTGTTTGGCAATAGCCACTTGCACCCCGCACGAGTTACCGTCGAATCCTTTTTCGCTCGAGTCGTAGCCGATCTCGTTCACCACTTTGCGCACCAACTCGTCGTAGTTGAAGTTCGCGTTGGTAGTGATCTCGCCCAACAGCATGACGAAGCCGGTCTTGGTGGCGGTTTCACACGCCACACGCGAACGCGGATCCTGCTCGAGGCAGGCATCGAGCACCGCGTCCGAGATCTGGTCGCACATTTTGTCGGGGTGTCCCTCGCTCACTGATTCCGAAGTGAACATCAGCTTGGGGGATGTCATAAAAGTGTTGCTCATTTTGTTCGTACTCCTTTAAGAAAAAATTGCCCCTTCAGACGAGCAGAAAGGGCAATTACATTTCTGTGTGAAGCCCTCTCATCTCCCAGAACATCCGTCTGTAGGAATTGGCACCTTTTCAGCGACAGTCTAATGAGAACTTATGCTGGCAGGTTGTCGAGGCATCAACGGGCCGTTCCCTCCGCCTCTCTGGATAAGAGCGCCTTGTGGGGCTATTGAATTGTGACGGCAGTGTACCACAATTTTAGTGTCATTGCGAGGACCATGGCTATCTCAAAGTCCAGGATTTTTAACGCGAATACTTCGACAAGCTCAGTACAAGTTACGCAAAATGTCCGAATTTCGCGAAAAAGTTAAAAAATTCGCGCTTTTCGCTTCCTTCGCGGCGTTCGCGTTATGATCACTCCAAAGCCGCGAAATCGTCAAGCGATTTGAGAAGACCATATGGCGACGACGAAGCGATTCCCTCAACGGTTTTGGAGATTGTTTCGTGGCGCGAGGCGCCACTCGCAAGGACGGATGTTACCCATCCTCCACACATCGAAACCCGATGCGCGGGGAAAATTCACCGAGATAGGATTCTGACCCCGGCACCGCATTGAAATTCGACCCTCGTACCGACGAACGCTTCGACACCCGGATGTTGATCTCTGCATCGCCCAAACTTCCGCCGCGGACTACGCGATTCAAACTGGAACTTGAGTCTGGTCCCAGCGGATTTTCCAACGGCGAGGTGAGGTAAAAATCGAAATCATAAAAATCGTTCGTCCATTCTGCGACGTTGCCCGCCAGATCCAACACGCCGAACGGACTTACCCCCAGCGGATAAGTCCCCACGCGCGATGTATCTTTGACGATGAAGTTGAAGTTGGCGAATCGCCAATCGGGTTTGTCTTCGCCCCACGGGAAGGTGCGCAGATCATCGCCGCGTGCCGCGCGTTCCCATTCCGCTTCGGTGGGCAATCTTCTGCCAGCCCATTCGCAATACGTTGTTGCCTGCCCCCACGTGACGTAGACCACAGGATAATCTTTGAATTCTGGATTCTCGTAGTAGTCAAACCGGCGTTGTGACTCAAAGCTTTGCGGCAGTTCACATGCGCCTGCGCTGACACACAATGCGTACATCGCATTCGTCACTTCGAGTTGATCCATCCAAAACGCGTGGAGCGAGACATCGTGCACGGGGAATTCATCCGGCGCGGCGCGGACGTCGTAACCGCCCATGTGAAGAGTGCCCGCAGGGATGTAAATTTGAGGCATCCCGTCAATGGATGAGATGCGGAACTTTTGAGGCTCTGCGGTAAAAGTTGCAGTTGGAGGAATGATTTCAGTTGTCGCGGATGGAACAATGAGCGGCGCGCTTGTGGGGGAGGGAGGCAATGTCGGCGGGACGGTGGGAAGCGGTGTTGCACTCGTGCAGGCGGTGAGGAAGGCAAAGAGAAATAAGAGAATATTTTTCATAAAATGTTTTGTAGGGGCGAACGGCCGTTCGCCC
>CAZQES010000025.1:0-30926 GCA_964591425.1 uncultured Anaerolinea sp.
GGATGTGTTGCGCCTGAGCACACTCGTGCAAATTCAGGAAGAAGACAAATTCACGTTCCAGAACTTCCTCGCCAAATTCAACACCCTGCGCCTGTTCTATCGTTCGCCCGATGTCATTCATCGCATCACGCGTGAAGCGATTGCGGACGCCGCGAGGGACAATGTGAAGTATATGGAGTTGCGCTTCACGCCAGCCGCACTGAGCCGCGCGGAACGGTTCCCCCTCCACGATGTAATCGACTGGGTCATGTCCAGCGCGAAGGATGCGGCAAAAGAGCACAATATGATCGTAAAGTTGATCGCGTCGGTGAATCGGCACGAAGGCACAGACCTCGCCGAACAGGTGGCATGGCTCGCCGCAGACCACATCCAGGACGGCATCGTCGCGATGGATTTGGCGGGCAACGAAGCGGATTTTCCATCACAGCCGTTCTATGGAATCTTCAAAGAAGCGAAGCAGGCGGGTTTGCATGTGACCATCCACGCGGGTGAATGGGGACCGGCTTACAATGTGCGCGAAGCCATCGAAGAGATCGGCGCAGAACGGATCGGTCACGGCGTACGCGTGCTCGAGGACGAATCCATTGTGGCGCTGGCGCGTGAACGCAAGACGGCTTTCGAAGTTTGCATCACCAGCAACTACCAATCGGGCGTGTTCGAATCGTTGGAAACGCATCCGCTGGTGCAAATGTACGAGGCGGGCTTGAATGTGACGATCAACACCGACGACCCCAGTATCTCGCGCATTACGCTAAGCCACGAGTATTACACCGCTTGCGAAGACCTGAAAATGCCGCAAAGCACGTTGAAAGAACGCATCCTCGCCGCGGCGCAGGCGGCTTTCATCGGCGAGACCGAAAAGGGAAAACTTGTGAAGCAACTGGAAAAGGATTTGAAGATATAATTCGCGCCACACAGCAAGGATGGCAAAGGCGCTCCTTTGTGTTCTTCGCAAGCTTGGTTGGAGTTAGGAGTGCTGACTTAAGTCAGCAGTCCGAAAACCCACACCGCCAAAGGAGAACCCTATGAACGATCTGTTTAACGCACGCGACACGTTGAAAGTGGGGAAAAAGGAATATACCTTCTACCGCCTCGACGCATTGGAAAAAGCGGGTCTGACCCAACTCAAGCGGATTCCATTTTCGATTCGAATCGTGCTGGAAGCGGCATTGCGTCAATGCAACGAGAAAGAGATCACGCAAGAGGATGTGAAGAATATTGCTGGGTGGACCCCCCTCCCGTCCCCCCTAAAGGGGGGAAGCCGCCCCGGGATTCCCTTCCTTCCCGCCCGCGTGGTGATGCAGGATTTCACCGGCGTGCCAGCGATCGTTGACCTCGCAGCCATGCGCGCGGCAGTCGCACGTCTCGGCGGCGACCCGAAAAGAATCAACCCGCTTGTGCCAGTTGACCTCGTCATCGACCATTCCATTCAGGTGGATTTCTTCGCCACGCAGGACGCGTTGCAACGCAACACCGAAATGGAATTCATGCGTAACAAGGAACGCTACGAATTTCTCAAATGGGGTCAGCAGGCTTTCCAAAACTTCCGCGTTGTCCCGCCAATGACGGGCATTGTGCATCAAGTTAATTTGGAATATCTCGCGGATGTTGTGATGACGAAGACTTCCGAAGTCTCGAAGAACTCGGAGGTCTTGGCGTTCCCCGACACACTCGTCGGCACAGACTCACACACAACGATGATCAATGGTCTCGGCGTCGTCGGCTGGGGTGTAGGTGGCATCGAAGCCGAAGCTGTGATGCTCGGTCAACCGATGGACATGCTGTTGCCCGATGTGATCGGTTTTAAACTGTACGGAAAATTGCAAGAAGGCGTCACCGCGACCGATCTTGTGCTCACCGTCACGCAGATGCTTCGCAAAAAAGGCGTGGTGGATAAATTCGTCGAGTTCTTCGGTCCAGGTTTGAATTCAATGTCATTGCCCGATCGCGCCACGATTGGCAATATGGCTCCCGAATACGGCGCAACCATCGGCTATTTTCCTGTGGATGAAGAAACGCTTCGCTACATGCGTTTGACCGGTCGCCCGGAAGAAACCATCGCGTTGACCGAAGCCTACATGCGCGCGCAGGGACTCTTCCGCGACTCCTCCACACCTGAGCCCGAATTCACCGACACGCTCGAACTGGACCTTGCTTCTGTTGTGCCCTCGTTGGCTGGACCCAAGCGTCCGCAGGATCGCGTGCCGATGTCTGAATTGAAAGAAACATTCAAAAAAGCGTTGAGCGCGCCCGTCAAAGAACGCGGCTTCGAACTTAAACCCGAAGCGATAGCCACCGAAGCAACCTATGGAACCAACGGCGGCTCGATGAAAATGAAACACGGCGCGGTGGTCATTGCGGCGATCACATCATGCACGAACACGAGTAACCCGTCTGTTCTCGTGGCGGCGGGACTTGTGGCAAAGAAGGCGCTCGAAAAAGGACTCAGCGTCAAGCCGTACGTGAAGACCTCGCTTGCGCCGGGTTCGCGCGTGGTAACGGAGTATTTGAAGCAAGCGAAATTGCTGGAGCCGCTCGCGCAACTCGGGTTCAACGTCATCGCTTATGGATGCACCACCTGCATCGGCAATTCGGGTCCGCTCCCGGCTGAGGTGGCGAAGGCAGTTACAGGGTCCGATCTGGTAGCGGCAGCGGTGCTTTCAGGGAATCGAAACTTCGAGGGGAGAGTCCACCCGTTGGTGAAGGCAAACTTCCTAGCCAGTCCGCCGCTTGTCGTCGCCTACGCGCTCGCAGGCACGGTAGACATTGACCTTGATAAAGAACCGCTTGGCACCGGCTCCGATGGCACGCCTGTGTACCTCAAAGATTTGTGGCCCTCACAACGAGAGATCAACGAAGTTGCCACATCGAGCGTGCGCGCTGAGATGTTCAAAGAAAAATACGCGGATGTGTTCACCGGATCGGACATGTGGAAAGATATCAAAGTCACTGGCGGCGATCTGTACGAATGGGATGAAAACTCCACGTACATTCATCATCCGCCGTACTTTCAGGAATTGACCCTCGATGTGGATTTGGTGAAAGATATCAAAGGCGCGCGCGTGCTGGGCTTGTTCGGCGATTCGATCACCACCGATCACACCTCCCCTGCCGGCAACATCGCCGCGGATAGCCCTGCCGGGAAATATTTACAGGAACGCGATGTGGCTCCGCAGTATTTCAATTCGTATGGCGCGCGGCGCGGCAACGATCTCGTGATGGCACGCGGTACGTTCGCCAATATCCGTCTCAAGAATTTGCTCGTCGCGCCGAAGGAAGGCAATTGGACGAAGTTCTTTGACGATGGACAACGGACGACGGACGATGGTCAAGTCATGTCCATTTACGATGCCGCGATGAAATATATGAAAGCGCGTATTCCAACGATAATTCTTGCCGGAAAGGAATACGGCACCGGCTCCAGCCGTGACTGGGCGGCGAAGGGACCGCTCCTGCAAGGCGTGCGCGCGGTGATCGCCGAATCGTTCGAACGCATCCATCGCTCGAATCTCGTAGGCATGGGCATCCTGCCGTTGAAATTCATGGACGGGCAGAACGCCGAGTCGCTGGGTTTGAAGGGCGATGAGGTCTACGACATCGAAGGCTTGAATAAGCTTGAGCCAAAATCGGTTTTGACAGTGAAGGCAAAACGCTCCGATGGTTCAATCATTGAATTCAAAACCACTGCCCTGCTGAACACCGAAGTGGAAGTGAACTACTATCGCAACGGAGGTATTCTCCACACGGTGTTGAGGAATTTGGTGAGATAGAACGTTTTGCGTAATGCGTATTTCGTAAAAAGGACTCGCTTTTTCAGCGAGTCTCTTTTTACGTAGACGCGACTTTATCGCACAACTACGCCGGGTCGGTCTTCAAATTCGCCAGTCCCTTCTCAATCGAAGCGAGCCGTTCCATGATGTTTCGCCCGGTGCTTTCGCGCAATTTGGCAATGTAGAAAACTTTGCCAGCCTCGACGCCGAACTTCTTCAAACTCTTCAGCACCGCGGACGAGTAACCCACTCCCTGCTCCCTCAACCCCAACGCGATCGCTCCAAGGAATTCCAGTTTCGAGGCGCGCTTCAAAGTCAGGGGCAAATACAGAGAGTAACGGGAGGCATCTGCCGGCACAAGTACCTCGCCTTTTTCTAGGATATCCCGTTCTTTCGGGGCTAAGGATAACAATCCCGCCTCAGGCTCAGGTTTGACCGGTTCGGTCAATACGAGGTCCCCGTTCTCGTGCTTGAGATAGATCTCCACGTCCGTCACGTTCAATTGCTCCTTCACTTGCATGGCGAGGATCTTCAAGATATCGTTCGAGGTGAGCATCAACTGGGCTTCGGGCGCAAACTCAACGATGGTGCCGCTGAAATCGATCTCTTCCGGCTTGAAGCGGCTGTCTACAAAATTTTGCAAGCCGTCGCGAATCGGCACGAACAGGACCGCCAACGGCAGGATCGCCAGCAACCCGATCAGAGGCGAGGCGGTGGTCAGGTATTCCTTCGCATACAACTCGAACAAGACAGCCCCGGTGATGCCCAAGGAACCCATGATGGCGGTGAGAGCGCTGTAGACCAGCGTGCGGTTGATGACAATATCAATATCCCAAATGTGATAGCGCAGCGCGGAGATCGTAAAGGTCACGATGAAGCCGTAGGTAAAGAAAAGGGTCAGGAAGAAAAGCGTTAGGTCCACGATGGAACCGGAGATGTATCCAAAGGTCAGATTATTCAACCAATACAGGATGTAGAAGAACGTCATGCCGACCAGCGAGAGGGCGATCCACTTCAATTGTTGGCGTTGAAGCGGGTCTTTGGTCACGAACAGGCGATAGATCTGCGCAAGCACGCCCAAACCCAGCACGCCGAGGCGGAACAGTTCGGGAAGGGTATCGAGCAAGAATGATCGCAATGAATCCGATAAGCCGGAAGCGAAGAAAATCATAATGCACAAGTAGACAGGCAAGACCAACATCCCGATCAGGCTGAAGAGGAAAAGCCAGCGCGTCCAAACCGGCACCCATTTTCCATTGGGGAAGGTCAGCAACACGCACAACAACAAGGTGGACAATAACAGGGTGTAACCGGTCCCGAGGAAATAGGCGATGATCGAATTGAGCGATTCACTGCCGCCCAAATTCATGGAATACCAAAAATCGAATCCATTGCTGGTGCTGGTCCACGTGACCAGCATGAGAGACACGATGATGGACAGCCAGTCCGTCGGTTTGCGCCAAAAGATGATGGCGGCCGCAATGACACCCGCTACAAACGAACCGAAGTTCAGGTAAATATAGATCCACCGCTCGATCTCCGATTCGTAGGCAGACAGGCTTGAAAAAGAGGCATCGGCGCTGATCACGATGGTCGGAATCACGATCGCGAGCCAGCCCATCCATATTAAATATTTTCTGAGTTTGGGTAACAGCCCCGCAGGGTTACTAGTCGTCGCTTTGGTGGTCATGGCAATTCTCCTTTGCCTGTTCAATTAACTTAACCCCCAGTCGTCGATGCAAGATGCGTGATCGATGTTTACACCAACCCCTGTTTTCGCGCAATATCCGCGGCTTGAGTGCGATTCTCGGCTTGAAGCTTCGCAAGAATATTCGATACATGATTCTTCACCGTGCCTTCGGTGATGAACAATTTCTCCGCCATATCCTTGTTGGAAGCGCCTTGCGCCAACAACACCAACACTTCACGTTCGCGTTCGGATAACGATTCGATCGTGGAGGTTGTGGGACGCATCATCTCGCGCAGGGCGCGGGAGGCGATCTCAGGCTGGATAAAAACTTCACCCTCGTGGACGCGCCGAATGGTTTCGACGAGTTTGCTCGCGGGAGTATCCTTGAGCAGGTATCCCAACGCGCCTGCGCGCACACCTTGATAGACATAATCGTCGCGGTCGAATGTGGTGAGGATGATGACTTTTGCCTGCGTCCATTCACGGCACAATTTGGCGGTCGCTTCGACACCGTTGAGGACGGGCATCTGCACATCCATGAGGATGACATCGGGACGCAGTTCGAGCGCGAGTTGGACTCCGCGTTCACCGTCACCCGCTTCGCCCACGACGTGTAAGCCTGGTTCAAGGTCGAGAATCGTTTTCAACCCCTGACGCATCAGGGTCTGGTCTTCGACGAGGAGGAGTTTGATAGAGTCAGGCATGGGCGGAGGTAAAGACTTTCAAAGGATGGGCAGTTTCACGTCGACGCGTGAGCCGTTGCCGTTGCTGGATAATGTCAACGTACCGCCGAGTCCCTCCACGCGTTCACGCATCCCGCGTAATCCATAATGTCCCGGTTGGTTCTCCGCGTCGGGCGGTAATCCGCGCCCATCGTCTTTGATCGCGAGTGTCGCATGTTGCGATTCGATGTCTAGGCGCAGATCCACCGTGCGCGCGGCGGCGTGACGTTCGATGTTCGCCAGCGCCTCCTGCGCCACGCGCCAGAGCGTTTCTGAGTGAGCAGGCGAAAGTTGATCCGCATCATCGTGAATATGACAAGTGATGGCAAGATGCGCGCGCTGTGCAACCTCCACGCTCAACGATTGGAGCGCCTCACGCAATTGACGCTCGCCCAAACCGGGCGCACGCAGACCCGCGAGGGAACGGCGCAGATCGTCCATGCTGGCGCGCGTCAGGTTCTTGAGTTCATCCACTTGCGCCGAGGCTTTTTCGGGATCCACTTTATACAAACGCTGGATGGCTTCGAGTTGAACGGACAACGCTACCAATGAATGACCGAGACTATCGTGCAGGTCGCGGGCGAGTCGTTCGCGCTCGCGCAAGGCGGCAAGTTCATTATCGCGCTGGCGGGCAAGTTCCAATTCTTTTTGGGTGGCTTCGAGTTTGGTAATGAGTTTGGCGCGTTCGCGGCTGGTGCGGATGATGCCATAAATGAATAGAAAGATCGCCATGCCACCAAGCCATTGGAATGTAAACCCGATCACGGCGCCAAACGGAACCTGGGAAATGTTCCAATCAGAAATGATCAACGCGATCAGAAATGTGACGATGGCGGTTCCAGGGACCACTGCTCGAAACGGTAACAGACCAAACATCTGCCCAAAGTACGAGAAGCCCAGCCACCAGGTAAACGGATTCAGCCAGCATGCCAGCACCCACATACAAATTCCACCGACAAAATACACCGTAAGGTTTCGGCGTGAAAGGGGCCAGCCGCCACGCGCAATGCAGAAAAAATATAACAATCCCTGCGCAATGGATAACCCGGCAACCGCCCACTCGCGCCACGTCAATTCGCTGGCATGGGCAAGGAGAACAGAGACGGCGGCGAAACTGAATATCAACACCGACAGCACGTCCCAAAACCTGCCGTAGAGTTCAAAGTAGCGGGCAGGCATTGGGAGTTCGCTGTCGGCAAGATGCGCAGGACGTTGCTCGGTCATTTTGAAAGTGTACTCTGTAAAATTGAAAGTGAAAAGTGGAAAGTGAGCGAGTCACCCTCCCGAAGAACATCGGGACGATGTGAGCGAAGCGAAGGGTCTCTAATTTCATTACAAGAGATTCTTCGCTTCGCTCAGAATGACATGCACGTTATTATGCCTTCGGTTCCCAGCGGAATAATTTTGCGGCGATGAAGGTCGCTCCGATACCGTAGAGGGCAAGCAGGAGCAGGTGTGTCAGCCATTTCGGGTCGAGTGTGGCTTCAACCATCGCGGAACGGACGAGTTGGGTGACGGGATACGCGGGTAAATAAGGCACAACATTCCTCAACCATTCGGGCAACATATCCAGCGGGAAGATCATATCGCTGATGAACATGAGCGAGAAGTAGACGGTCATGCCGATCGCGCTGGCGGCTCCGCTTTTGGCAACCGCGCCGCTGATGATTCCACCCAGCGCCATGAAGGCGAGCAGACCGACAAGGATCATCGGATATGCAAGCAGCAAACTCGCCGCGCTGACGGGCACTTTATACAGCAATGCGCCTGTCGCAATGATGAGCGTGCTTTGCAGAATGCCGATGATGATGTTGACCAGCAGGTACGAGCCGACCAACTGTCCGGCAGGCAACGGCGTGGCTTGCAACCTTCGAAGCACACTTTTTTCGCGCATTTCCAGCATCATGGTCGAACTGCTGACCAGCCCAAAGCTCAGCGCGTTCAAGACGATCACGCCGGGGGTCATATAATCCATGAATTGACTCATGATCGCGCCGTAAATGAACATGAGCAAAACTGGGAAGGCAAAGTTCCAGAACAACACATAACCGTTACGCAGGTGCATGAGGGTCATGGCTTTGGTGAGGATGAGAAAACGTTTCATTGTGTAATTCCTTTTAATTTTTTCCGCTAATCTACGCTAATCTTCACGAACAGGGTGATTAGCGCAGATTGACGAAGATTAGTGGATGATTCAATTCGATTCGGCGAGCGCATGACCCGTCAACTTGAGGAAGACATCCTCGAGATTGGGCTGGCGCAGCATCACGTCACGGATCGTGCGACCCGAGCGCGCCGCGAGTTCGTGTAGGGCGGTCAGAGTCACTTCGGGGCGGGCAGTTTCCACTTCCAAGTGTTGACCCGTGTAACGCGCGGCGCTCACCTGAGGCAACGTGCGGACTTGCTCCAACGGCAATTCCACCGTCGCTTTCAACATCGAATTCAATTTGAGATTCGCGATCAACGCGCTCGGCGTGTCGCACGCCACGATCTGACCGCGGTCAATGATGGCGATGCGCCCGCAAAGCGCTTCCGCCTCTTCCATCGCGTGTGTGGTCAACACGATCGTGCGTCCCTCATCGTGCAACTGACGGACAATATCCCACACCGCGCGGCGTGCGTGCGGATCAAGCGCGGAGGTCGGCTCATCGAGCAAAACAATTTGGGGATCGTTGGCAATCGCAACCGCGAGCGCGAGACGTTGTTGCTGTCCGCCAGAGAGGCGGCGCGCCAGCGTGTTCCGTTTTTCAAGGAGGTCAAATCGGGCAAGAAGCGCGTCGATTTCCTTGGAGGTGAGATACACCTCGTACAACGCCGCGTACACTTCCACCAATTCGGCTACGGTCAGATCATCGAGCAGTGCCGTTTTTTGCAACTGGATTCCCAACTGGCGTTTCGTCGCGGCGGCGTCTGCTTGCACACTAATTCCTCCAACGTGCACATCTCCTTGTTTGGGTTTGTGCAATCCTTCCACACAGGCGAGCAGGGTGGTCTTGCCCGCGCCGTTCGGTCCGAGCAAGCCAAAGATTTCGCCCTTCGCCACGGTCAAGTTCACGCCGTTCAACGCGGTCAGTGAGCCATACGCGGCGGTCAGATTTTTTGCATCGATCATCGTTTGAGACATGGTTCAACTCCTTTTGTTTCCGAGATGATACGGCAACATGGTGCGTAACCCCAGTCTCCGAAGCACGATTACCACTATGCCAAAAGGCATATTGCGGGATATGAAAAAAAGAGACTGTCGCCAGTCTCTTTTCATATTGAATAACGTTTTACAGTCTAACCACAGAGACGCGGAGTCGCAGACCCCGCACCCGCGCTCGGGGCAGGTGGAAAAAATAAAGAGGTTTTCTCAGTGTCTCTGTGACTCTGCGGCAAAATACGTAAAGTGAGTTACTGAAGCAATTCCAGCAAACCATCGGGATACAAAATGGACTTCCCATCCCCAAACTCATGCAGACTCTTCCATAGGACGCGAATCACTTCCCCATTCGCTTCGACAACTTCCATTTCTGTCTGCTCATACAACCTCGACTCTTTCAACACACCATCGTAAACCATCACGATCTCGTGACCCGCTTTTCCATTATGTAGAAAGATGTTCTCGAGAAACCCAAGGTGCTTCAACTCTTCGATCTCGCTATGCAACTCTTCCATGATCTCACGGCGGATCGCCACCTCCCCACTTTCGCCAAACTCGATCCCGCCGCCCAACGGACGGTAATACGTTTCATTCTTGATCGAGTCGTAACCTTCAAAGACAAGAATTCGATTATCGTTCTTAAACACGCAAATAGCGATCGGGCGGATGTGATTCATTGTCCCTCTTAAATGTAGTGGGGCGGGATGGCATCCCGCCCCACGCGTCACACAGTGATCAACTCGGGTTGTCGTAGCAAATTCGCCTGCATAGACCACGGTCCCGTCCACGTGACGGTGACGGGCAGTACTTTGCCCTTCAAGTCTTCCTCCGATTCGACAAAGACAAGTTTGTTCGTCGGCGTGCGTCCCTTCCAGCGATCTTTCACTTTGTCTTCAAACAACACATCCACGGCTTGCCCGAGATATTTCCTGTTGATCTCACCGACGATCTCTTCCTGCAACTCTTCCAACAGGCGGAAGCGGCGCATCTTTTCCTCTTCGGGCACATTATCCACCATGCGGCGGGTGGCGACCGTCCCTTCGCGGGAGGAGTAACGCGCCAGATGAGCCACGTCAAGCCGAAGGTCGGAGAGGACGCGGTAGGTTTCCATGAACTGTTCCTCGGTCTCGCCGGGGAATCCCACGATGATGTCCGTGGCGATGGAACAATCGGGAATTTTTTTGCGGATCGTTTCGATGAGATCGCGGTACTCTCGTTGTGTGTAACCGCGCTTCATGTTCGCCAATACTTCGTCATCGCCCGCCTGGATCGGCACTTCGATGTGCGGCATGACCTTCGGAAGTTCGGCGATTGCATCCATCAATTCTTCGGTGAAGTAATTGGGGTGGGAGGTGAGGAAACGAATCCGTTCGACGCCCTCCACTTCGTGAACAATGCGAAGCAGTTGGGCAAGGTTGGGTCCATCGGGAATATCCTTGCCGTAACGATCGACGATTTGACCGAGCAGGGTCACTTCTTTCACGCCTTGCGCGGCGAGCGAACGAATCTCCGCAACGATATCGCCCACGGGGCGACTGCGCTCTACGCCGCGGCGGAAGGGGATGATGCAGAACGTGCAGGCGTGCGAACAGCCATAAACGATCGGCACGTGCGCGCTGACGAGTTGCCCGCGTTCGTGTTGTGGGAGGAGGAGGCTCGTGAACTCCGTTGAAATGTCATCGTCCATGATACCGAAGCGGCGAGCGGTTTCATCCGCTTCGAGGGTGCGGATCTCGCCTTGACTGAGATACGAGACAAGCGGTCCCGGATCGGACGGAGGCGAAAATACATCCACGTAGGGAAGGCGTTCACGCAATTTGTCCGCGCCGCGTACGCCGACGAGACAGCCCATGAGATTGATGACGAGGTTTGGATTCTGCCGCTTCAACGGGAGCAGGCTGGTCAGGCGTCCGAGCGCTTTGTCCTCTGCCGATTGGCGCACGACACAGGTGTTGAGGACTATGACATCCGCCTCTTCGATGGTCTCTGTAAGTTGGTAGCCGAGGTGTTCCAACGACGAACCGACGCGCTGTGAATCAGCGACGTTCATTTGGCATCCCTCGGTCCAGATGTGGTATTTCATAGGACGCGAATTATACCAAGTGTGCCGTCCTCTGAAAGTTGGATAGGAGGAAACGGGTATGGCTTTCTCAAAGTCCAAGATTTTTAACGCGAATACTTCGACAAGCTCAGTACAAGTTACGCAAAATGGGCGAATTTCGCGAAAAAGTTTTTAAATTCGCGCTTTTCGCTTTGTTCGCGGCATTCGCGTTAAGATCGCTCCCAAAACCGTGAAATCGTCAAGCGACTTTGAGAAGACCATAAGGAAACGGGAACGTATCGATCCTCCACCCCGTTAGGGTTTCGCCGCATCGCACCACGTTAAATTCAATATCGCCGGCAGTGTTGCCGGCGATATTGATTCGGAGTCATTGTGCAAGGAATCAAAGGGTATTGCTCATCTCGTATTCCGCCAACATGGCGTTGAAACGGGAATTACTCCGAACGAAATCGAGATCCGGATCACGGCGCACCCAGGTCGCGTCGGTCTGCTTGTTTTTCAGGGCGATCTCAAGCAGGTCCAGCGCCCGGGCTGAGTTGCCACAGATGGCTTCGATGCAGGCACGGTTGTATTCGTTTTGTTCTTCATCGAGCAACCCCCTCGCTTTCTCGATGTGCACCTGAGCCAGATCGTCTCTCCCCTGCCGGCGGTAATACCCGCCGAGCGTGGCATGAGCAAGACCGTGTTCCGGATTCAATTCGAGAACTTTTTCAAACGCGGCGATGGCGTCTTCGATCTTTCCCTCCGCCGCGAAGACCTCGGCAAGGTGGAAGGTGTAAATCGCCTTTGTCGGGTCGAGAGCAATCGCTTCCTGACACGCATCCAACGCCTGTGCATATTGCCCCAGAGATTTATAGAGTGCGCCGATGGCATCCCATGCGCGGGCGTTGCCCGGATTGATCTCGAGCACGCGTTTGATCCTGCCGATCTCCTTCCAGACCGCAACTGAATCCATCGCAGGCGCGTCGGTCGTCGCGAAATGAAATTGGATGGGTTCCGGGTCGGTGACATCTTCCGCGATAAGTACCGGCGCTTCCGTGACCACCTCCGACTGCGGCTCGATGACCAGCTCCGGCGACGCTTCCACCGCGATTTCAACTGGCTCAGCCTCCTCGACGGTCACTTCAGCCTCGACCACTGACACGTTCACTTCGATCGTTTCGAGTTCAGCCGCGATCTCCATCGCCGGTTCGGCTTCAACTTCCTCCACGGTTTCGTTCATTTCAACAGGGACTTCGGCTTCCTCTGCGAAAGCAACAACTTCCACATCTGCGATCTGCACCGGAGCCATTTCAGTTTCGACGACTTCCACATTCTCAATTTGGTTTTCAATAATAACCGCCTGAGGTTCATCCTCGATCTGGGACAAAGTCTCTGTGGTGATCACCGGGAAGGGAATCTCCACCGGTTGAACCTCTTCGATCGCCAGGATGGGCATCTCGATTTCAGGAGTCACCGGAACTGACTCTTCTTGTTGTGAGGTGAATGCATTACCCAATGCAAATTCCTGCACAAATCGTTCGGGAAGGTCCAGGCGTGTTACATCCTCATGCGCCTCTTCCATTGAAGTCTCGATCATCGAGGTTTCTTCGCGTTGTTCCAACTCGGCGCTCGCTTCCAATTTCAACGGCTCGACCGAAGCGACGCCTTCGCTTGGCGTGAGTTCTTCCGATTCATCGAACGGCACCCAATCGGTTTCAGGGCAGGTGGGTTCCTCGTCGGTGAGGAGGATCTCGTTATAGTTCCACGGGGAGAAGTCGTCGAGGTAGGCATCCCTCCCAAATTCCTGACCCGAAGCGATGAACGTCGTCGGTTCCACAGCGGGCACGTCGCCATCCGGCAGATCGAGCATGGTCAGCACTTCGTCGACGCCATGGCGGCTGGTCAACAGCATCTCCGGGGAAGCGACAAGGTTGTGCTCGTGTCCGGGGACCAGTTCGTCGGCTTTGTGGAAGGCTTCCATCGCAAGGGAATAATCCCCTGCATCCCAGTAGGCATTGCCCAGCCTGTACCACGTGAACGCCTTATCGAAGGTCTCGTCCAGCAATTCGAGGGCTTTGCTATAGAGGGCGATGGCATCCCTGTATTTTTCCTGCCGGGCATTTGCCACACCCAGGTTGGCATAGGGCTTGCCAAAGTCGTGATCGAGGTCGATGGCGCGCGCATACGCGTTCTTTGCCAGTTCGTACTCACCTGATTTGAAATACAGGTTTCCTACTTCGTTCCAAAGTTCATGATCGCTCATTATTCCTCCGGGTTACATCGCAAGATTTTGCGAGAATTCCATGTTCATGCTGCCCAACAGACTGAAACGGGATCGCAGTGAACGAGTGGCATTGTTCGGGTCGAGTTCGTCTGCCCGCTGATACGAGGCGATGGCGTTATCGTAATCGTTCATGCGGCGATAGACATTGCCAAGCCGATTGAACGTGACCGCCTTATCCTTGTCGGTGTCGAACAACTCGATGCTTCGTTGATACAACAGGACCGCCTCTTCATATTTTTCCTTCTGCACGTATGTCAGCGCCAGGTTGCTGTAGGGCCACGCGAAGCGGACATCGAGTTCGATCGCCCGGGTGTAGGCGGTGACAGCTTCCTCGTAGGCGCCGGTATCGAAGTACACGTTGCCAAGTTCATTCCAAACATGGGCATTCTTCGTATCGGGTTCGAATTGCGCATCCTTGTGGTCCGTTACCGGTTCGGCGGCTTGTTCCTCCGCCGGTTCAGGCGTGGGCTGTTTGAGAAAGTCCGGCAATTCATCGTCTTGCGGGTTGCCTTTGTCAATGAGCGTCAGGATCTCTTGAACGATCGACTCGTTGCTCTCTTCATCGGCTTCGGTGGCAGGCGCGCCTGGGACTTCCATTTCTGAGACCGGCTCAACCGCTTGCGCCGCTTCCGACTCCAAGTTGGTTTGGGTTTCCAGCTTTGCGGTCACCTCGACGCCTTCGGTCGCTTCTGCCTGAACCTCAGACTGCGATTCCGCTTGAGCATCCTCGACCTCAACCGGCGATTCGACAGCCGATTCGACGATCGTTTCAACCGCCGCCTCAACCGTGAGGCTTGGCTCATCCTGGTTGAGGACGACAACTTCGGTTTCTTCCAACGTGACCGCCGGTGTTATGGTTTCATTTCCGTGCACCGGCATGGGTGTGATGGTCGTCTCGGTAACCGATCCGGTCACGGGCGTTTCATCAGATCTCGTGACCGATTCTTCCGCCGCAACTTCCTGCGATCCGGTCGACGCCTCAGGTTCGACGATCTCCATCGTCACTTCCACAGCCGCTACCGTTTCTTCCACATCTTCAACTTCTACGGTCGATTGCTGTTCAGTCGCTTCTTCTGCAACAGGCTGAACCTCCACCGCAGGCAATTCCTCAACAGCGGTTTCGGCAACGACCTCGGCGGTTTGTTCCGGAACTTCAACGACCTCAGTCACCAATTCCTCAGCGGTTGTGAGCTGGGCTGTCGCCTCCGGCCCGCTTGCAACGAGGACTTCTTCGATCTCGGTTTCCGTGACGGCTGGTTGTTCTTCACCAGTTGCCGAAGCCTCTTCGATCATCTCTGCCGCAATCGCCTCTGATTCTTCCGGTATCGGCGAGGATGGAACGTCCACTCCAGCGCTTTCGGGGTCTTGCGCTTCCACCGGTTTCGCGTCGAGCAAATCGGTAAAGCCGGTGTTCCCAGCATCGCACTCATCCGCCATTTTGAAGGCGATGCAAGCGTTATCGTAGTCGTTCAACTTGCGATACGCGTTGCCGAGGCGATTCCAGATCATGGCGCGGTCCTTTTGATCGGTGATGAACTCGAGGCTCCTCTGGTACAGTCCCACCGCCTCCTCGTAATGCTGGCTCGTGACCCGGACCAAAGCCAGATTGGCGTACGCCCAGCCGACCTGCGGATTCAGTTCAATGGCATGAGCATACGCGCCTGCCGCTTCGTCCATGTGACCATTCTTGAAGTAGGCATCGCCCAATGCAAGAAAGTTTTCGGCATTGTCAGGATCGATCTCAACGGCTTGCTTGCGCGCGCTGACCGTTTTCAGGTTGTCTTCCTGCGGGTCGAAGACCGGACCCAGCTGAATCCATGGGGCGACAAAGCGCTTGTTGAATTCGATGGTCTTTTGCTGGTATGCCAGCACGGCGTTGAAAATATTGCCTAACTCATCCCAAAATTTATAATCGTTCATTCGTGCCTCCATTGTGATTGGGGAAATGTTGACGGTCAGTCCACGCGGCAGTTGCCCAACAGGCTGAACCGCGCCCGCGACACCAGCGTCATCGGTTCATGGTTCAGTTTGACGGCATTTTGATACGCCGCGATGGCATTGTCGTAATCGTTCAAGCGGCGGTAGACGTTGCCGAGTCGGTTCCAGGAGATCGCCTTCTCTTTATCGTCCCGCAACAGTTCGATGCTTTTGAGATAGAACGGGACCGCCTCTTTGAACTTTGCCTGGTATGAAAGGCTGAAGGCGAGGTTGCTGTGCGCCGCGCCGTTGAACGGCTCGAGATTGATCGCTTTCTCGAAACACTTCGCCGCCTCGCGGTACGAGTTGGATTTGAGGAATAGGTCGCCGAGTTCCATCCAGGCTTGCGCATCCTCGGTGTTCGACACCAGATTAAAGTGACCGACCTCATCGCGCACGCCGGCATGACCGGGATCCAATTCATCGGCTTTTTGATACGCGACCACGGCATTATCGTAGTCGTTGAGGGAACGGTATAAATTCCCAAGCCCGTTCCACGCCACGGCGCGGTCCTTGTTCGATTTGAGAAGCTCGATGCTCTTCTGCAATAGTGAGATCGATTCGGCGTAGCGTTCGAGCGCAAGGTAGGTCATACCGAGGTTGCAGTATGCCCAGCCGAAGGACCGGTCGAGGGTGAGGGCTTTGTTATACGCGTGGATGGCTTTTTCGTACGCGCCAGCCAAAAAATGCACGTTGCCCATTTCATTCCAAACACTGGCGCGGGCAGGCTCAGCCTGTGTTTTGAGTTCGTCATCGCTCTCTTGCATGAGCAAGGTACGATCTGCATGCGCAAAGAATTTCGTGAATACTTGGGATGAGATTTGCATGGTGAGACCTCCGATCTCTTGGTTGGGGTTGTCGTCAAGCGCAATCTGCGTTACGGCTGGCAGAGTATCCGCTTTGGATTGCGACGACGAATGCAGTGCATTCATTGCGGAAAAAGAATCGGCAATGGATCGCGAATGTTCATTTTGTGATTCCCAAGCCGGCTCGAAGATCCAGAACGGCGCTTCTTCCGCCGGCACGGTTGCGCTACTTTCATTCGACACCGGCTCGCTTCGCTCCACGGGTTGGCTGGATTCGGCTTCGGGCGCCGCGACGGCTTCCGAGGGCGGAGCAGGTTCACCTTCGGTTGAAGCGGGGTACAAGTCGGCGAACGGTTCCGCCAGGAGCGTGTCAGCCTGTTGATAGGCTTGGATCGCCTTGTCGTATTCACTCAGGAGCCGGTACGAATTCGCCAATCGATTCCACGTGATCCTGATCATTTCATCATCGCGTAAAAGTTCGAGGCTTTTCAAGAAGGGTGCAAGGCTTTCTTTCACTTTTCCTTCGGTGGTGTACGCGAGACCGAGGTTGCTGTATGCCCAGCCGAAGCCGCGATTCAGATCGATGGCTTTCAAGAAGGCTTCGACCGCATCGGCGGTCTTGCCGGCATTCAAATACACAACTCCGAGGTCGCTCCAGACGGCGCTGTTCTTGGGGTCGAGGAGCAGAGCTTGTTGATAACCTTTCACAGCCTCGCGGTATCTTTGTTGTTTCGCAAATAGTTCCGCCAGCCGCAACCAGGGAGTGACGAAACGGGGATTCAACTCGATGGCTTTCTGATACGCATTGACCGCTTCGTTGGTGCGACCCATGCCGGCGTACACCTCGCCCAATCCGTTCCACGGGTGCGGCAGGAGCGGTGAGACTTCGATGGATTTTCGATACGCCGCGATGGCATCATCGAGGTATTCCCGGCAGGAGTACACATCGCCCAGCCCGTTCCACGCGACCGGGTCACCGGGATTGTGCTCGATAGCTTTTTGAAACGCGATCAGGGCTTCATCGTTGCGGTTGATCTTGAGGCACAAGTTGCCGAGATTGTTCCAGACGAAGATCTGTTCGGGCGCAAGTTGGATGGCTTGTTTGTACGAATCGATGGCTTCGTCGTTCTTGCCGAGGCTCGAAGCCACGAGGGCAATGGCATTGAAGCATTGCGCCTCGAACCAGTTATCCTGCAAACGGGTGGCGAGTTTCAGCGCATCCTGCAATATTTCATTCGCCTTTTCGTATTCGCCCCGCCGCCAATTGAGGATGCCCAGGTTGAGCATTAAATTTGCGCGGACCGAAGCCGACTCGGCGCTGGTGGGTAATTCGGTGAGGAACGATTCGCGCACAGAGATCTTTGCCTCCGTGTCGGCAAATTCGCCATCATATTCGCCGGTGCCCTGCCACGCCGATTCAAGCGCGGTCTGCAGGATATCTTCCGGTTTCGGCGAAGCGGCAAGGTCGAGCAATTGGTGACGGGCAACCCAAAAGTCCGTGGCGATGCGGGCGACGGCGGCGATCTCTTTGTAGGTGAGCCAGAAGATCACGCATTGGCCGCGGGCCTGGATGGCATCCTTGAGATGGTTCAACATCGAAGATACGAGCACCGGGGTGTGCAGCAAACTGCCCAGCCCATCCACGAAGTAGACGGTATTGGCTGTTTGGTTGAAGGCTGAGATCAGAGTCGCTATCGAGCGAAACTCCTTGCTGTCTAAATGAAGCGTGCAGGTTTTCCAACTGCGGTCGATGAAGTGATTCTCCAGCACGGAAGCCGAATCGGCTCTCACATATTCCGAGCCGTACGCCGCCAGCAGGATGCAAGGCCGGCGCCACTGCATGGATAGCTCGAGCCCAGGCATCAAGGCGTGCAAACGCTCGACGAGGGTGTCTTCTTCTTTGATAACAGGTTGGACAAAGTCAATCATCGAGCATGCTCCTCAATACAGGATGCACATCGCACCAGTTCTCCTCGTCACGGTATTCCAACAACGCCAGCAGTTGAAGCATCGGGCGCAGGCGTTCGCTGTACTCGAGGCGGTTGTCTTTATTCACCTTTTTCAACAGTTTGATATCTTCCTTGTCCAGGATGCGCCGGTATTCATTGCGGATCTCTCTAGCCGACCATTCAACATCCTCTACGCAGATCTGATCGGCTTTTCGGCGGCGGGCGCGTCCGATCGCTGTGCGAAGCACACGCGCCATCTCGCGGAAGACACCCCCGCTATACGAGATCGCCATTTCCAACGCGGAAGGTTGAATGAGGCGGGTGTCCATGCGCAGTGAAACGAATCGCTCCATGGTCTGGTATCCGGTGGAAATATGGGTGTTCGGGTCCTGCGCGGGATGCAGGTTGATGTTCGGCAGGAAGAGGGATTGATCCCGGATGGAGTCAAACTCCTTGCTGTAAAAGAGCGCGCTCGAAACGGTATAAACGATGGCGCAATTGGGTTGCATCATGATCTCACGCCGATCGTGGAAGATGGCGCGGGCGCGTTCCAGATCGGGTTTGTCCATGTCATCGATCAGAATGAGCGGGATGCGCGATTCGCGGCTGTAGATGGCGGCGATGATATGGTTGATGATTGCGATCAGCCCGGTGATGTCGGTTTCGACAACCTGCCGTAATTCCACGCGGGTGGCGGGTTCGAGTTTCATCTTCATGCCGGCGCTGGCGAAGAAGGCATCGATCGAAGCCCCGAGTTCATATTCCGACACACGCCCCTCCAGAACCGTGGACACATTCTTTTCGACCTTTCCCTTCCAGCCGTTCAATTCTTTGAGCAATTGTTCGGGGAGTTCCCCGCCTTTCCGGCGATATTCCCGAAACAGCCGCCCGCCGATGCCGAGCAGAAGGTCGCGGAAATCAATATCGATCACATCGGCTTCCTCACGGATACTGAAGTTGATGGGCCAATATTTGCGCTTGATCTCCTCGCTGGTAAGCAGATGCATCAGTTCAGTCGATTTGCCGCAACCGCGATGACCGGAGAAGAAAAACTTCGGAGGGCGATAAAATGGCGCGAGCAGGGCATCCGTCAATTCGGTGATGGGGTTGCCGGGGCGGTCGATATAGAACGGATTTGGTTCGCCATTCCGACCGGGCTTGAGCGGCAGGTCCAACTCAAAGTTGAGCCAGGCTCGGTCGAAATCGGTCGCAACGCTGTAATCGAATTTGTTCATAGTCTCTCTTCAGAACGAACTCTTAGTTTGGAAATCCTTGGTGCCATTATAGGAAGTGAGTCCTTCATCCATAATCTGCAAATCTTGACGTTCTTTATCAGAATTAATGACCAGAGCATCTCATGAATTTGGTCATTCTTGACCAGCGACTCAATCTGCCGCGGCGGTCAGCCCTTGACGTATGGCATAGAGGGCGGCTTGCGTACGATTCGCTACGTGCAGTTTGTCCAGGATGTTGCTGACGTATTTGGCGATCGTACGTTCGTGCACGACAAGGGTTTCCGCGATCTCCTGGTTGCTCAAGCCGCGGGCAATGAGGCGCAATGTTTCAAGTTCCCGGCGGGTCAACGAGTCGGTCATGAGATCTTCGTCATGCGCCTGATCAAATTCATGGATCACTTTGAGTGCAATGGAGGGATGCAGGCATGCCTGCCCGTTCGCCACATCGCGGATCGATTTCAATAGTTCGTTGCGCGGTGTGTCCTTCAGCATATATCCCAGTGCACCCAATTTGATCGCCTGATATACGCGGTTGCTCTCGGCAAAACTGGTCAGCACGAGGATGCGTGCATTCGGCACAACGTCTTTCAGCCGGGGGATCGTCATCAAACCGTCGAGGCGGGGAATCACCATATCGAGCAGGATGACATCCGGTTTCGTTCGGCCGGCGAGTTCGATCGCCCGTATGCCGTCTTCCGCTTCTGCAACAACTTCAATGTCCTTTTGAAGCGAGAGGATGGCGACGACGCCCTCGCGTACGACACTTTGGTCCTCCACCACCAACACACGGATCTTTTTCATTGCCGCCTCCCAATTCCCGGCGACATTTTGAAAAAATCACCGAGTGGTGACGACAAGTGAAGAAAACCTGTCAGGGTTGGCTTCGACATTCGTTATTTGCTCCTCTTGTTTGTTCCACTGTTCAGGCGACCAGATTTCAAGATAGTCACCCAATCCGACGAGGATCGCGTCTTGTGCCAGCAACGCAAAATCCTTTAAGGGCTTACCGATGGGGATACTTCCATCGGGATCGAGCACAATTTCCTGCGCAGTGCCGAGAAGCATCCGCATCAACATGCGAGCCAGCGGGTCTGCCAGATTGGAAGCCATCACCCGCTGGTAGATCTGTTCAAACGCGCCTCGGGTAAGTACCATGAGGTTGCGGTCGAACCCCTGCGTGACGAAAGCGCCATCTTTGAATGCTTCGCTGAATTCCACCGGTAAAGGCAGGCTGTTCCGGGTATCCAAGATGCGTGTGTAAAGACCGAGTAACAAGTGAAGTCTCCTGGATAAATTTTTTCTTGCTTGATGTTGCGCTCATTATAGGAGGACGGGGTGATTTACAAAATCCATGAATCTAGACACTTTTCGTTTTTGTTTTGCCAATGAAAGGCTCTTGCAATGGGTCATTTATGACCATCGTAAAAACGAGGCAGCGCTGTCGCAGGACCGGGACGTATGTCATCCTGAATTTCCCCCGTTAAATCGCAGACCGCCTGCATCGATGCAGGCGGTCTGGGTTTTTTTACGGCAATCTATTCTTCTTTTTCGGCAAGCCCCTCACGATATGCATACAACGCGGCTTGCGTGCGGTTGGCAAGGTGAAGTTTATCGAGGATACTGCTCACATATTTTGCGATGGTTCTTTCGTGTACAACCAGTTCATCGGCAATCTCTTGATTGCTCAACCCGCGTGCGATCAACTTAAGGGTTTCGAGTTCGCGCGGAGTTAGCGGGTCTACGGTATACAACATTTGCGAGGGATGATTGATATCGTGAATCACTTTCATGGCGATGGACGGCTGAATGGAAGCCTGCCCGGCAGCCACGTCCCGGATCGCCTGCAACAACTGAATGCGAGTGGCATCCTTCAACAGATAACCCAACGCACCCGCTTTGATGGCTTGATACACGCGATCGGGTTCGGCGAAACTGGTAAGGACCAAAATGCGGGCTTCGGGTGCCGCCTCGATCAATTTCGGAATGGTACTCAGCCCATCTTCGTTTCCCATGACCATATCCAGCAGGACGACTTCCGGTTTTGTCTTACGGGCAATTTCCACAGCCTGTGAACCGTTGTGCGCTTCTCCGACAACATCAAGGTCTTGTTGAAACGAAAGGATGGCGACCACCCCCTCCCGAACCACGCTTTCGTCGTCCACCACGAGAATACGAATCCGCTTCATGACTTTTTGCTCCTTGCCTTTTTGATAAAGACGCGATCTTTTCCGACGGTGACCTTGATCCGCGTTCCATCCCCCACACTGGAGTGAATCTCGATGTGCCCATGGATGAGCGCCACGCGCTCCTTCATGTTTTTCAACCCCAAACCGCCTGACCGCAATTTCTTCGGGTCGAACCCTCGGCCGTTATCCTCCACCTCCAGGATAATATTCTGCCGGGTCTTTCGTAACATCACCGTCACGGAGGTGGCTTGCGCATGCTTCAATATGTTGTTCAACGCCTCTTGCGCAACATAATATAACGCCACCTCGGTCTCCTTGGTCAGGTGGATATTTTCATCCGCGAGTAACCTCGCCTTAATATCCGCCCTGCCCTCCACGGCGGCAAGCCGGTGATGAAGGACGGAAACCAATCCCTCTTTTTCAAGCTCGACAGGCTGCATTTCATAAAGGAACAATCGCATTTCCTTGACAGCCATGCGGGCATGCTCCCCGATTTTTTTGAGAACTTCGGCAGGCATCACCGACGAACCCGCTTCGATCGCCGCCTGCGTTGCTTCGGTCAATGTCACCAGCCCATACAGTTTCTGACTGACCGAATCGTGAAGGTCACGCATCAACCTTTGCCGTTCGAGTCTGGCGATGGACATCTGTCTCCGGCGGTCGCTGTCGATCAGGGATGCAAGCTGGTCGGTGATCGTGGCAAGGCGAACGATCTCATCCTGGCTGAATAACAACTGGTCTTTTCGCGCCACGGCGATACAACCAATGATTTTCTTGTCTCCCCGTGATTGGGTTATTGCCAGAGGCATAAGCAAAAAGGTCGAAATGCCAATTCCGCGGATCGCATATCGAATACGGATCTCATCCGGCACATCGTCGATGAGTAGTGTGCGTTTCTGGTTGACAACCGTATCGAAGGTGGATACCGGCACCTGGATTTCCGCCATGCGTTGCACTGCGTCCGGAGTCAGCCCGTAATGAGACGCCAGGTAAAGCTTGATGGCGCCGGTCTCCCCTTCCTGCTCATCCACAAGCCAGATGGCGGCAATCTGGCATTGGAAGGGGTGAATGATCTGAAAGATCGCCTCGGCAACAACTTCATACAGGCTCAAGGAATGAGTCGCGATATTCGACAAGGCATTCAGAATGGCAAACATCTCATCCCGGGCACGCTGTCGTGCATCGTCTGCAAGTCTCCGCTCTGTGATGTCGCGCCAGATGATTAATTTTCCGATCAATTCCTTGTTCTTATCGCGCAGGTTCGACATGCGGATATTTAAATACCGCCAGTCCGTTCGCGTACGGAAACTGCGACGCATTTCCAATTCCTTTGCATTTCCGGCGGCATCACTGAAAGCGGTCCAACCGGTCAGCACTGAATCGACGCGCCTGCCATACACCTTCGACCTTGACAAACCGACTATGGACTCTGCCGTTGGATTAATATCTATGATCTTGTTCGTCGCGTCGAGGACCATCCACCCATCGCCCATCCCCTCTACGACTGCCTCGCGCGTGAGAGGAATGATTTCAATGAGCTTTCCGCGATGACGCGTATACGCGAAGCCAAGGACTGAAATCACATACCCCATGTGGAGGTTTTCAAGTTTCCCCGCCTGCACAAGCTCGTAATGACCAGCCAACTGCAGCAGAAGTGGCGCAAAGACTCCGAGGAGAATTATTCCGGATTGAAAAAGGAATTTTGGTGGTTTTCGAGCAAAGGTGTCAAAAAAGAGCAGGAGACTCAAGAATTCGAAATTGTAAACATACAGGAGTAAAAAATCGTGCAACAAACCGCCTTGCAACTCCCAAGTTGAACCGCCGAGCAAAGGGGCTGTGAGAAAGATCCCGCGCAACGGCTCGACCCATATGATCAATTGGGTGACCAACAGTGGTACGCTAAGCAGGGCGAGTACCGTTTTCGTAATCCAATTAGACCGATTGCTGTATGCCAGCGAAAACGTAAATAAAGCAGTCGCTGCCACAACAACGCAGAAATATATCAGAGAAACCAATACGATCATGGCTGTTCCATTAGAACGAGGAGGGAAGATATAAACCCCCGCCCAAATTGCTGTGGTCAATGAGAGCACGATCAAGCTTTTCGTGCCTGGGTATGTCCTATGTGTCACCGTCAGAAACGCGACAGCAAGAGACAGGATCACGACAACCACCAAAAGATTTGTTTGCATGTTAGTAATATTGGCGCACCCAGTTTCAACAGGTTAAGATAAAAATCATTAGTTCATCAGCAGGCGATTCCCCGAGAGGAATCCCGTCACCTCTCCCGATCGATATTCCGCAAATTTCGCTCGGGGGCAAATTCTACCACCCGATGCCTGAACGCCCAGAAGTCCGGCGCGAAGCGCACGAGCGAAGCCGCTTCCACCGAAGTTAACCAGAAGACACCGCAGGTGTGTTGTTCGATCAACGTTTCCCGGTGCAAATTCAGCGCACGATAGACGTCCCTTCCCCCTCCCGCTTCACATTCGAGGCGGCTGAAAAAAAATACCGGTTGACGAGACGCGGGAGACCGAAACAGCAGGCGTGGGAAGACAGACAATTGCTTGCAGAGATCCACACGGATGACTTCATGGCTCAGGGCACGCAGGCTTTCTTCCAGCACTGTCTCTGCTTTGCTTAGGGGTTGCTTGTTTTTTTGAACAGCCAGCAGGATGCTGGGACGGTTCCATTCAAGGGCGAGTCGAATCTCGTCCAGCAACACAGACACACCCTCTGCGCGTGCCCTGCTGATCTTCGGAGTATCCGGTTGCTTCGAGCCGCGCCGTTTTTTTCCTGGAGGTTTCATATGATACGAGGGCGATCACGGCTTACTCTAGCGGAACCAGGAAATTCACGGCTTTAATGGGTAAACGATTTCTCGCCTCTTGACTCAACCCAGCGTGATTGGACATCCATAAATCGAAGAACGCCTCCAAGTCTAGCAAAATCAAGCGTTGATACTCGCGGGAATGCCGGATATTCCATGCATCGGTTGTGAATCCGCCGGTCGAGATCAGCAAGCCATAATCGTGCGAACCCAGCAGGGCAAGCGCAGACTTCAATCCCTCGAGCGTGAATACCTGCCCTTTGTGTTTGATCTGAACCAGAACACGGTTTTCATTTATACCAAGCTGATCGACCGAAGCGACGAGATCAACCTGTGGGTAACCTTTATCGGGGCGGGCTGACCACAAAATGTGATAGCCCATCGCCCGCAATAGATCAGCCACCAGAGCAAGCAATTCAGTGGATTCCGCAGACTGGAGGAATTTTTGTATCTGCTCCCACGCTTTTTCTTGCGCTATTTCATATACTACAGTGGCTTCGGGTTTGCTCTGACCGCGCTCATCATACAAGCGCAAGGCTTCGCGATACAGTTCTAACGCGCTGGTATGCCGTTTGCACGCCTGACGCCCCTGCTCGGTTATGAACCAGCGTCCTTTATTATTCTTATTTAACCAACCCACGCGAGTAAGCGGAAACGTCGCAACACGAATGATCCCCTCGTATTTTGCGATTCCGGTTTGCGGCGAGATCCCCTTCTCAAACTCTGTCAACGGAATCACATCAGGAACGAATGTCATCAACTCACGGGCTGGCAATCCCTCCGGACGATTCCAGAGAAGTTCAAATACCGCCCGGATCAACTCCCCCACCCGGGATAAGGTTACGTTCTTCATCGCTCAGCCTCGGGAGAAAGATCAACATCATCACGCATCAATCCTGCCATTCGGTTTGTCCGCATCGCAAGGCAACCTATACCTGTTGCCGGCGCGTCGTCTGGATGAACCGCTGGATGATGTCATCGGGAAGAGGCCTTGAACCCACTAGGATGATATGCCCCGTTGCCCAAAAATCACCGGACACATTTTCTTTTTTGAAGCGCGGATGCTCAGAGAAGATATTCGAAGAAAGATGCTGGCGAACCATTTGAATGCAGTACGCCGGAGATGTTGTAGGCGGAACATGCATCGCCCATTCCATATAATCCGATTTTACGATCAGGAAATCAAGTTTCCAACCGAAGGAAATACAAACGTTCAGCATCCATGCACGGAGATTATCCGAAAGGTCACCCATGAGATAATGGGAGGAGAATCGCGGAATCATCAGGCATGTATAGGATAATTCGTACGGGTCGGCAAACAGTGGTTCGAAATAGATCTGCTCTCCACTTTTTGCCGATGTGGAAGCGGGACCGGCGGACTCTTCATCGGTCCCAGAATCCGTCACGCGCTCCTGGTCAAGCTCCACGGAGGAAACCATAAACCCAAAGCGGTTGCCTTCTTCAATTCGCGCAGAGAAGCGGTTGTCGTAATCTGCATCCATGCCAGTGGTTTGATTACCTTCCTTTGATGATTTGTCACTTAACGCAGGTTTGGAGTACGATCTCCTCTTCCAATCTATTCACCAGCGAAGAATACCTGTATCACAAAAAAATCTTGATGGCACTACTGGGTCGAGCGAATCTCACAGAACACAGGCCGCTACGGGTTGAATTGAAAACGCGTAACGAAAAAAAAGAGCCTGTTTGCATTATACCTTAATCTCCTGCCTTGCTTGAATAGGAAAATCAAAAAGAATCCATCATCCCACTCGGATTTGGAATCTCTGGGAATTATTGGATTGTCAGCCAACAGGTCAAAGGCGAGCGAATTCAGACACAACAGGCTGAATCCACCGGAGAGTCGAAACTCACCCCTTTTGCCCGGCGATTCCGAAATTTTGATCAACGACGGGTGGAAAATTAAATCACGAAGGACGATCGAACATCATCGATCGAAATTTGGTGATGTGCGCGCCTTTATACCTGAACGCACGAACCCCCTAATCTTGACGATCACGAGGTTCATGTGACGAGGCGTTGGGCAACTTGCTGTCGCTCTATTCCTGTATTTCACATTGCTTTACAGTGCCAATGAGCGGATCGCCGAAAACGGAATTATCGCAAAACACTCCGTTACTAAAACTGCCCGATACCCATGTATCATTCTTGCCGTATCGCACAATTTTGGTTCCGCTGAAATTACACTGCTGGTATTCATTCGAGCAGAATACCCATTGCTCTTCCGTGGGGACCGGCTCCGGGGTTGCGCCTGACTCCAGACCGAGCGAATTGTTGATCGTACTGTAGGTGTTGCCAATCGAAGGTCCCATTTGGATCAAGACCACAATGACCACGATCGCCACCAAGGCAATGATGATCGCGTACTCTACCAGCCCCTGCCCCTTTGACTGTTTGGAAGGAGAAAAAAATGAATTCATGGTAAGACTCCTTCGAAATATTATAAACCACAGAGCAGGGGACTGTCACTTAAAAAGTTACACTTCGGAGTATTCAATTTTGAAAAGTGGCGGGGCGACTGGACTGTCTGCTCATGGGTGACGCCGGCTGAAATACGAACATCCTCTTATGGTAAAATTTCGTCCGCCTCGAATCGTGAGGCTTTGTGGAGGGATGGCCGAGCGGCTGAAGGCGCATGTCTTGAAAACATGTTTGGGTCACACCAACGTGGGTTCGAATCCCACTCCCTCCGCCAGATGATTGGCGATTTCAGATTGACGATTTTGGATTGTCAATCGTAAATCCAAAATCGTCAAATTGTAAATCGAATTTGGGGAGGTGCCAGAGTGGTCGAATGGGGCCGCCTGCTAAGCGGTTTCCGGGGCGAAATCCTCGGACGCAGGTTCGAATCCTGTCCTCCCCGCCACATGAAAAAACGCGTTCCCGCCCATGGCGTGGAGCGCGTTTTTGTTTTCAGTAATACATTGGAAGACTCTGATCAACCTCGTTGCTTTGTCAATTCAATAAATTGAGGGTTTCGGCGAATATACGCGGCAACATACGAGCACATCGGAATCACACGCAGGGATCTTCCGCGCGCGTACTCCAGCGCCACCTCGGTCAATTTGCCAGCCACACCCTGCCCGCGCTGGTCGGGATGTACGCCGACGTGTGTCATCACGATCGTATCCCCATCCTCCAGATAATCGAGTTTCGAAAGTTTTCCGTCGATCCACGTCTCAAAACGGTTCTCGGTTGGGTTGTGGGTGATCTCAAGTTCGCCTGTGTTGATCTGCATGTTGCCTCTTTTTGTCATTGTAGTTCATTTAAATGAAAACGGACAGCAAGGGATTCTTACTGTCCGTTTGGAATGATGAACTGCCTATTTTGAATTGATGAACGCGATCAGCGCTTCGATCTCGGCTTCGGTCAGACCCAAATTCGGCATTTGCGTGTCAGATTTCGCCGCCGATGGATCCTTCAAGCGAATCCGCAAGAGCTCCGGGCTGGCAGAAAAATTTGTGAGATTGGTCGCGCCCTCCGGGTTGATCGTCCAATAATCGTAACTGTTCGGAACTTTCGCATTCACGTGGCACGTGATGCAACCCTTGGCAACGAACAATTGTTGACCCAACTCAACTTGCGAAATGGATTTACTACTGGCATCCTTCGTCGGGGATTCGTTCCCCGCCTCCACCGCAGGGATTGCTGTCCCGACCATGAACGAACCGACTCCAACCAGCAGGCAGAGCGTGGTCAACGCGACCGCGATCCGACTCTTCTTCCGAAACGCAAACACCAAACCAACGAGTCCGATCCCCAACGCCAGCGCACGGACGATCAGAATCGGTGATACTGTTGAAGTCGCGACAAGTTGGGTCTTCGTTACAGGTGCATTTGCAGATGCAACTGCCGGCGCGGCGACACTCAACACCGGCATCTTTTGTTCCATACTGAACGCTTGAATTGTCCACTCCCACTCCCCTTCGTAGGGAAGGGTCATATCCACCGCGTAGTGACCGGGTTTTCCCTCCTCTTTGACAAAGACTGTCACCTTTTCATCGCCGGAGCGTGCAATGATGACCGGATCAAGATCCGCCATCGGCGTTCTGCCGTGTTGTAAAACGGTAAAGCCGACCGTGAACAGTTCACCGGCAACCACGCCTGTCGGCAATTCGTCCAGCGTGATCACCGCCCACCCACCGGCAAAGACCGGTAGCACTAGCAAAAGCGCGAGTGCCAGAGCAAGAACGAGCGAATTTCTGAATTTGGAATTCATGTCTACCTCCATGGTTATTGATGTACACCGCTTGTGGAGGTTTGGTTCCCAAAGTAGAGGATTGGAGAACTGTAGAATTCTCCAATCCTCCAATTCTCATAATTTCAAGGAATAGGTTGAAGAGACTCCGCGACCTTGATCGCTTCTTCCATGGGCAAATTGGTCTCAAGCCGATAGGTAACATCATCCACTGCCCAGATCAAGACATGACCGGCAATCAACCGTAGAAACTGAACATCGCCATCGGAAAGTCTTAGTGGATAGGGTCCCACCGCCCACCCTGCACGCAAATTATTAACTTTGGTTTCCTGAACAATAATTGGATCAAACTTCATAATCGCCCAACTGCCCTTTGGGATGAAGTGCAAGCTCATCGAAACTTTTTTTGGATCACCCGGATCCAGCCAGACCAGGATCGTCATTGCGCCGTCGGCATCTTGAACGAAAACGAGATCAGGCTCCCCTAATTCAGCGGGATACGTTGGCAGGAGAATGGGATACTTCACAACTGTTTTCGCTTCGGAAAGAGTTGTCTCACCAGCGAGTCGGTCGAGGAAGGGAAGAAAATCATCTGGCGCGTTCGGTGTGGCTGTGAGTGGAACCATTGTCCCCGGTGCGGAGGTAGGCGGAATTTCAATCGGCGACTCGGTCGGGCGCGGGAAGATGCGCACGATGCCGATTTGGATGAATTCGAGGATCGCGGCGCGCGCGGGTGGGATGAGCATGAGGCTGACAAAGAGGACAAGGATGAGGGTGAGCGACCAAGCGAACCTGCGAGAAAAGAAGCGGGGTTTCATCGTCGGATGAACGCGTGGCATCACACGCCTAGCAAGATCCGGCGTGCGCGGATAGTTCATCTGCTGCGCGATGGCGCGCAATTGAGTCTCGAAATCCATTTCACTCATACTTCACGTCCTTCAACCAGCGTAGGGAAATCCTGATGAATGACCTTTCGCAACTTTTCGAGCGCGCGGCTCAACCGTGATTTGACCGTGCCTTCGGCGATTTGCAAAATCTCGGCAGTTTCGGTTACAGGCAAATCGAGGAAGTATCGCAGGTAAACAATCTGTTGATCGGACACATCCAGTTGTTGAACGGCGCGCCAGAGTTCGTTCGCATCAGTGTTCTGCGCGCTTATTTCGTCCGGCGGCGACTCTTTGGGTTGTTCACGAAACGCGCGCATCAAAGCAGAAACATATCGCCCGGCGGAACGGCGGCGGTTGCGGGACAAATTCACAGTAATGCTCAATAGCCAGGGTCGTAACGAGCGCGTTTCATCAAAGCGCTTGAGGAATTTCCAGGCGCGTAAAAACGTTTCCTGCGCGATGTCTTCCGCGTCGTCGGCATCGCCGAGGAGCAGGTAGGCAAGCCGGAAGACCGCCTGCTGATGCGCCAGCACCAGCGGCTCCCAAGCCGCCGCGTCGCCGTTTGCGGCGCGCCGAATTAATCTAGGTTCATCCAATCGAGACTCTCTGCAGAGGTCATGGTTTCACCCTTTATACACCGTTTGTTACCGCGCGGTTCCATCCAAAACCGCCAAAAGGGACATTGACCCTATTTTTGTTTGCCCGTACAATTCAATTCATAATGAACGCATGTGTGCATAACGCCGGGTTCTTTAGACCCGACCACGATCCTCCGTATTGTTCGTTTGCCGCGTCTTGTTGAGTCGAATCCAACCCTAAACTCGGAGGAAAATCCCATGCCCGAACCTTTTGTTTCAAAACGTGCCCCGATCTACGCCGACGTTCCCGATGAAAAGTGGAACGACTGGCGCTGGCAACTCAGTCACCGCATGAACTCGGTGGAGGAGATTGAAAAAGTTCTGCCACTCACCGACTCGGAACGCAAAGCCTTGCAAACACAAGGCTTGTTCCGCGTGGACATCACGCCGTATTTCATTTCACTCATCGACCCGAACGATCCCGACGACCCGACCCGCAAACAAGTGATTCCTCTTTCGGAGGAGATGCAATCCTTCACTGCAATGATGGAAGACTCGCTTGCGGAAGACCGCCACTCCCCGGTGCCGGGGCTGGTTCACCGCTACCCGG
>CAZQES010000026.1:0-30805 GCA_964591425.1 uncultured Anaerolinea sp.
CACGTATCACGGGGGAGTCGGTCAGTTGAGTTATATCCTGCATCGCGTAACGGGATTGGGAATCCTGCTGTTTCTCGTCGTTCACGTGTTGGATACTTCCACGGTGTTCTTCTTCCCATCGCTGTATGCCGACGCAATCGCCGTCTATCGAAGCGTGCCTTTTATGATCGGCGAGATTTTTCTGGTCTTTAGCGTGATCTATCACGGCGTCAACGGAGCCAGAATTGCTATCTTTGACCTGTTTCTGGTGAACAAGTGGGAAGGCAAGACTCCGCACAATTCGGTTATTTGGACATTTGTGATCTCGATCCTGTTGTGGCTTCCCGCGGCGTTCATCATGGGACGCAACGTGCTGGAGAAGCTGGGTATTTGAAATGGCGCGTGTGATCGATCTGCCCAGAAATCGCGAAATGATTGCCTGGAAATGGATGAGGCACAGCGGCTTGCTACTCATCCCGCTGGCCTGGGGCCACGTCCTGATCCAGGATGTGCTGGTGGGCGTGGATCGCATTGACCTGGATTACGTCGCGATGCGCTGGGCATATCTTGGCTGGCGTATTTACGACTTCTTCCTGCTGGTGTTTGCGCTGGCGCACGGCGTCAATGGCCTGCGACAGGTCGTTCTGGATTTTGTATCGTCGAAGAAGAAAATCCGTTGGGTCAACCAGACCTCGGTTGTCCTTTGGCTTGTTTTGGTGCTGATTGGTCTCGCCGCGCTGGTAGGCGGCGTGCGCCAACCCTGAATTACAAAAAATTTCCAAGGAGAAAAAGATGGACGAAAATTGTTACGTTGAACCGATCTATAAAACTGGAGTAGATGCAGAAGGATTGCGTAATGCCGACAGCGCATTACTGGCGGTCAGGGGCATGGGCTGTCCAAACTGCGCCACGCGCGTCCGCAACAGCCTGCTTTCGCTGGAAGGGGTCTATCGTGTGGACGTGCATTTGCATTTGGCGCTGGCAGAAGTAAGGTATGACGGCAGGAAAATCCCGGCACAAAACCTAGTTGAAGCGGTGTCGCGCGCGGGTGATGATAGTCGCCACGAATATCGGGCTCAACTGATCATGGAATGACCGGTGGAATCTCTCAAAAGGATGAAGATATGAAAAAATCCGTCCACGCAATTCGTAAAGAAGCGCGTTTGAAAAGACAGCGAATACGCTCGACGATTTTTGCCGTGATCGTCTTCGGTGTACTGGGACTCGCTGGTTATTACCTGAAATCCGCCTTTTTCCGTCCGCCGCCCGAACCGATGGCTGGAAACGTGATTGACGTGGAAGCCTCCATGAGTGGATTCGATAAGACCGAGATTCGCGTCAAGGTCGGCGAACCCGTCACTATCCGCCTGACCAGCTTGGATAACGAGCATCACACCGATGGAGGCGGAAAACACCAATGGGCTGTGGATGAACTTGACGTGAACGTCATTGCCCAGCCTTTGAGTTCCAACTACATGTTCTTTACGCCAGAGAAGACAGGCACATTCACCTTTTACTGTGACATTTGCTGTGGCGGCAAGGCGAATCCCACCATGAACGGTCAGATCATCGTCGAAGGATAATATGGCAATCACTTCACCACTTCGCCGCATCGTCATTCTTTCCGCGTTGGCTATCGTCGCGCTGGGCGCGATTGCACTGACAGGCCTATGGCATCCCAACGCGCCGACCGAAGCCATGCAGATGTATCTGCCAACGATCACCTTGCCAACGGTCATCGTGGCCGCGGTTGTGGACGGGATCAATCCGTGCGCGTTCACCGTCCTGCTTCTTTTTATCACTGCCATGTTGGCAACGCTTCAAGCAGGCGAGCAAAGCGTCAATGCGATTCGCGTGAGGTTGCTCGGTCAGGGCGGGATTTATATCGCCGCCATTTTCCTGACCTACCTCGCGCTGGGCGTCGGCCTGCTCAAAACGCTCGACTTCTTCACGCGCGAACATCTGCCTGCACGATTTGGCGCGCTGGCCGCGATTCTCTTTGGCCTGTGGATGTTGAAGGACTTCTTCCTCCCTGATCTTGGCTGGCGACTGCAAGCCCCGCCTCAGGTCGGGACGTGGGCGCGGGACGCGGCGAAAAAGGCCACCGTTCCCGCCATGATCGTTGGCGGCTTCCTCATCGGCCTTTGCACCGTCCCATGTAGCGGCGCGGTTTATCTCGGTGTTTTGAGTCTGCTCGCGCTCCAGCCCTCAGCCCTGCTTGGATATGGTTACCTTTTGCTATACAACCTAATCTTTGTCCTGCCGCTGGTCGTCATCCTCGTGGCCGCGTCCGCCCGGCCAACGTTGAATCGTCTGGCGCACTGGAATCTGCATCACAAAGAATGGGTACGGCTGGCGCTTGGAGGCGGCGTGGTGGTCATGGGACTTCTTATCCTTGCAACGGTTTGAAGACCAATGGCAATCTTCACGAAACCTTTGACCCTCCTTTATCAATCCTTTATGTGCAGAATTTATACTGAAGACAGATAACACACGAAAGGAGACATATATCATGATGGGCTTTGGATTTCTCTTCATGCTCGCGCTGATCGCTCTGCCAGTCGTTCTCGTAGTAGCGCTGGTAAGCAAACTCAACGGCAACAAATAATGCGATCACACTTTTCCTCCGCGGGGCTGTCTTTCCTAGGCAGCCCCGATCGTGTTTGGCAGAGGCTCTTATTCTTATCTTGAACTCCATACCATAAGCGAAAATGCCTGCTTACGAATGGTGGATTTGGCGCTATGTTCTGGCAATCTGCGCATCTATACTGGGTAACAGGATTCAAAATGAGCGCCTTAATGCCGTTTTTGGTTCTCGATCAAACCTGCGATCAAGTTCTATCCCGGGTCAAACAACAGTTGACCCGGGCCGGCTTGCGCGTCGTGCAAACGTTCGATTTGCATGTCGCCCGCCTGACACATCCCGACTGTCCCTGCCCGCATCACGGAACGGATGATTGCAACTGTCAAATGGTCGTGCTCCTTATTTATGGAAAAAAAGGCGATCCTGTCACGATGATAATCCACGGTCAGGATGGCCGGACTTGGTTATCGCTTGCGAATCCCGCTGGGCAACGCGTAAACCAGCCTGTGGAGACGGCGATCCAGCGCGCGCTGATCCCGCAATTTTCCAAGGACCATTCTCCCTTCGAGGCGGCTCATGATATCCGATCAGCGGTTTGAAATCGCCCGGCAACTGCGTTGCGCGGCCGAATCTTTGAACGTTTTGATCAAAATGACAGAATCTGGCCAGCCTTGCGAAGAAGTACTCCATCAGATCTATGCTGTTCAACTTGCGCTACGCGCCACAGGAACCAGACTCATCATTTGCCGGGCTCAAAACAGTCAGGCGATCATCCTGGATAGCCACTCCCGAAAACAACGGCTCTCCGAACTGAAGCGGCTGCAATCTTTGTACGCGATCCTTTTGCAATATTCCAATCACCATGGAGCGGATATTCATGACTGAAATTCTATTAGACGCGGGTTCTTTATCAGATCGTTACAATGGCTTGTACGAGTCTTCCTATTCGGCTGTTAATATGCAAACAAAGATGCAAGACATCCCTTGGATCTGGAACTTCAACAGAAAGGAGAAACGACTATGATGGGCGGTGGTGGCATGATGGGCTTTGGCAGCTTCGGCCTGATCGGTCTACTGTTCAACCTCGCGATCGTGATTGGGATTGTCGTCCTGATCATCTGGGCTGTCAAACGCTTCACCAGCAGTACAACCAATTCGAATCAACCCTCGGGCAGTCAATCGCCGCGCGAGATATTGCAGGCACGATACGCGCGCGGTGAAATCACCCGGGAACAGTATCAGCAGATGCTAAGCGATCTGGGTTGAGATGCCGGGTTGCATACAATTGGCAACGAAGCGGTGGGAACGATCCCACCGCTTCGTGATTCTACAGATTCTCCGTGCTATACATGGCTGAATTGATGCAGTTACGGTTCGACGCCCATTTGCTCAAGTTTTGTTACCGCAAGTTCAAATCCGGGGTGAAACTTCAGAGCGGACTGCAGATCTTTAATGGCACCATCAATATCACCTATATTCTCGCGCGCTAAGGCGCGCCAATAATAACTCTCCTCCAGCACCGGCTCACTCATCGCATCCAGAGTTGTCGTGGCGAGATTGATCACATCCTGGTATCGCCCGCTGTAGTAATAAGCCAAATAGGGCCCCGTCTGGTACCACATCATTCGCCACGGTCTTTCTTTTTCGGGGACACCTGGATAAAGTGCGAAAGCCTCATCGTACGCGGCTGCAGCACCGGTATAATCCTGCAATTGCGCCAGATTCGTGCCTCGGTTGAACCACGCAAAGAATTGATCCCGCCCGGCAAGAACGTAAATTTCGTCTGATGCTTTTTGAGCGGCGTAGCGGTTGTTATACCCCTCGTCAAATTGATAACCTAATATGGCAGTTACCTCCGCCCGGCGCTCGGCAGGGTAGATCACAAGGTAGGTGAAATTGAACGCCCGCCAGTAGGATTCCAAGTCACCATATTCCATGACCTGATCGGGACCGTAGTAGGAATCCTGCAAAGTAAATTTTCGTTCTGAATCATCGTAACCGGTCACCAACACATAATGCCCCATCCAGCCGTCAAAGTCGGGTCCCTCGAAGCCTTTCTCGACGATGACCGGGAGTTCGGCGGCAAGAAAACGGCAGAGCAGTTCGATGTCACGACCCACTCTGGATACGACCGCAAATTGCGTTACGTCTTCCACGTAGGCAGCCAGCTCATAAGGCATGACGTTCTTATCGCGTGAAATGGGCTTGGTAAAGGCGGCAATGGGACGCTGATCGCCCTCCCAGCCCCAGTAGGAAAGCGCCATCGCCAGAGTGGCAGGACCGCAGTTGTTCCACGTCTGGTATTCGTGCCGAAAGCCGTCCAGTTGTATGTTTGTGGGAATTGGCTTCAATGTAGCGGCAGGGGAAGGGCTGAGTGTTTTGGCAGAAGGTGTGGAGGTGCCTATGACCGAAGAAACCTGCGTGGACGATTGAGTTGACTTCGTTGGCGTTGCCAGTCTATCGTTTTCCTCAGGCACAAAGACGATCTGCTCCGGAGGCGAGAGGGCATATTTGAAGCGCGCCATTAACTCGGCCACCCTCCAGCCCAATCGTTCCTGAACCGGGGGCAGGTTGTATATAGCAGGAATTCCGATAAGCAATGCAATTACAAAGAACAGGATATACCTCGTTCTTGTCGTCATGAATGCCTCAAACTAATTCAATTATATGAGACGCTCCGCTCTCCCCCTCAGTTCCCGCCGAAAGCATTGACGCTCTTCAATTTCCTAGCTATCGAGCCGCTATTGGTCATTTCTCTTGCGAGGGAGGGATTGGAGAACCTACATGATGCTGATGTTGGGAATGAGTCTCCGTCGAAGAATGGTCATGCCCCATGGATCTCATCATCAACAAGTGTGATAGCGGACACAGCAATACGAAGCCGTATAGCAAGACACTGCTCAATGGGATGTTGAAAAGATATACCGCAGTGATTGCCGCAATCGGGATCAGACAGCAGAGGATCATGAGCCATATATGTGATTTCTTCATGGGCAAGCCTCCAAGTTTAAAAGAGAACAAGGCGAATACACTTCATCTCTTCAAGATTATCAACCTTCATGTTTCCTCCGGGAACTGCTAAATGGCGCATCCCGCGAATAGGCAATTTGGCGCATGTAGCCGCATGAGTCTGGACGGGCAAAACAACCGATATAAGGATGGGTCAAACAGCGCTATCTCGATAAGTACGCTTTGCATACAATGGTTGCGCCAACAGAGAACTCATTGATAATACTATGCTCATTTTCTTGCTGGCAGGAAGATTGACATGAACAAAAAATATGACGTAATCGTTGTCGGCGGTGGACCTGCCGGAGGGACCGCTGCCTATTTTCTCAGTCAGGCTGGGATGCGGGTGCTGGTGATCGAGAAAGAACTCCTTCCGCGTTATAAAGCCTGCGGGGGCGGAATTTCTGCGCGTGTGCTCGACCAGTTTCCCTTTTCGTTTGAACCGGTCATCGAATCGAAGGTGAAAGCCTTTTCGTACGCCCTTGGCGAGGAGGTGGTCACGATTCCCCTGCCGGACGAATCTGTAAACATGGTCATGCGCGATAAATTCGATGCTTATCTTCTACAACATGCGGATGCAGAAATCCGGCAAGGGGTAGCGGTGCGCACGGTGGAAGAAAAGTCCGAAGGTGTGGTCGTTGAAACCGCCCAAGGGGAGCGTATCGAGGGTGGGTATCTGATTGCGGCAGATGGCGCCAATTCAATTGTTGCGCGCTCGCTGGGATTACGGAAAAAGAAAGTTGTGGCGGGAGCCATCGAGGTGGAAGCCGTTGTTTCACCGGATGTCTTTGCGCGCTTTGACGCGAAGCCGATGTTCATTTTTGGCGAGGTTGGGGTCGGTTACCTGTGGGTTTTCCCCAAGTCCGATCATCTGTCAGTTGGTGTTGGCGCCCTGCGGCCGCGGCCGGGTGAATTGCAAGCCGCATTGTCCCGCGTAATGGCTCGTTACGGCATTTCGATTGAGGGCCAGCCGCAAAAGGGACATCCCATACCGGTGTACAACGGCCGCGAATCAATCAGCACAAAGCGCACAATGCTGGTTGGTGATGCCGCCGGTCTCGTGGACCCTTTCAGCGGCGAAGGAATTCGCTTCGCCATCAAAAGCGGACGGCTGGCGGCTGAGGCGATCCTCTCCGGTCATGCGGAACGTTATACCGCTTCAGTCGCGCACCGTATCGGCTCTAATCACCAGTTGGGAATCGTTCTGATGGAGTTGTTCTACAGTCTTCAAGAGCCGTGCTTTGAATTGCTTCGCAATCCGTATGTCAGCCGCGCGCTGGTCAGTATGCTCGCCGATCGGATCGGTTACGGCAGGGTACTTGCCCAATCGTTCGGCACACTGCCTTTATTCCTGTTGACCGAGACCGTTGCGGGTTTGAGCGGTTTGGTCGGTGGACCAAAGGTCAAGGATAGTTTAAGAAGAGCCGTCTACTCGTCTTAACCATCGCATGGTCTCTACACACAGGATGAGTTCGGTAAAAGAACATTCAACCGTTTGAAGCCCTCAGCCAAACGGCGCATGAGAAAATAGGCTAAACGCCTCTCACGCTCTATCCACGGACCCTGTAGACTCAGTTTCAGAAGCAAATTGCTTCAAGGAGTAAAAAATGGAATCTCATCCCTCTGTAACGGATCGCCCTGTTCGCATTCCACCCATCGTCTGGTTTCTGGGATTTGGCTTGACAGCCGCGCTGGTCGCGATCTTCTTTTTCAATATGTCAGTCAGCACCGTCGCCTATTATGGACTGCTTGCCTTCGTGTTCGGCGGCCACTTCTTCATGCACGGTTCGCATGGTGGACATGGTGGCTCTCAAGGTCACCAGCCCGGCGCGGATTCAACTGACACCGCAACGAACAAGAATGAACACTCCCGTCACACAGGCGGCTGTCACTAAAAGGAGCGCTGGTCGTGTTATTCAAAGACCCTGTATGCGGCAAGCGTATTCAACGCGGCAAGGCTCATGTTGTCATCGAGGTTGAAGGTATGAACTATTACATTTGCTGCCCGCGATGTCAGACGGAATTCGAACATAATCTCAAGTTGTATGCCAGGCCCGAACTGGGCGAAAAGGCAAGGAAATTAACGCAAGCGCCTCATCGTCGTTATGTTTATAGTAGAGAAAAAGTGAAATAACCCGGAGGTTTTAATGTCAAATCGAAAAACCCGTGTGTTGGTAAATGGCTACGGCGTTATTGGCAAGCGCATTGCCGACGCGGTGGTCTTGCAGGATGATATGGAATTGGTCGGCGTGGCTGATGTGGTCAGCGACTGGCGCATGAGGATTGCTGTCGAGCGGGGCTATCCGGTGTATGCGGCAACACCGCAGGCTGTCGAGCAGATGCACGCCGCCGGTATTCCCGTGGAAGGCAAACTCGACGACCTGCTCGAAAATGTGGATGTGGTTGCCGACGCGACACCGAAGAAAGTTGCCTCGGCTTACTTCGAGAAATACAAGGCCGCCGGGGTTAAATCCATCTTTCAAGGCGGAGAGAAGCACAGCCTCACCGGTCACTCGTTCGTGGCGCAGGCAAACTACGAAACTGCCATTGGCCGCAACGCAACCCGTGTTGTCTCCTGCAATACCACGAGCATCGTCCGCACGCTGGGCGCGTTGAAGAATGCCGGGCTGCTCAAGAAAGCGCGCGGTGTGCTCGTGCGCCGCGCTACTGATCCGTGGGAGTCAGATCACAGCGGCGTGATGAACACCGTCGTTCCTGAGAAGAGCATCCCCTCTCATCAGGGCCCGGATGCGCAAACGGTCATTCCCAATCTCGATGTGATGACAATTGCTGTCGTGGCCGCACATACTACAAGTCATTTACATGCCTGGAGCGTCGAACTCACCCGGCCCACAACCAAAGACGAAGTGTTGGCTGCTTTCCGCGCCGCTCCGCGCATCGCGTTCTTGCGAATGTCCGATGGCATGGTGGCGCTCAATAGCACGCTCGAAATGATGGCAGACTTGGGCCGCCCGCGCGGCGATATGTGGGAAGTAGGTTTATGGGAAGACGGCTTGACCGTGGTCGGAAGCGAGTTGTTCTATAACTATCAGGTCTACAACCAAGCCATTGTTGTGCCTGAAACGATTGACGCCATTCGCGCGCTAACCGGCATCGAGAGGGATGGCAAAGCCTCCATCGCCAAAACGGACGCCGCGCTCGGCTTGGCGCGCGAGTTCCTGACGCACACACCTCAACCGGCGTAATTCATTTTTCAACATCCCGTTTCGGTACTCGTATAGGCTGACGCTATTTCGCTCGATCTCGACCTGCAAATATTCCTGCGACTGTTGACCGCAATTGTACTGGGCGGCACTGGTCGGTTATGAACGCGAGCACGCCGGTAAAGCCGCCGGTGTGCGGACGCACGGCATGGTCAACATAGGCGCGGCGTTGTTCGCGGTCGTTTCTTTGCACGGGTTCGGCGGCACAGGCGACCCGGGCATGTTGCTCATATTTCTGGCGACCGCAGCGCTGGTGTTTTTGCTGTTGCGCTTCGGTCCGCGACCTCGACCTAAAACACCGGCCAGCGAACGCGAATGAAATTACTCCCTCATCCCCAGCCCTTCCCCTTGGGAGAGGGTTAGGGTTAGGAAGACAATGCACAGCAACAATGACAGACGGAGTCTGCCATGACACAAACCGCTTCCATTTCAAAAGTTGATCCTGCGATCCGTCGCACCATGGATTTGCTCGAACGGCTCTTTCCCGCGCCGCGCAATTTCGGAATTCGATTGTGGAACGGGATCGAACTGCCCGCTGAAAACCGCACGTCGTTTCAGTTGGTTTTCCATCACGCGGGCGCGCTGAGGCGCATGTTCACGCCGCCTGTCGAACTTTCGCTGGGCGAGGCGTTCATTCAGAACGACTTCGACATCGAAGGCAATATCTTTTCCGCGTTCCCGCTGATGGAATCCATCGCGACGCGATCTTTTTCCGCGAGAGAAATCGTCGGCATTGGACTCGGCTTGATTGGGTTACCAGCCTCAAGCGACGCGCGAAGCGGAAGGCGCGGACCGATCCATCTGCGCGGCAAAGTCCACTCGCGCGAACGCGACCTCGCCGCGGTCCAATATCATTACGACGTGGGCAACGATTTTTATTCGGTGTGGCTCGACCGCAACCTGCAATATTCGTGCGGGTACTTCCCCTCCGGCACTGAAGACCTCGACACTGCGCAGGAACGCAAGATGGAACACATCTGCCGCAAACTTCGATTGCAGCGCGGCGAACGCCTGCTCGATATCGGCTGCGGCTGGGGCGGGCTGGCGCGTTACGCCGCGAAGAATTATGGCGTGGAAGTGCTGGGCGTGACGTTGAGCAAGAATCAAAAAACGTTTGCGGATGAAGCCATCGCTCGCGCGGGATTCTTCGACGGGCTCAGGACGACGCTTGAGGGCCGGGTCGCCGTTGAACTAAAAGATTACCGCGACCTCGGCGACGAATCATTCGACAAGATCGTGAGCGTGGGCATGTTCGAGCATGTGGGACGCGCGCACCTGCCCGAATATTTCGCGCAAGTCTATCGCCTGCTCAAGCCCGGCGGATTGTTCCTCAATCACGGCATCTCACGCCGCGCGGGAACGGAGGAGGCAAAGCAAGGCTTCGTGCAGAAGCGCATCTTCGGGCGCGGTACTTTCCTGCAACGCTACATCTTCCCGGATGCTGAATTGATTCCTGTCAGCGATGTCAACGTGATGGCTGAGAACGCGGGCTTCGAGGTGCGCGATGTGGAAAACCTGCGCGAGCATTATGCGCTCACACTGCGGCATTGGGTTAATCGGCTGGTTCAGCGTCTCGAGGAAGCAGTAAAAGCCTCTGATGAAGTTACATACCGCACGTGGCGATTGTATATGTCCGCTTCGGCGTATGGATTTGAGTCAGGCAACATCAACGTAAACCAGACTCTGCTGGCGAAGATGACGCGCGATGGCAAAAGCAAGGTGCCGTTCAGCCGCGCGGATTTGTGCGAAAAAGGGTAATATACCGGAGCGGAAGACCATCCACACAATTGATAAATTCATAAGAGCGGTTGTAAAAAAGATCAATCGCTCGTATTTTTTTAGCGCTCGTGTAAAAATAACCTCCCGATTTCAAAGTTCGCGAGCAGTTGCACTGCGAGCCGTCAGCAGTACAACTGCTGACGAAACACGGAACTTATTTTCTTAGAAAGCAAGGAGACAACATGAAAACCACAGTCATCCATCTCGAAGGGATTGAAACGCCGCTTGCATCTGCAGGCGTCGAAAAGAAGATGTGCCAGTATCCCGGCATCCATAAAGTGGAGACCAACTTTATGACCGGCACCGCCACCGTCTATCACGATGACTCAGTGACTCTGGCAGAGATCAAACAATGTGTAGCCGATTGCGGCTACGGATGCGCCGGTGAAGCCGCGCCGATAAACATCGCCAAGCCGGGCGACCCGCCGATGGAAATGGCGCACGCAGGTCATGCAATGCCCACTACGAAAGCGGGCGAACACGCCGGTCACGCCATGCCAATGCCCGCCGCAAAAGCGGAGGAATATGCCGGGCATGACATGTCAAAAATGGATACCGCTTCCGGCGAAATGGATTCCATGGCGCATGAGATGGGACATGGTGGAGGCATGAACATGGAAGGCATGGTGCGCGACATGCGTAACCGCTTCTATGTCACCTTCCTGCTTGCCATCCCCGTTTTCCTCTACTCGCCGCTGTTCACCGATGTCTTCAAGATTCAACTGCCGCTGCCCTTTGGGTTGTCCAACGAAATCTTGTCATTCCTTCTCGCAACGCCCGCCATTCTCTACGGCGGATGGATCTTCTACATCGGCGCGTGGCGCGGACTTCAGAATCGCGTGTTGAACATGGCTGTGCTGGTCACGCTCTCGGTGCTGGCTGGGTACATCTTCAGCGTCGCCGCCACCTTCTTCTTCGAGGCAGAGGTTTTCTACGAAGCCGCCGTCCTTTTGCTGGCTTTCGTTCTTTTCGGTCACTGGATGGAAATGCGCGCCCGCTCCGGCGCGTCACAGGCGATTCAGGCGTTGATGAATCTCGCGCCGCCCAAAGCAACCGTCATACGGGATGGAGAGCCGGTCGAAATCCCGACCTCGGAGGTGCTGCTCGACGATATCGTTCTCATCCGCCCCGGCGACAAAATCCCGGTGGACGGCTTGGTCATCGAGGGCGGGTCGAGCGTGGACGAATCCATGCTGACGGGCGAGAGCCTGCCCGTGAAAAAAGAAGTCGGCTCGTCGGTGGCGGGCGCGACGATCAACAAGACCGGCACGTTCCGCTTCCGCGCGACGAAGGTCGGCGCGGATACCGCGCTGGCGCAGATCGTCAAACTGGTGCAAATGGCGCAGAACTCGAAAGCCCCGTCACAGCGCCTGGCTGACAAAGCCGCGCAATGGCTGGTGGCTGCCGCCGTCGTTTTTGGAGTGGCGACGTTCTTTGGCTGGTATTTCTTCGGCGGCGCGTACGTGCCAGCCGAGATGAGTCCCACCGTATGGGCGTTGACGCTGGCGATCACCGTCGTCGTCATCGCCTGCCCGGATGCGCTCGGCCTCGCCACGCCGACAGCGGTGATGGTCGGTACGGGTCTCGGCGCGCAAAACGGCATCCTCTACAAGAACGCCACCGCGCTCGAACAAGCCGCGAAACTGCAAGCCATCATCTTCGACAAGACCGGCACACTCACAGAGGGCAAGCCGCAAGTCGTCGAGATCGTGGCGGTTGGTAATCCACTCACAGAGAATGAACTCCTGCGGCTCGTTGCCTCCGCAGAGCAATCGTCCGAGCATCCACTGGCGCAGGCGATTGTAGATAAAGCCAAAGCGCAAAATCAAAAACTCGAAGGCGCGACCGGCTTCGAAGCCATCCCCGGTCACGGCATGAAGGCGAGCGTCGCGGGTCGGACTTTGTTGGTGGGCAATCGCAAACTGATGCGCGACAACAATATCGCTATGACTGATTATGAAGCGCGCGGCGACGCGCTCGAAGGCGCGGGACGCACGGTGGTCTACGCCGCGGCGGATGGCAAGTTCGCAGGCATGATCGCGATTGCAGACGCGGTGCGCGCCAACGCAAAACTCGCCGTCGAAAAACTGACGAAGATGGGCGTGCAGGTCGCCATGCTGACCGGCGATAACCGCGCTACCGCTGAACGCATCGCGGGTGAATTAGGAATCACAACCGTCTTTGCAGAGGTTTTGCCTGGGCAGAAAGCCGACAAGGTAAAAGAATTACAGTCGCAAGGCAAGCTGGTTGCGATGGTTGGCGACGGCATCAACGACGCGCCCGCCCTGGCGCAAGCCGACGTGGGCATCGCCATCGGCGCTGGCACAGATGTGGCAATGGAAACTGCCGACGTGGTGCTGATGAAGTCCGACCCGTTCGACGTGATCGGCGTGATCACACTCAGCCGCGCGACGCTGCGAAAGATGCACCAAAACCTGTGGTGGGCGGCAGGCTACAATACCATCGCCTTCCCGATTGCCGCCGGGTTGTTCTATCCCGCCTTCGGGTTGATCCTGCGCCCGGAGATCGCGGCGATCTCGATGTCCGGTTCGTCTCTGCTAGTTGCGGTCAACGCGCTGATGTTGAAGAATACGAAACTGGAAGGGATCAGGGCGAAAGCGTAACGCGGAATTCATTCCGCAACCTATGGCGACATGAATGTCGCGTTACAAAAGCGCATTGTTCACGGAATAATACATCCATGCCAAAACGCATCATTGAACCGAACACCACGCTATATCCCGTGCCGGTGGTGTTAATTACCACTGGTGGAGACAAACCCAATGTGATGACCGGCAATCGCATCGTCTCATGTTCTGCGGAGCCGCCGCGCCTGGCGATCTCGATTCGCCCGGGGCGTTATTCCCACTCGTTGGTCCGCGAAAGCCGCGAGTTCGTCGTCAACATCCCCGCGCCGGAACAAGCTGCGCTCGCGGATTACATCGGCGTCGTGACCGGAGCCAAAGAGGACAAGATCGCCATTGCAAACCTCCGCCTCGCACCAGCGTTGAAAGTGAAAACGCCTCTGCTTGCCGATTGCCCGGTCAACATCGAGTGCATCGTCGAACAGGAGATCGCACTGGATTCGCACACGATGTTCATCGGTCTGGTGCAAGCGGTACACGTTGAAGAGTCCCTGCTCGACGAACACGGTGACGTGGACGTGAAGCGCGCGCAGGGCATCATCTACGACAACGGCACCGTGCGCGAGAAACCCAATTACAAATTCCGCGTGGCGGATCTGCGCCGCGCAGTGCAATCGCGTTGAATCTGATTTTTGGGTAGTGGAACAAAACCAGTGACCAGTCTCGTGGAGCGGTGTGGAATACCACTGAATTGTGTGGGAGTAATTTCTCGGTGATTTGGAAAGGAGACCCCATGATCCGCCGGCTCGTTCCAGCGATACTATTGACCCTCGCGGCGGCATGCGCCGCGCCTTCAAGAGCGCAGACCCCGACATTAGCAATCCCGAATCCCTCGCTCCCTGCGGCGGGTGGAGAGATCACACCGACAGCCGCGCTCGTTACTGCTACGACAGAGGGGCAGATTGCGCCTGCGTCCACGCCGCTGTATCCCCTCGCGATCGAAGCGATGCGCGCCCACGACTATCCAGGCAGTGACATTATCATTGAACAGGTGCTCGATCCGGGCAGTAACTACCAGCGCTACATCGCCTCGTATCAGTCCGACGGTCTGAAAATATACGCGCTCGTGACGGTACCGAACGGCGATAAACCCGCCACGGGCTGGCCCGTGATCGTCTTCAATCACGGTTACATTCAACCCAGCCAATATCGCACCACCGAGCGCTACGTCGCCTATCAGGACGCGCTGGCGCGGGTTGGATACATCACGTTCAAATCGGATTATCGCGGGAACGGGAATTCGGAGGGGACGCCCAGCGGGCACTTCGCGCCGGGCTATACGATTGACGTACTGAATGCGGTCGGCTCGCTCAGGAATTATCCTGACGCTGATCCGAATCGAATTGGCATGTGGGGCCACTCGCTGGGTGGAGAGATTACCTTGCGCGCTATGGTCATCAGCGGCGACATCAAAGCGGGAGTCATCTGGGCAGGCACTGTGGCGCCGCCTGCCGACCAGTTGGGTATATGGGGCGGCGGGCTTCACGGCGGACCAAGCGCGCCGCGCGAGTTGGTAGATCAATACGGCACGCCTGAGGAGAATCCCGAATTCTGGGCTTCGCTGTCTGCCACTTCCTACCTCGGCTACCTGTCGGGGCCCGTCCAACTGCATCATGGGGAAGCGGACGAGGAGGTCCCAATGGGCTGGTCGCAGACACTGTACAACGCGATCAGCCAGGCAGGTAGGGTTGTCGATCTATATACATATTCCGGCAGCGACCACAATATTTCACAGGGATTTGACCTGGCGATGCAGCGCACAATCGAGTTCTTCGACAAGTACACGAAAGGGAATTGAGGAAAGAAAAAATGAAACAACATTCCTTTGAATTCCACAGCCCGGAGGCGATGCGCCATCTCTCGAATTTGGGTCACATCGTCGAGGGCGCTCTGTTTGGAATCGTCGGTTTGCTCGCCCTGCTGGGAAATCCCGGCGCGTTCGCGTGGGCTTCATCGGCATGGCCCATACTGGTTCTCGCCGCAGGCATCCTGTTGCTGCTCCTGCTTTACGCACGACATCCGGTCTCTGATTGGCAGGTGATTTGGAGCGACATGCAGCAGCGCGAGCATACGATCATCGCCATCGCAATTGCCATTGCTGGATTGGCGGAACTCCTGCGTTCCACCATCCCGCTGTTGGCTTACGCGTGGCCCGCCGCGTTGATCCTGACCGGTTGGTTATTCCTCTTCCACGCCCAGCATGGAACGTCGAAGGCTGCCGCGAAGGCGGCGCGCCAGCATCGGGTCCTGGGAATCACGATCGTCCTCGCGGGGTTGATGCGGCTGGTCGAGGTCGTCAGCGGAGTTGGATTCGCCGCGATCCTGTGGCCCATTGCGCTGCTCATTGCCGCCGCGTTGCTGTTGCTCTATCGCGAGCCGGAGGGCGCGTATGAAGGCGGAGGAGAGCATGGCGGTCATGCCGGGCATTAATCCGTCTTCCACCTCCTCATCTTTTTGAGGTCGCATATCGGCGATAAATCACTACGATGTTAGAAAACACGGCGATCCGTTATTGACAGATCGCCTTGTTTTTAGATAAGCAGATACGCGGTTTTGCCTATGCCTTAGATGCGCTGATTAACGCTTGAAGTTTGAGAATGAATGACTTATGCTGGCGGTAACAATGCGACACTAGAGGACCCATTAACAATTGCATCAGGTCCGATGGATGGAAAGGAGAGCCCATGGTCACGAAGCAAATGATCAGCAAAATGAACGATCAGAAAATGCGGGTGACATTTGCGATGCCGCCCATGAGCAACTGCAATTGCCTGTATCTGGTGGGCAATTTTAACGAATGGAGCGAAAGCGTCTACCGTATGCAACGGGCAGACGATGGCGCGTGGTCGTTGACGCTCGAATTGGAACCTGGACGTGAGTATCAATATCGCTATCGCACTGATAAAGGCGTCTGGGTCAACGATCTGGCGACAACCCCTTCCTCCGGCGCCTCTATACCTCTGAAAATTCCGTTGTGAGAATGTAAACCGCACAACGACTCGGCTTACAACGAACCTGCTTGAAAGGAGCAAAATCCACGAAAACCTTACACTTCAAACCAATCGCGTGGACCCTGGCGGTCTTCTCTGCCGCGGTCTTTACACTCGACATGGTATTTGGCTTGCTGTTCCCGAACTGGTGCGTGATGCAGAAAATCTATGAGTCTCTTCTCCCTGGCTTCACCTTACTGAGTTGGGGCTCCTTCTTCCTCGGCTTGGCGGAGAGTTTCATCGGCGGCTTCCTGACTGCCGTGATGTTTGTTCCGATCTACAACTACTTTGTCATCCGCCAGGCACCCAAAGCCGTAGCGACGATGAAACCTGTCAGCGAACAGCATTAGGGCAACGACCTGCCTAATTCTCCGCTCTCACCCAAATACAGGGATTCGACAGTCAGATGCCCAGACACCGACGGAGGTACTTTTGCATGTATATTATCCTGAAATCAACACTGAATGGGAAACACGACCACTATGCATCCGATACCACCGCTGCCAGTCTCGACCCCAGCCCCAGCGATCCCTGGCTGTTTACCGACCCTTCTGCACGCGATCTCTATAAGAGTCGCAATCTTATGGACCAATTGGAAGAGGATATCCAAACGTATGTCATGTTTGACGGTGGTTGGGCGCTCGAAGAGTTGGAATACAAGCATGAGCTTCGGCGACTGCTACGCGAGGGCATTATCGCTCCCAAGGGAGGCTTTGGTTATTTGAGCCCTCACCCCACGGTGTATCGCACGCTGAAAGCAGGAACCCTTATGATTTCTGGACAACGATGTGTCCTTGAGACTGGAGAAGATCTGATGTTTGAACCTTGGCTGGCGCGTTATTCTGATCCTGGTCTGAAGGGGCCGCTGCGGGTGGGCCAGCTTTATCATGGTGCTAATCCGCTCCTGTGCTCCGATGCCTTTCCCCATATTTACATCCAATGCGACAAGACGCGGGCGATCATGCGACAAATCCTGAATTATCGAAATAACAAATGAGCACAGATTTCAATGAGAATGGGCTTACGCATGCAAACAAACTCGAATTTACTTCACATGGTCAAGACAGGTACAGAGGGCTCTACACTGATCTTCATCCCCGGCTTGAGCGGGACGACTCGTTACTGGGAGGGACGGCTAGGCGCGCTCGCAGAGAATCATCGCGTCCTCTTGATTGATCCGCTCGGCTTCGGCGATTCACCCAAACCGTGGTCGCGCTACACCGTTGCCCGTCACGTGGACGCGCTGTACGAAATCCTGAAAAACGAAAAAAGTTTCGCGCTGATCGGTCATTCGATGGGAACGCTACTTGCCATTGCGTACGCAGCGCGTCATCCTGAACAAGTGGAAAGGCTGGTGTTGTTGAGCGTTCCCTTCTTCGGCGGCGCGAAGGAATCGCAGCGCTTCTTCAGCAGCCAGCCTGTCCCGTTTGGGTGGTTCTTCTCGAACATGGCGCTGGCGGCTGTCGTTTGCATTATCACGCGCCGCGTCTTCGGGCGGCTGATGCCCTACTTCCGCCGCGATCTGCCGCGTGAAGTCGCCGCCGATATTGTCAAACATTCGTGGCGTTCGTTCACGTCATCGTTCTGGGAAATCATCTGCAATTACGATGTAAAGAAGGATGCCGATGCGCTCGGCGATCTGCCCGTCCTGAGCATTCACGGCGACCAGGATGACACCGCTCCGCTGATAGGCGCGCTGGCGCTCGCCGAGGGACGCGCAACTTGGAAAACTCACATCCTGCCGGGTGTGGATCATCATCCGTGGTTCCGCTTTCCCGAAATTTGCCAGAAGGATGTGAATACCGGTTCGCCTTCCGCATCATTTGCGCCTGAAGATCGCGCGCTTCGCCGCGAGGCGCTTGCGGTTATGTGACACGGAGAGATAATGAACACACGACTGAGTTTCCTCGGCGCGGCTGGGACAGTGACCGGCTCCCGTTATCTGTTGGAAGTCAACAACCGACAATATCTAGTTGACTGCGGATTGTTTCAGGGCGGACGATCCGAGAAAGCCTTGAACTGGGAACCGTTCCCTGTCCCGCCTGATCGCATTGATGCGGTCCTCCTCACCCACGCGCACATTGATTACGTCGGTTACCTGCCGCGTTTGGTACGGCAGGGATTTCACGGACCCATCTATGCCACCGAAGCGAGCCACGCACTGCTTGACATCGTCTTGCCCGATTCGGCGCATTTGCAGGAACAGGACGCGCTCTACGCCAATAAAAAGGGATACAGCCGTCACAAACCCGCGCTTCCGCTGTACACTTCCGGCGACGCCGAAGCGACCCTGAAGTTGATTCGCGGCGTTCGCTTCGATCAACCCTTGACGTTGGACGGAGTCACCGTCACGTGGCGACCCGCCGGTCACATTTTGGGATCCTCCACGTTGGACGTGGAGATTCCGAACGGCGGCGACGCGCGGCGCGTCGTCTTTTCGGGCGACCTCGGACGATACGAAAGCGAAGTCATGCGTCCGCCGGTGAGTCTCGCGGAGGCGGACGTGTTGCTGGGCGGGGTGGGGAAACTTCTGACCGTCCAGATCGAGGTGAGTCTCGCGGAGGCGGACGTGTTGCTGGTCGAATCCACGTACGGAGATCGGCTCCATTCGGACGAACCCATTCAAAAGGTCCTGAGCGAAGCGCTCGATCACGTCATCCAAAGCGGGGGCGTTCTGCTGATCCCCGCCTTCGCAGTGGGACGCACGCAGGAAGTTCTGTATCACATCCGCCAGTTGCAGGAAAAAAAGCGCGCGCCCGAACTGCCGATCTTTGTGGATAGCCCAATGGCGGTGGATGTGAGTCACATTTACTGCCGCTTCGGGGACGATCACAATCTCGACATCAATCTGTTGATGGACGAAAACGAATGTCCCCTGCGCTGCCGCGATACGCGCTTTGTGCGCGACGTGGAAGAATCCAAACAACTCAACACGCGTCCGGGACCCGCAGTGATCATCTCGGCGAGCGGGATGGTCAATGGCGGGCGCATCATGCACCATCTCAAGTGGCGCCTGCCCGACGCGCGCAACGCGCTGCTCTTCGTCGGTTATCAGGCGGAGGGGACGAAGGGACGCTTGCTGCTGGAGGGCGCAAAACGGATCCGCATTCACGGGGAGGAATTTCCCGTGCAGGCGCGCGTCTTTCAGGCCCACGCGCTTTCGGCTCACGCCGACCGCGATGAGATCATGCGCTGGCTCGGCGGGTTTTCTCGTCCGCCGCGCCGCGCCTTTGTTGTGCATGGCGAACCGAAAAGCAGTCAGGCGTTGCAGGAACACATTCAAAAGCATCTGATGTGGGACGTTTCTGCACCGAAGATCGGCGACGCGTATGAGATCGTATAATTCCATGTGATGCCGCATCGTGAAATCACCGTCTCCGTTGGCGGCGGGCTTGAATTGGATCGCGCCGCGCTCGCGGCGTTGATCGCCAGCCTGCCAGGTCTGCGCGTCGTCCCGCTGAATCAGTCACCGCCTCCGCAGGTTTTGGTATGGGATGCGAGCGTGGACTGGGACAACGCGTCCCCCGTTTCGCGCGGCACGACGGTTTTGCTGCTGTGCGAAGGCGCGGGGGTTGAGTCGCTCACTGAAACGGTAACAGGCTTGATGTCCCGCGATGAACCGCCGGGGGCGTTGGGCATTGCCATTCGTCAAGTGGCGCGCGGCGAGCAGTATCTAAGTCCCTCATTGGCAGTTGCCATCCTTCAGAAACGCAAAACAAAATCTGCACTGACCGAATCGCAAAGGTCGGTCATCGAATCGCTCACCGAGCGCGAGCGCGAAATTCTTGAATTGCTCGCGCAGGGTTCGAGCAACAAGATGATCGCGGCAAAACTCTATTTGAGCGTCCGCACGGTGGAAGGACATCTCGCTAATATTTATGCGCGGCTCGGCGTGCACTCGCGCACCGAAGCCATGTTGATCGCAGTGAAAGTCAGGTAGTTTTACCCGCTGCCTCCGAATGGATTTACGCTTATCATCCTGTTGAAATGAACCATTCTTCTCAAACCCGCCTCGCCATTCTCGGCACGATGTCCAACCTGCACAGCCAGCCCATCGCGTATGATCTGGCTTGTCTGAATAAGATCGTCGCGGACCTCGCGCCCGATTTGCTGTGCGCCGAGATCACGCGCGATGATTGGGAGCGCGACGATTTTTCGCGCTCCTCACTCGAAATCCGTGAAGCGCTGACGCCCGTGATCGCCGCGACGGACATTGTGCTGATTCCGGTTGCGCCGACCCCCGAGCAATATTCCGATTTCATGCCCGACTCTGGCTGGAGGCACCGCCTCGTGCGGACCTTCGACCGGCTTCTGCATTGGGGGCAGATCCAAGCCGACGATGTGGAGACCGTCAATGGGCTGTGGTTCGGCGTGTTCTGTCACACCGTTTGCTGGCTGACCGAATCGCTTTGGACGGCGAAGGATCGCGCAGCGTGGGAAAAACAAAACGAGGAACTGGCTGGGAATATCCTGCGCGCGGTCAAACGTGACAGCGGAAGGCGCATACTGGCGGCCGTGCAGTGCCAACGGTTGCATCGCTTAATTCCGCTGTTGCGCGCACATGGCGATCTTTTCAAGATCGTGGCGTATCAAAATTTATAGAATAAGCAAAAGCGCCTATCTGCGAACAGGCTAAACCGCGCTTCGTTCCCCCCCACGATCTTCGTACAATCCAATACAAGACCGTCCCCACGGAATTCATTTTTCCGCACAATGGAGCTTCTATGTCTCTCCGTTCGACTAAAACCCTGCAGCTTGTTATCATCCTGCTTATCCCAGTTGTGATCGTTCTCACTGCGGCGCACTTCTTAGCCACGGACCAGTTTCTTGTCCTCGAATACAACAGAGATAGATTCCCGCCCGACCTGTTCGGTTTTACCACACGACAACGTTTCATTCTCGCATCAACCAACATCCATTATGTGCGCGCTCATCTTCCCAGTGATGAACTCTCAAGACAGATCTTGAATGATGAGCCCGTTTTCAGCGCGCGCGAGGTCTCACACATGGCGGACGTTCGCGCCGTCTTTCAATTCGTTTGGCGCGCATGGCTGATCGCGATCATCGTGATTCTCTTGTCGGGATTCATTCTGTGGCGCAGGGGAGAGCGATCGGCAATCGCTTCGGCGATCCAATCAGGCGGCTTGCTCACCGTCGCGTTGATCGGATCCATCGCCCTACTGGCGTTCTTCGCCTGGCAGGTCTGGTTCGACAATTTTCACCTGATCTTTTTCGAGCCGGGTTCATGGTTGTTCGACTACTCGGACACTTTGATTCGCCTGTTTCCCTTGCAGTTCTGGATGGATGCGACCTTCACAATGTCCGCGATCAGTTTGTTCGGCGGATTGTTGCTGGCGTTCCTCGGCTGGCGTTGGAGGTTGTCCTTCAGGAATGAACAGGTGTAAAGAATAAGTTGCTGTATTTTACTGTTATCGAATCTCAGCCCGGCGAGGGATCGTCGGGCTGAATGTTTCATATCCCTCTTGACATTCCAGTGGCTGGAAGGTGTATATTAAGTGGGAGCAAAGCCATGAAAATACAAGAGTTTTCCGGTCAAACCGGATTATCTGTCAAAACGATCCGCTATTACGAAGCCATCGGCATATTGCCTTCGCCGCGCCGCGCACCGAACGGGTATCGCGACTACAACGAAGGACATTTGGAGCGCGCGCACTTTGTGGCGGGCGCGCGTTCGCTCGAACTTTCATTGGGTGAGATCTCGGAACTGCTCGTCATGCAGGATCGCAGGGAGGCACCCTGCCGAACTATATTGAATCAGATCAAGCGCAAAGCAGACCAGATCGCCGAGCGAATTTCGCTTCTGCAAAAAATGGAAAAGGATTTGCGGAAACTCTATAAACTTGGCTTGACATTCCCAACCGATGACGTGGACGGAAAAAACTGCATTTGCCATCTGGTCAAAGAGCGGAAGCCCAATTGAATTCATAAGGAGAATTTTATGGAAAATCACTTCGACTTGTTGATTCTAGGCTCCGGCTCCACCGCATTTGCGGCGGCTCTGCGCGCGGCGGAACTGGGTAAAACCGCCGCCATGACCGAAATGCGGACATTGGGTGGCACGTGCGTCAATCGTGGCTGCCTGCCGAGCAAGAATCTGATCGAAGCCGCGCGTATTGTCTGGGAATCGGCTCATCCGCGTTATCGCGGCCTCAAGCCCGCAAAGATGGAATTCGATTTCAGGGAATTGATCTCGCAGAAGCAGGACGTGGTTCATTCTTATCGCGATAAAAAATATCAATCCATCCTATACGAAGAAGACAAAATCAAGGTTTTTGACGGACAGGCAGAATTGATTGACAACCATACTGCACTCGTGGGAGAACAGAAAGTCAGCGGGGAACAAATCCTGATTGCTACAGGCACGCGCCCTACAGTTCCACAGATAGAGGGGCTGGATCAGGTTCCTTTTTTAACTTCGGACCTTCTGACCATTGATGAAACGCAGGAATTAAAAGAATTACCTGAGTCATTGGTCATTATCGGCGGCGGCTATATCGCGCTCGAACTAGGACAAATGTTTCACCGTTTTGGAACGCGAGTCACTGTTCTAGAGCGAAGTCTAGTCATTCTCCCCAATTACGAGCCAGAAGTTTCAGAGGCTCTGACTTTTGCTTTGCGGCAAGAAGGACTCCAGATTGTGACGGACGCCTCGGTGGAGCGCGTCTCGCAGAAATCGAAGCATGAGATTGAAGTCATCGCCCGCGTCGGCGGGAAGGAACAGGCCTTCAGGGCACAGAAACTTCTCGTCGACGAGCGAGGTTTCGTGAAAGTCAATGAAGAACTGCAAACAAGCGTTCCCAATATTTGGGCGGCTGGAGATGTCATTGGTCGTCAAACAGAAAGCCAGCCAGCCACACCTGTTGGCGCGCATGATGGGGTGATTGTCGCCAAGAATGCACTTGCGGGCGCACATCAAAAGATTGACCATCGCGTCATCCCGCGCACGATTTTTACCGATCCGCAGGTTGCAGTGGTCGGTATGTCAGATGTGGAAGCCAACGAAACTGGTATTCGTTGCTGGTGCGGCTCGATCCCGCTTGAACTTGTTCCTCGCGCCGGCGCGACTCATCAATCCAATGGAATTGCAAAAATGGTGATCAACAATGATACCCACGAAGTAGTAGGAGTTTCGTTAGTAATGCCCAACGCGGGCGAGGTCATTCACGAAGCGGCGATGGCGCTTCGCTTCAGAGCCAGACTCGAAGATTACGTGGATATGATCCACGTCTATCCAACAATGGCGGAGGCGTTGAAGATCGCGGCAATCTCGTATTTCAAAGACCCGGCGAAGTTGTCGTGCTGCGCGGAGTGATCGAACCTCTCGGCACACACCTGCTTGAAAATCTCTGATCCCAATCTGCCCGACGATTTCCCGTCGGGCTTTTCATTTTGGAGCAGGTAGTTTTACCTATGTCCTTTCGGGCTGATTCACGCTCGTTCCATGGATGAATTGATGCTATTCTGAAAGCATAAAGGAGATACACCATGAATACCATAACCAATGCCGAACTCGTCTCTCGAATCAAAAAAGCGGAACTCTTGTCGTCCATCGGCGCAGGCGTGCTGGGCGGAGGGATCGCCCTCCTACTGGCGAAGTTCCTCACTCCCTACGCGATTCCGATCCTCCTGATCGGACTCATTTCTCACGCGGCGGGCATGTCCCGTAAACATGGATTGGAGGGGCAAAACCAGAGCGTCCGCCTCGGATGGGCGGAGGCTTTGTATTGGTTCTGCTGGCTGGCGCTGGCGGCGTTGCCCATCCTCCTCCTCATCCGCCAATTCTAACTATGGACGACTTCATTATCTCCACTCAGGGACTCTCGAAGACCTACGGTTTCGGCGCGAAGAAAGTCGAAGCGGTTCGGGGCATTGACCTCGAAGTGCGGCGCGGCGAAATCTTCGGCTTGGTCGGTCCCGACGGCGCGGGCAAGACGACCACGATGCAAATGCTGTGCGGGATTCTGACTCCCACGCGTGGAAGAGCAACTGTCGCGGGTGTGGACGTGATCAAGAATCCCAACGCGCTCGGCGGGCGCATCGGCTATATGTCCGAAGGCTTCACACTGTACGGCTCACTCAGCGTGCGCGAGAATCTCGATTTTTTCGCTGATCTCTACCGCATCCCTCTTGAAGAGCGCGAGAAACGCATCGGTGATCTTCTGCACTTCACACGCCTTGATCACGCCGCAGATCGCCGCGCTGAACATCTTTCCGGTGGGATGAAGAAGAAACTCGCTCTTGCCTGCGCGTTGACCTATTCTCCGCAAGTCCTGTTCCTCGATGAACCAACCACCGGTGTTGATCCCGTTAGCCGCCGCGACTTCTGGCTTTTGCTCAACAATTTTCTCGAGCAGGGCATCACCATTTTTGTTTCTACTCCCTATATGGATGAAGCCGAACGTTTCCATCGCGTGGCGCTGATGCACAAGGGGCAGATCATTGCCTGTGATACGCCAGCAACTCTCAGGTCCGGGTTGAGCGGCGAGATGCTTGACTTACTGGCGAGACCTCAGCGCGAGGCTCTGAGCCGTCTGCGCACTCACCCGCGCGCTTCACATGTCCAAGTCTTCGGTGAACGATTGCATCTGCTGGTCGCGAATCCAAAACAAGATTTGCCTGCGTTGAAGGCTGATTTATCAAAACAGGATATCCAAATCTCCGATGTCCGTCAGACGATTCCCAGTCTTGAGGACGTGTTCGTCGCGATGCTGGAGAAGCAGACGATAGACCATATACCATTGACGATAGACGATCAAACATCGTCCATCGTCCACCGTCCACGATCAGATGTCGCGGTCAGCGTTTCTGACCTAACCAAAAGATTCGGCGAGTTCACCGCGGTTGATCGCGTCTCGTTCCGCGTGAAGGAGGGTGAGATCTTTGGTTTCCTCGGTCCGAATGGCAGTGGTAAGACGACCACCATCCGCATGTTGTGCGGCTTGCTTCCTCCAACTTCGGGTTCGGGAAGCGTGGCTGGACGCGACATCCTCCGTGAACAAAACCAGATCAAGCCAGAGATCGGTTATATGTCGCAGAAGTTTTCACTTTACAACGATCTGACCGTCGAAGAGAATCTCGATTTTTACGCGGGTGTGTACGGCTTGAATAACTCGCGGCTGGAAGCGCGCAAACGCTGGGCGCTGGAAATGGCAGGACTCAGCGGGCGCGAACGCGCCATGACCCGCGATCTCTCCGGCGGCTGGAAACAGCGCCTCGCGCTCGGCTGTTCCATTTTGCATGAGCCGAGTGTGCTCTTCCTCGACGAACCCACTTCGGGCGTTGACCCAATCTCGCGCCGCGCCTTCTGGGATTTGATCTACAGCCTCTCCGCGCGCGGCGTGACCGTCTTCGTCACCACGCATTACATGGACGAAGCCGAACACTGCAACACGCTCGGACTCATCTACAACGGACGATTGATCGCGCACGGCAGCCCCGCCGACTTGCGCGCCAACATGCGCGCGGGTCAAATGCTCGAAGTGACCTGTTCCGATCCGCTGCGCGCGTTGCGCCGCGTCAAAGAAATAGACGGCGTCCTCGGCGCGGGTCTCTTCGGTGACCGCGTCCACGTTTTGGTCGAGGATGCGAAGCGCATCACGCGTGACATCGAGTCTGCGTTCGCCTCCGAAGGTCATCCCGCCCGACACATTGCCCCGATCCCCTTCTCGCTCGAAGATTTGTTCGTTGTGTTCATCGAGATGGAAGAAAATCGCGTCAATTCCCGGCAAGGAGTTACAGCATGAATAACGAATTGATCTTCCGAATTGCGTTGGCTGTAATCGGGTCCATCTATACGGCTATCCGCATTTACTATACCCGCTTGGCCATGCGAGCCGACAGGAATTTCTTCCGCCCTCGCAGCGACATTCGTCAGCTTGTATTTGGCACATTGGGCTTTTTGAATATCGTGCCAACGGTCGTCTACGTTGTTGTGCCTGAACAGCTTGCCTGGGCAGGGTTGCCCTTGCCGAGCGGCTGGCGATGGTTTGGCGTTGGTTTAGGTCTCGTAGGCATCTTTTTCCTCCTTTGGGTCCATCACACCCTCGGCAAAAATTTCTCTGTGCCGGGCGTCATGAAGGAAAAACAGTCCTTAATCATGATAGGGCCATACCGATGGATTCGGCATCCCATGTACACAGCCCTATTTCTCGTCACTGTTGTCTACTTCATGATCTCGGCAAACTGGCTTATCGGGCTGGTCTGGATTGGCTGGATCGTCGGCACCGTCGTTACCATGATCCGAGACGAAGAAACCGCGTTGACCGAAAAATTCGGCGATGCGTATCGCGAATACATGAAACGCACTGGGCGTTTCTTGCCGCGTCTTTTCAGGGGAGCATGAGTCATGAATTCACGTGTGTTCTCCGTCCTCCGCAAGGAAACCCGCGAAATCCTGCGCGACCCGTACACGCTGGGCATCGCCCTCGCGCTTCCGCTGGTGATGCTTTTCCTGTTCGCTTACGGCGTCAACACGGACGTTCGGGATATTCAACTGATCGTGCTGGATTTCGATCAAACTTCCGCCAGCCGAGAGTATGCGCGCGCCTTCACCAACTCTGGTTATTTCCGCCTCGTCGGTTCGGTGAGAAGTTACGATGACATCGCATACCTGCTCGACCGCGATCAAGCCGACGTTGCACTCGTCATCCCGCCCAACTTTGAAAAGACATTGAGCAGTGGAGGTCAGACTGAGGTCCAGACGATTCTCGACGGTTCGTATACACCTTTCGCGCAGGTGGCGCAATCCTACATCGAAGCCATTAATGCTGACTACAACAGGCGTATGCTCGCTGAGTACATCGAGACTCGTACCGGTCAACCACTGGATCGTTTCATCGCGCTGACCGTTGAATCGCGCGTGCGCTACAACCCCGCGTTGAAAAGCGTCAACTCGATTGTTCCCGGTTTGTTCGGCGTGATCCTGATGGCGTTCCCTCCCTTGCTTTCCGCGCTGGCAATCGTGCGCGAAAAGGAACGCGGCTCTATTCAACAGGTCTTCGTTTCACCGATTCGCCCCGTCGAACTCATCCTCGGAAAACTGATTCCCTACGGCGTGATCGCCTTCATCGAGATGATGATCGTGCTGACGGGCGGCATCTTCTGGTTTGGCGTTCCTTTCCGCGGCAGTCCATTTTTGTTCATTGCCGCCTCCGCGTTATACGTGCTGACCACGGTTGGCATCGGCTTGCTTGTCTCCACCTTCACGCGCAGTCAGGTAATAGCCATGCTGCTCGCCACCGTGCTGACAATCATGCCCTCGATGCTCTTCAGCGGCTTCCTCTACCCGGTTCACACCATGCCGACCGCCATGCAAGCCTACGCCAATTCCTTCCCCACACGCTATTTCGTGGACCTCGCGCGCGCCATCGCCCTCAAAGGTCAGGGGCTGGCTGATTCCCTGCCAGCCATGACATTTCTGGCAGGTTATGCCGCCGTTCTTGTCGCCATCTCCGCCCTGCGCTTTAAGAAACGGATCGGGTAACCATGAACACCCGGCTGAAATCCCTCGTCCGCAAGGAGTTCATCCAGACCTTCCGCGATGCGCCGATGGTCTTCCTAGTGATCTACGTCTTTGCCGAGATACTGCTATGCGGTTGGGCTTTGACGATGGATGTGAAGCACGTTCCCACTGCCGTGCTTGACCGCGACAATTCGCCCCAGAGCCGCGCGCTGATCGAGCGTTTCCGCCAGGCTGAGTCCTTTGCGGTGGATTTCTATTCTGCTGATGAAACTGAACTTGAACGATTGCTGGATTCGGGACAAGCCGCGCTTGGACTCGTGATCCCACCCCGCTTCAGCCGCGACCTTACGGCTGGTCGCCCAACCCAGATCCAAGTCCTAGCTGACGGCACGCAGACTAACTCCGCTCTGCTCTCGCTGGGTTACGCAAATCAAATCGTGCGCGGTTACTCGTCCGAAATCGAAATCCAACGTCTCAATCAAAGCGGACAGCAGAACGTTTACAACAATTTGCCATTCGTCATCAACAACGTGCGCGCCTGGTATCTGCCCGAGATGCGCTTCATCCACTTCATGGTGGTGAGCATGGTCTCCCTGGCTGTGGTCATGCTCGGTGTGCTGATGGCGGCGGCTGGCATCGTGCGCGAAAAGGAGAGCGGCACGCTCGAACAGTTGATGGTCACGCCCATCCGCCCGGTGGAATTGATCCTGGCAAAGATCATCCCCATGCTGGTTCTGGAGATGATCGGGTTGCTGATCGGCGTAGCGCTTTCCCTGTTGGTCTTTGGCGTCTCGCCGCACGGCGTCAACCCGTTCTGGACACTGGTATCGTTCGTTGCCCTCTCCACCTTGGCGCTGCTGGCAAGCGCGGGCATCGGCATTTGGATCGCAACACACGCCCGCAACCTGATGCAGGCGCTCATGCTGGCGTTCTTCGTTATTTTCCCGATGATGTTCCTTTCTGGCACGCTCACCCCGGTCGCGGCAATGCCGAACTGGCTACAAAGCCTCTCCTACCTCAACCCGATGACGCACTATCTTCAACTAGCGCTCAACATTTTCCTGAAGGGTGTCAACCTAAGTGTGACGTGGTCACACGCGGTCATACTAGCCGCTTTTACCATCGCAATCCTTTGGATCGCATTGCGTCGCTTCCGACGCAGTCTGGCATAAATCCTAATTTGAAATGGAGATTCGCATGAACCACATCAAACATCGTTCAGCTTTTCTGTCCATCCTGCTTGTAGTGATTTTGATCGCAGGCGGCTGGTGGTGGCAGACGCGCACCGCGAGCGCAGCGAGTGCGGCAAGTACAAACACGATCGAAGCCACCGGCGTGATCGAAACTCGTCAAGTTGCGCTGGCAAGCGAGATCGGTGGAAAGATCATCGAGGTGCTGGTCGAGGAAGGCCAGCGCGTGGAGGCCAATCAACCGCTCGTACGCCTCGATGATTCCCTGTTGCAAAAACAGCGCGCACAGGCTCAATCCGAACTAGATGCCGCGCAGGCATACCTGAACATGCTTAAAGCAGGCGCGACACAGGAACAAATTGATGCGGCGAAGGCTCAACTCTCTCAAGCCGAAGCCAACCTGCAGCTGGCGCAAGCCGCGCTGGATAATGCTTCCGCCGGCACGCGTCCCGAAGTCATCGCCTCGTATCGCGTCAAACTCGATCAGGCGCGAGCATACTATTACAACATGACCGCCGCCCTCGCCGGCGATCAACTCGATGAACTCGAATCCGCGTTCTCACAAGCGGAAGACAATCTCTCCCGAGCCATGCGCCGACGCGATGCATTGAAGAAGAACAACTCCACGCCCGATTACGTGATCGCATTTGCGGAATCAGCCGTAACGGACGCGCAGTCCGCGCTGGATGTGACTAAGCAAGCCTATGATGCCGCCCAAGATGAGACGATGCCTTATTATCGTCAGATCGAATTAGCGCGTACAGCCTGGGGACTGGCGGAGTTGAACGAGGCTCAGGCGCAGGTAAGATTGGATGGCTTGTGGTCAGACTCAAAGGTCCCGACCGAAGCGGTGGATGATGCCGAGGCGACACTGGCTGACGCGAAAGATCTTGTTGACGCCGCCAACTCCGCTTATGACGAAATAACGTCCGGTGCTTCAGCCGAACGCCTCGATGCCGCTTGGAATGAAGTGGGGCAGGCGCAGAGAGAACTCGCTTCCGTTGTGCGCGCCGCGGGCGGCTCTGCCGAGACCTTGCTCGCGCAAGTGGATGCCGCGACCGCACAACATCATGTCGCCGACGCGAATCTCTCCGCGCTCAAGAACGGCGTGCGCGACGAAGAGATTGAGGCGGCGCGTTTGCGAGTAGAGGCATCGCAAGCGCAACTGGACGCGCTCGATATTCGGTTGTCGAAACTTACGATCACTGCGCCGTGGGACGGTGTTGTTTTAACTCGCAATGCGGAAGTTGGCGGTATGGCATTGCCCGGCGCAACCCTCATCGAAGTCGGACGGCTTGCTCAACTTGAGTTGATCGTGTATCTGCCCGAAGAAAAGTTTGGCTTGGTCATGCCCGGTCAGGCAGTACAGGTGCGCGTGGATGCCTACTCAGGCCGTACCTTCGAGGGAGTCGTGCTGCGGATGGCGGATGAGGCTGAGTTCACACCCACGAATGTTCAAACAAAAGAAGACCGCACGCGATTGGTCTATGCTATTGTGATCCGCGTCGATAATCCTGATTTAGCGCTCAAGCCCGGCATGATCGCAGATGTGGAGTTCGCCCCATGACCCTCGACGCCGTTCGCCAAACCTTCACTGACTGGGCGCCGGTCTACAAAGCGACTCACGCTTGGACGAGACGCCGCACTTCTTCAAGTCTGGTCGTGTGTTTGTCCTGTATGTCGGGGAGGAGCAGGGAGCGATTGTCCTGTTGAGCGACGCTTTGGGCGAACAGTTCACCGGTCGGTAGCAAGAGATAAACTTCGGACCTATTTCTATTAATTGAAATTCTGTCTTTTATAGTTATAGCGGTATTACAGGATTAGAGCCTACGACCCACAGGTCGTAGGCTCTAATCCTGTTTTCGCACTCAATTTTATAGCGGGGGCAGGACTTGAACCTGCGACCTTCGGGTTATGAGCCCG
>CAZQES010000027.1:0-30289 GCA_964591425.1 uncultured Anaerolinea sp.
TTGGGATAACGATTACCTACTTACGATCCTTAGAAGTTGAAATGCGATTGCCCTAGCGTGTGCCTCGTCGTTTTACGGGGATTCTGATTGTTAGGTATAATATTCCGCAGTTCGTATTCAAGAAGAAACATCGAGGAGCCTGCTTTGGCGTTCAACCCGATCAATTGGCTGTTGGGCTTATTTTCTCTGGACATTGCAATCGACCTGGGGACCGCGAATACTCTGGTGAATGTACGCGGTAAGGGGATCGTGATCAATGAACCGTCCTGGGTGACGATCGATAAACGTTTGCGCCAGCCGCTTGCCATCGGCTTGGAAGCAAAAGAAATGGTGGGCCGCACGCCGGGCAATGTGGCGGTGGTCCGTCCGCTTCGAGATGGCGTGATCTCCGAGTTCGATATCACGCAAGTAATGCTCGAATATTTTATCGGTAGAGTCCACGAGCAAAGTGTTGTGCCGCTTCCACGCCCGCGCGTGGTGGTGGGGATTCCCACCGGCGTGACCGAAGTTGAAAAGCGCGCGGTGTATGATGCCGTCATGGCTTCCGGCGCGCGCTCGGCATACATGATCGAAGAACCGATCGCGGCGGCGTTGGGAGCGGGTCTGCCCATCGGCGATGTGCGCGGCAGTATGGTGGTTGACATCGGCGGCGGGACTACGGAAGTAGCGGTCTTGTCGATGAGCGGCGTGGTCGCTTCACGTTCGTTGCGCGTGGCTGGCGATGAAATGGATCAAGATATTGTGCAGTATTTGCGGAACAAATACAACCTGCTCGTCGGTGAGGGTGTGGCGGAGCAGATCAAGTGGAAGATCGGCTCTGCGTACCCGCTTCAACCTGAAAAAACGATGGAAGTGCGCGGGCGAAATCTTGTCACCGGTTTGCCGGAAAGCGTCGAGATCTCGTCTGTTGAGATGCGCGAAGCGCTTGCCGGTTCGGTGCAAGTCATCGTGGATACGATCCGCGACGCGCTGGATGAAATTCCACCGGAAATCGTTTCGGATCTGATGGACACGGGTATCTGCCTCGCCGGTGGCGGCGGACTCTTACAGGGACTCGCCGACCGCCTCACCGACGAATTGAAGTTGCGCGTGTGGGTGGCGGAAGATCCGCTCACTTGCGTGGCGCGCGGCGCGGGCATGGTGTTCGAAGATTTCGACAATTTGAGCCGCTATTTGGTCGGTCTTGAACGCGGAAGCACCCGCCACAGCGCGTGATCGTTCGATCCGTTCTCCACGCGAGAACGATTGTTTAAAATCCACACAATCCCATGAGAAACTTATTTTCACGCACGCTTCAAACGACGATCATCTTTCTGGTCGTGGCGGGGATATTGGCGCTTGCCTTGGGCGGATACTTTGGTCCCGCGTCCGGCATCTTCACGCGTACTCTTGTCAATTTGCAGACTTGGTTCTCTTCGCGCTTCGTCGCCGTGCAAGATATGCTGACCGCGCCGCGCGATGTTGCCTCCCTGCGCGAGCGTAATACCGAACTCGAAGCCGAAGTGGCGGAGTTGCAGGCGCAAGTGATCCAGTTGCAACAACAAGTGGGCGAGACGGAGATCCTCGCCGCACTGGTGGATTTCTCGCGTGCGAATCCTGAGAACACCTATTTAGCCGCCGCCGTGATCGGCTATGACCCAAGTCCGTTTTTGCATTTTGTGATCATCAACCGCGGTTCGAACGATGGTATTCGCCGTGGAATGCCTGTTGTGACGAATCAAGGTTTGGTCGGCCGTGTGGACGCCGTCATCGCGGATGCGGCGCGTGTGCAGTTGATCACCGACCCAGCCTCGAAGGTTAATGTCCGCTTGCAAAACGCCGATACCAATGCGTCGCTGGTGGGTTCAGCTACCGGCGATATTTCACTTCAACTAATTCCACAAGATTTCGACATCGAGGAGGGCGATCTCGTTCTCACTTCTGGGCTGGGAGGCGGGTATCCTCCCGATCTGATCGTCGGTCAAGTGGTCAACCCTCGCAAGCGGGATTTTGACCTCTTTCAGCAAGCGACCGTCCAACCCGTTGTTGATTTCAACAAGATGCCAATTGTTCTCATCATCGTGAACTTCACCCCGGTCGATATTTCTCCATTACTCCCCGCGCCTTAATAAATATCATGCGTACTCTGGTCGCGATCCCGGTCATCGTTCTTGCCGTACAAATACAGGTATCGATCGTCAGCCGGGTTCCGTTGTTATTCGGGACGGCGGACCTGCCTCTGGTCATTCTTGCGGCGTGGGCTTTGCAAGATGGCGTGGAATCATCGTGGCATTGGGCGGTTGCGATGGCATTGTTGGTCGGGTTCGTTTCCGCCATTCCGTTCTTTGTGCCGATCGTTGGTTACCTCTTCGTTGTTCTTGTTGCGCGTGGGTTTCAAAGGCGAGTCTGGCAGTCTCCATTGCTTGCCATGTTTCTCGTATGTTTGATCGGAACGGCGTTCTATCACGTATTTTCTTTGGGTACCTTGACACTGGTTGGCATACCTCTTCCATTTCTCGATTCGCTGGGGTTGTTTACCCTGCCCAGCATTTTGTTGAATTTGCTACTTTCGGTTCCCGTCTTTGCCATGATGCGCGACCTCGCGCGCTGGGTCTACCCACTACCGGAGTTTGAATGAGCACATCGGATAACAAATTTCAGACCGAACGATGGCGCGTCTGGCTGGTGTACGCGATCATCGTCGCGGTCGTTGCCGCGATTTTAGTGCGCCTGATCTCCCTGCAGATTCTTGGCAGACCTGAGTGGGTCGATCAGGCGGTCGAAAATTACACGTCGGAGATCAGCGATCCCGCTTTGCGAGGTATCATCTACGACCGGAATGGATACATCCTCGCGCGAAACATCGCGTCGTACAACGTGGTCATCACACCAGCAGGTCTGCCGGACGACGATGCCGATATCCAACGCATCTACCGCGAAGTCTCCGAATTGACCGGCGTGCCGGCGGGCGGACCCGTGACCGACGAATCGCTCGAAAATGCGAAGTTATTTTCGGCGTGTGTGCCCGGTCCGAGCATTGCCGATATGGTCGCGCTGGGCGATTCGCTCGCGCCGTTCGATCCGGTAAAGATCATCTGCAATATTGACGAAGAACTGGCGCGCGTCATTCGTGAGCGGTCAGTGGATTGGCCTGGCGTTTCACTGGAGATCGAGCCGGTGCGCGATTACCCGACCGGTTCGTTGACTGCCAACGTGGTCGGTTTTCTCGGACCCATCCCAGCCGCGCTTCAAGAGGATTATGAAGCGCGAGACTATGTTGCCAACCGCGACAAGATCGGGTATGCCGGCATCGAAACTTCGATGGACGATGTCTTGCTCGGACGCAACGGCCTTCGCGTCGTTCAAGTGGATGTGGCTGGTGAAGTATTGAGAAACCTCGAACCGCCCAAAGCTCCCCAGCCCGGTTACAACGTGGTCACCACGATCGACACCCGCCTGCAAAAAGCCGCCGAAGCCGCGTTGGTCGATGAGATGAACTTTTGGAATACTTTCTTCGGCACCACGCGAATCTCCAGCGGAGTTGTCATCGCGATGAACCCGAAGACCGGCGAGATCCTTGCCATGGTTTCATACCCAACGTACGAGAATAATCGCCTTGCCCGCTTTATCCCGGGCTATTACTACGAACAACTCGTCGAAGATCCCCGCAGGCCGCTTGTGAACAATGCGATCACCGCGGAACTGGCGCCGGGTTCGACATACAAACTCACCACTGCGACCGGCGCTTTCAATGAAGGAGTGATCGAACTAGGGCAAATCGTCGAAACGCCCGGTCGGCTTGTGCTGTGCGAGCGCTTTTCGCCGAACGATCCATGTACCGAACGGAACTCCCGTCCGTTTGTAGATTGGATCTACGAACGTAACGGCGTGATCAACGAGGCGGGTTTTGGTTCGCTCGATTTTCTCCGTTGCATCGCTTATTCGAGCAATGTTTGTTTTTACAAGCTCGGCGGCGGCTTCGAGGATGAGATCGAAGAAGGGCTCGGCATCTTCCGTCTCGGTGAATACGCGCGCGCGCTTGGATATGGAGCCAGGTCCGGGATTCAACTTCCGGGTGAAGAAGATGGACTCGTACCCTCGCCGCAGTGGAAACGCATCAACACCGGGGAAAACTGGTCCACAGGCGATACGTACATCGCCAGCGTGGGGCAGGGATACGTGCTCGGCACCCCGTTGCAAGTGCTGATGTCCGGCGCGACGATCGCAAACCATGGAAAACTGATGCAGCCCACCATCATCCGCGAGGTGCGGGATGAAGAGCGAAGAGTTATCACGTTATGGTTCGACCCGGAAACGTTCAGGATTTACTACGTGCGCGAACGCACTGATGAACAGGGCCGGGCAGGGCGCGTCTGGGTCAACGTGGTGGACGAGACAGATGTGTTTTCTTCGCCTCCGCCCGGAAGTTACCAAATTTCCCCGTTCACGCCGAACGTGAAATGGGATGCTACAGTTGAACCGATCATCAATGATTGGAGTTGTGAAGGCGCGTACTGCGACCTGACCGGTGAAACGAAAACCATCAAACCATCCACGATCGAAGCGGTTCGCACGGGCACGCGCATGGCAGTGACGGAGAATCCGCTCGGTACGTTGTATGAAATTTTCAACGAAGTCTATCCGCTACCTGTGGCGGTTGCCGGTAAAACCGGCACAGCGGAATATTGCGATGATGTGGCGCGCGCTGCGGATCGCTGTCGCTTCGGCGCGTGGCCCACGCACGCCTGGACGCTGGCATACGCGCCGTTCGAAGACCCGGAGATCATCATCGTCGCCTTCGCCTACAACGGCGGTGAAGGCGGAAGCGTAGCCGCCCCGATCGTGGCGCGTGTGATGCAGGCGTACTTCGAGCTCAAGACGATTGACCTGACCGAAAACGGCGGCGGTGGATAACCGGCTCGCGTCGGCGGGAGCAGTATTCGGGTAGGCTCTTCATGCTATAATCGCGGGCAATTGATTGAACATATGGAAGAGACCAAATCGCTTGTTCAGATCAAAGGATTGCGCGACGGATTGCTCGTTTCGCTCGACGATGCGCCGTGGGAAGTACAACACGCCGCGTTGATCGCGCAAGTGGACGCGCAACCCGCATTCTTTCAAGGCGCGCGCCTCGCGTTGGATGTCGCTTCGCAAGTGCTGCACGTCAACGAATTAGCGGAGTTGCGCGACCAGTTTTCAGACCGCGGCATTTTTCTCTGGGCGGTCATCAGCGAATCGCCGACAACCGAACAAACGGCGCAATTGCTCGGCCTTGCCACGCGAATTTCAAAACCCCGGCCGGAAGATACTCGTCAATTTTCAGTCGACGACCTTGGCGAAGAAACGGCGTTGTTTTTGAACCGCACGCTTCGCTCCGGAACGCGGATCGAGTTCCCCGGTCATGTGGTGGTGCTGGGTGATGTGAATCCCGGCGCGGAGATCATCGCCGCAGGGAACATCGTCATCTGGGGGCGGTTGCGCGGCATGGTCCATGCTGGCTCGAACGGTAACGCCGGCGCGGTCGTGTGTGCGCTCGATCTTTCCCCCACCCAGTTGAGGATCGCCGACGAGGTCGCTACCACCCTGAATCCGCAGAGTGAACCGAAACCCGAAATGGCGCGTATCAACCAGCATGGCAAACTTCAATCGGAGATCTGGTCGCCTGACCGGTAAAATCATCTAGGAACATCGAATGCCCGCACAAGTCATCACCATCACATCCGGAAAAGGCGGCGTAGGCAAGACGACTGCTGTCGCCAATCTCGCCGTCGCGCTTGCCATGGAAGGCTCAAAGGTCGTTTGTATCGACGGCGATATCGGTTTGCGTAACCTCGATGTGATCCTCGGGCTCGAGAACCGCATCGTGTACGATATCGTGGATGTGATCGAGGGACGCTGTCGCTTGAAACAAGCGATGATTCGCGATAAAAAATTGCCAGAGTTATATCTCATCCCCGCCGCACAGACGCGTGATAAAAGCGCGGTGTCTGCCAGCGACATGACCCGCTTGATGAAAGACCTTCGTTCGGAATGTGATTTTGTGCTGATCGATTCACCCGCCGGTATCGAACGCGGGTTCCGTAACGCCATCGCCGGCGCCGACCGCGTGCTCGTGGTCACCAACCCGGAAGTGAGCGCGGTGCGCGATGCCGACCGCGTGATCGGCATTCTCGAAGCGGAAGAGAAAGGTCCTGCATCCTTGATCCTGAATCGATTGAATCCGATTTTAGTGAAGAGCAAGGATATGCTCTCACCCGAAGATGTGCTCGACCTGCTCGCCATCGAATTGATCGGCATCGTGCCCGAAGATGAAAATGTGATCATCGCTTCGAACCGCGGCGCGCCGGTGGCGTATGATGCAAAGAGTAAAGCCGGGCAGGCATTTCGCAATATCGCGAAACGATTGAAGGGTGAAACGGTGCCGTTCCTCGACCTCGAAACGCAGGGCGGGTTATGGGATCGCATCCAGCGGCTGGCGGGGAGGAAGTGACATGGGTTTCTTCGACAAACTCCTCGGCCGCAAAGCCAGCGCAGACAGCGCAAAAGAAAGATTGCAACTCGTTCTGATTCACGACCGCACGGATCTCACCCCGGCGGAAATGGATTCGCTTCGGGACGAGCTGATCGCCGTCATCAGCCGCCACGTGGAGATCGACGCGCAGGCGATGCAGATCAGCGTGGAACATGACGGGCGCTCACAACGCCTCGTCGCGGACATTCCGTTGAAATCGGCGCGGCGAAAGACAAGAAAGACGAAATAAGTAATTCGTTGTTAGGGCATTTCAACTGCCGAAACAACGAATGCGCAAGTTGCAAGTTCCCCATATGTTACGCAACATTTCGTGGCGATACTTTGACTTCTGGCTGTTGGGCGCAGTGGTGCTTGCCACGGCGTTCGGCACAACGATGATCCGTTCTGCGGTGGCGGGGAACGAAGTGTTATTGCCGCTCATCAACCGCCAGATCTATTTCGCACTGGCTGGCATCCTCCTGATCTTCATCGTCGCGGCGATCGACTACCGTTATTGGATGGCGCTCTATCGCCCGATGTACATCGTCATCTTTCTGTTTCTCATCACACTGACCGGTTTTGGTCAGACCGCGTTCGGCGCACAGCGCTGGTTTCAGGTGGGCGTGTTGTTCCTTCAACCGACGGAGTTTGCGAAAATCGTCGCGATTCTTGTGCTGGCTCGCTATTTCAATGCGACGCAACACCGCCCGCGCGACCTGCGCTGGCTGATCGGCGCGGTACTGTGGGCGGCTGGGATCATCGTCTTGATCCTGCTCCAACCGAATCTCAGCAACGTTGTTGTGTTATCGGTGATTCTTGGGGCGATGTTGTGGTTCAATGGAATACACGTGAGGCATGTGATCATTTTGGGTACGGTCGCTGTGCTTTCACTGGTTACGGTGGTCGGCTTGACTGCGGCGGGCATCCGTATTCCGTTCTTGCAGGAATACCAGCAACAACGGATTGCCAACTTTATTTTACCGGACCCCAACGCTAGTTTCGGCGCGACGTATAACGTGCAACAAGCATTGATCGCCATCGGCTCCGGCGGTTGGACCGGTCAGGGCTACGGCCACGGCACGCAGACTCAGTTGCGCTTCCTCAAAGTACGTCACACGGATTTCATCTTCTCGGCGATCTCGGAGGAGTTCGGACTCGTCGGTTCGTTGTTGGTCATCGTGATCATCCTGCTCGTCATCTGGCGGTGTGTGCGCGCCGCGCAAAAAGCGCGCGACGTGGCAGGGATGAGCATTGCTTATGGCGTGGCAACGCTGATCTTCTTTCAAGGCATGATCAACATTGGTGTAAACTTGAACATCGTACCGGTCTCCGGCTTACCCCTTCCGTTCATCAGTTATGGAGGCAGTGGTCTCACCTCGTTGATGCTCGGTATCGGGCTTGTCGAGAGCGTTGCCATGCGATTCAGGCAATTGGAGTTTTAATTTTTATTTACGCCGATGGTCAAATTATCCCGCACGCGCTGAGCGGCAGTGTAGCCGAAGCGTCGCGGGATGTATCCGAACCATCGGGTTTTGTGTAAACTTTTATTTTGAATCAAACTGGTGGTTTCGATACGCCTTCGGCTATCGCCTCAGGCTACTCAACCACCGAGTATGGAGATTTCATTGAAACCAGTACGCACACGCATGGCGCCATCGCCAACGGGACGATTTCATCTTGGAAGCGCGCGCACCGCGCTCTTCGATTATTTACTCGCGCGCAAAACGGGCGGACAATTCATCTTGCGCCTCGAAGACACCGACCAGAAACGCTTCGTGCCCGGCGCGGAAGAGGAAATTCTGCGCAGCCTCGACTGGCTCGGCATCACACCAGACGAAAGCCCGGTTCATGGCGGGAAGTTTGGTCCGTACCGGCAGACCGAGCGGCGCGAGAGTTACCAACATCACGCGAAAATCCTTGTCGAGAAGGGACACGCCTATCCTTGTTTCTGTTCGCCCGAACGACTCGAGCAATCACGCAAGGAGCAGGAAGCGCGCAAGGTCGATCGCGTCCGGTACGACGGGTTGTGCCGCGCGATCGACCCTAGTGATGCGTCGAAGCGCATCGCTGATGGGGAAAGATATGTGATTCGGTTCAAGATGCCCCAAGCTGGCTCGACAACCGCGCGCGACCATTTACGCGGCGACATCCTAACCGAAAATAAATATCTCGATGACTCTGTCATCCTCAAATCGGATGGATTACCAACGTATCATCTTGCCGCGATGGTGGACGATCATGAAATGGAGATCACGCACGTTTTGCGCGGTTCAGAGTGGCTCTCGACGTTTCCGCTTCACGTGAACATTGTCCGCACGTTCGGTTGGGAGGAGCCAGTTTGGATTCACCTCTCGGTGTTCCTCAAGCCGAGCGGAAAAGGCAAGATGAGCAAACGCGAGTCCGCGCAGGCGATGAAGGACGGCTACACAATTTTTGTGGATGACATGAAGGATTTGGGTTACACGCCCGAAGGTGTTTTGAATTGGATCGCATTGATGGGGTGGGGCGTCGCCGAAGACGACGTGATGTCACTTGATGAGATGATCCAACGCTTCAACATCGATACATTGACTCCCTCACCCGCGGCGATCAACTTCCAACGGTTGGACCACTTCAACGGCGCGCACATCCGCCTCCTGCCGACGGGCGATCTGGCTCGGCGGATCAAGCCATATTTCACCGCGGCAGGCTTACCCGTCGACGATGACGCGTTGTTGAAAATCACGCCGCTGATCCGCGAGCGACTCGTCACACTGGATGATTGTCTCGCGTTCGCGAGTTTCTTCTTCAAGGATGTAGTGTCACCGAATCCCGAAGACCTGATCGCGAAAGGGCTCGACGCGAAGCAATCTGCGGAGATCGCTAAAAAGTGTTTCGAAATTTTATCCGCGTTGCCTGACCTGTCGCACCAAACTGCCGAGCCGCCGATGCGCGCGTATGTTGAGTCGGCGGGACTCAATGCAAATCAAGTCTTCGGCATCTTGCGGGCCGCGGTGACGGGACAAAAAGTAAGCCCACCGTTGTTCGAAAGCATGGCGATCATCGGGCGCGAAAAAGTCTTAACGAGACTACAATATGCGATTCAAATTCTGGAACGAATGTAGTTCGTGCTTTGCTGATATACTTTTGAACATCAACAAACTTTTACCGTCATTGCTTCGTCGCCCTTCGGGCTCCTCGCTATGACGGGCATCATGAAAGAAGAAAGGAATTTTTATCATGGCACAAAAATCTGGAGCAGGTCGCAAAGCGGGAGTACCGCGCAAGGCAACCAGCGCAAGCGCAACGAGACCGACTGCCAAAGCATCAGGCGGCGCGGATTTATCCGCGTTGTTTAGCGTAGCGGCGAACGCGCTTGCCGCAAATCAACAGAAGTTGAACCAAGCCGATGCGCAGAATGGCAACCATGGCGATAACATGGTGCAGATGTTCAACATGCTCACGCAAGTGATGGGGGAGCAGAAAGGTGCATCGCCTTCACAACAGTTGAGTCACGCGAGTCAATATCTTCAACAACACGCCACAAGCGGGTCGTCCAAAGTGTACGCGCAAGGACTCGCCCAAGCCGCGCAACAGTTTCAAGGGCAGAAATCCATCAATCAGGATAATGCGATGATGCTGGTGCAATCGCTGCTTGGCGGAGGTCAACCTGCCCAACAGCAACAAGGCGGCACCGCGGACTTGCTCGGCTCGCTCCTCGGCGCGGTGACTCAATCGCAACCGCCTCAACGTCAGCAAGACGATGGCATCGACGCCGGTGACTTGCTCAACGCGGGCATGGCGTTCATGAACGCCAAGAATCAAGGTCAGGATAATTTGCAGGCAGGTCTCAGCGCGCTGATGGCGGCGGGACCGCTCGGGCAGAGTTCTCACCGCCAGCAATCGGGTCAGGTGGTTGGGAACGCGCTCATGCAAGCGATCTCTGCCCTGGCGGCGAAGAAGGGTAAATGAAGTTCAACTCTCCGCACTGGGTGAAAATGTTGATACAAATGCTGTATGTGCCAGCGATGATGGAACGACGATCAGGTTTTTGGTAAAGATAAAATAACTAAAAAACTCAAGGCTATTGCTTTGAGTTTTTTCTTCAGGCGGTGGGATGCGGCGATATCCTCTACCCTGCGACGCTTGATCATTTTTACGGAGAGTAACAGTGAACAAAATTTCCCAACTCAAATGTATCCCCTGCCGAGGCGGTGACCCATCGCTTACCGACGTGGAAGTTGCCGAGCTCCTTCCTCAAGTTCCCGAATGGCACCTCGTAGTTCGGGATGGCATCTCGCAATTACAGCGCATGTTCAAATTCAACAATTATGCCCAGTCCGTGGAGTTCACCAACAAGGTTGCCGCCATCGCTGAAGAGCAAGACCACCATCCGTTGATCGTGCTTGAATGGGGCAGGGTTACCGTCCAATGGTGGACGCACGTGGTGAAAGGATTGCACAAGAACGATTTCATCATGGCGGCAAAGACGGATGAATTGTTTGTGTAGGGGCAGACTTGTGTTTCTGCTCCTACAATTTTGACCCCAAAATTGCGGGCAACACCTCGTACCTGATTATTTTCAACAAGCCTAGATTCTTCGCCAACCAGACGGGGACATTTGTCGTTGACTTGGGAATTGGCACAACAGGGGCAAAGTCTGTTTTTCGCCCATCAATCCCAAATTCGTATCTCCCGAATTGTTCAACTCGGAAATCTGACTCGAGAAAATTCTTCAGCGAAGTCGTTTCATCCTGGTTCAGCCATTGAGGCAGATCAGAGGTTGCTTTGAATCCTGTAATTACTCCCAGGTCTTGCAGAAGTTGTTTTTCACGAGGCTTGAGAGTGTTGTGTTTCGAACGGAAGAACATCACATCGGGGTCGATGTTGACGAGCGGCTTGAGCCACAACCGATGAATGCTCGTGCGGATCCCGTTTTGCGTTGCAAGGTCGTTTGGGTTGTTGAGCCACACGCTGAGCGGTTTGTTGAGCCAGAACGGTGTAACATCGGGTCCCACACGGATACCGTCGCAAAGACCGAGGGATGGGATGATCGGCGCGCCGCAGGCAAGGATGTACGAATCTCCCGCGGCGTTGCGCATGACTTGCATTGCATTTCGATACGCTTCTTCACGGGGGACGTCTGTGTGCCTCTTCCCGACCGCCGCGCCCGCATGGAGAAAATCGAGTTTGAGATACTCGTATCCCCACCCGACGACTTTGCGAATCAATTTGTCGAGCCACTCCAGCACTTCGGGCTGAGTGAGGTCGAGCGCGTATGTGTTGTTCGTCCAGTGTAGACCTGTTCGTACCAGGTTCCCTTGCTCATCGCGTAATAACCAATCTGGGCGTTCGTGGAAGAGACGTTCCTTCTCCGATGTGATGAATGGTGCAAGCCATATTCCTGCTCTTCTGCCTGTGGCTTTTATTTTGTCGGCAAAGGCAGCCATCCCCGATGGGAATTTTTTATTTGGCTCCCATTGCCCGCTGTTGTCTTGCCAGCCATCGTCAAGTTGAAAGACATCGAAGGGCAGGTCGCCGAGATTGTGCAAGACCTTGAGCAGGTCGGGTTCAGTGATCCATTTCAGCAGGGAATACCATGAGCACCAGACGCGAGGCGGTTTTTCAAATCGTGTCTTGCCGAATTTTGTTTCGAGGTGGGATGTGTATGCAGCGAAGACATCGGTCTCTTTACCGCGTGCGATCAGCCATTCGTAGGACAAATTGCCAATTTGTCCTACAGGTTCATAGAAACCATTGATCGTTTGCCCATCTACTTGAACGCGCCCGCCCAAGCCTAGCGCGCCGACGAGGAGAATATCGTCGTTGCCCAATTCCACCGCGCCGACCCACGCGCTGATGTGGTTCTTGTGGAACGCGTACGCCGGGTCTTCATCTTTGGCGCGGAATTCAGCCGCGCGGATGGGTAGCGGCGGTTCGGATGGATCGAGCCACGTTGAAAGCGACCACGATTGCCATCCATGGCGGTAAAAAAGCCGCGATGGGCGAGGCAGGTTCACCGTCAGAGATGAGGCGTTGATAACCAGGGAGGAGCCAGCCTGAGGCAGGGAGTCCAGTTTGATGGGTGGGGTTGGCATGAGCGTCATTATCCAACAAAAATGGCGGATTATCAATCCGCCCCACGGTTTTGTTGACGGTCAATTGCAAGTGTGGCATAATCCGCAAACGAAAGGCAGTGAAGAGAACGAGTAGATTTGCCGATCCTGTCAGCGAGTGTGGGCGCGGTGTGAGCCACATCAGTAAGCAAATCGAAAATCATCTCGGAGCCATTCTGCTGAAATCGGAGTAAGCGAATCGGAGTTGTTCTCCGTTATCAGAACAGGATGAATCGTGATCGTCCATTGAGAGTCCGAATCCTTTCGGAAATCAGAGTGGTACCGCGTGAGCCTTGCTCTCGTCTCTGAAACGAGATGAGAGTTTTTGTTTTTAATACCCAACCGTCATTGCGAGGAGGCGACAGCCGACGAAGCAATCCCCACGCGTTGTAGGAGATAGCTTCGGACGAAAGAGCATCGCCCTCGCAATGACGGAATATGAACGGAGACTAAAAATGTTCAAACCCGTTTCATCCAAACTCAACGTGACTTCGATGGAAGAAGCCATGATGAAGTTTTGGAAACAACGCGACATCTTCAAAAAGACCGTCGAACAGCGACAAGGCGCGCCTGAATATGTTTTCTATGAAGGTCCGCCGACTGCGAACGGCAAGCCCGGTGTGCACCATGTGTTGGCGCGCGCCTTCAAGGATATGTTCCCGCGCTACAAGATCATGCGCGGCTATCACGTCTCGCGGCGCGGCGGCTGGGATACGCACGGTTTGCCGGTCGAGATCGAAGTGGAAAAACAACTCGGCTTCAATAACAAACAACAGATCGAAGAATACGGCATCGATAAATTCAACGAACTGTGTAAAAAGTCCGTGTTCGCGTACATTCAGGATTGGGAGAAGCTCACCGATCGCATCGCTTTTTGGGTCGATCTGGAAGACGCGTACGTGACCTACACCAACGACTATATCGAGTCGGTGTGGTGGATCTTGAAAAACTTCTGGGATAAAGACTTGTTGTTCAAGGGCTACAAGGTTGTGCCGTACTGCCCGCGTTGCGGCACGCCTCTCTCTGACCATGAAGTTCATTATCCTGACGCGATTCAAGACACAGACGACCCGTCGGTGTTCGTGCGCCTGCCGCTTGTGGATAAACCCGACACCTCTCTCTTGATCTGGACAACCACTCCATGGACCCTGCCGGGAAACGTGGCGGTTGCCGCGCATCCTGACGTGGATTATGTGACCGTCGAGCACACGTTGGATGACGGCGCGAAAGAAAAACTGATCCTTGCAAAGCCTCTGCTTGAAAAGGTATTCAAGGATAAGGAAGTGAAGGTGCTTGACACCTTCAAAGGTAAAAAACTGAAAGGCGTGAAATACCAGCCGCTGTTTACCTTCGTTCCGCCTCCGAAGCCTGCGCACTATGTTGCCCTTGCCGACTACGTGACAACGGAGGATGGGACGGGTCTCGTTCACATCGCGCCTGCCTTCGGTGCGGAGGACATGGAAGTGGGCAAGGAATACGACCTGCCCGTGCTGATGACTGTTTTGCCAAACGGAACATTCATCTCTGAGGTGACTCCGTGGCGCGGACAATACATCAAAGACGCCGACCCGCTGATTATCCAGGATTTACAGGCGCGCGGTTTGTTATTCCGCGCAGAAACGTACACGCATGCGTATCCGTTTTGTTGGCGTTGCAAAACTGCGCTTATGTACTACGCACGCGACTCTTGGTACATCCGCACGAGCGCGTACCGCGATCACCTGGTAAATTTAAACAATACCATCAACTGGGTCCCTGAACATGTGAGAGACGGGCGCTTTGGTAACTGGCTCGCCAACAACATAGACTGGTCGCTCTCGCGCGAACGATATTGGGGCACGCCGCTTCCGGTTTGGGAATGCGAGAACAAGCATCGCGAGGGTATCGGTTCGGTCAAAGAACTTTCAGAAAAGGCTGGGCGCGACCTGAGCGAATTGGATTTGCATCGCCCGTATGTCGACCAGGTCCATTGGGATTGTTCAGAGTGCGGCAGTAAAATGTCGCGCGTCCCAGACCTGATCGACGTGTGGTTCGACTCGGGTTCCATGCCGGTTGCGCAGTGGCATTACCCGTTCGAGAACAAAGAGAAGTTCGAGTCGCAGTTCCCAGCCGATTACATCTGCGAAGCCGTGGATCAGACGCGCGGCTGGTTCTACTCGCTGCATGCCATCAGCACATTATTGTTCGAGAAAGTTTCGTTCAAGAATGTGATCTGCCTTGGGTTGATCCAGGATGGCGAGGGGCAGAAGATGTCCAAGAGTTTGGGTAATATCATCGCCCCATGGGATGTGCTCAACGTTCACGGCGCGGACGCGTTCCGCTGGTATTTGTACACAGCAACTCCGCCGGGACAAGAAAGACGCTTCTCCACCGATTTGGTTGGTGAGGTCATCCGTAGTTTCACACTCACCTTGTGGAATGTCTACTCGTTCTTTGTGACGTATGCCAATCTCGACAAGCCTACCGTGACGACGATGCCGATCGCGACGAGCGACCTCGACCGCTGGCTGTTATCCGAGTTGAACGTGCTCGTCCGTGATGTGACGGACGCCTACGAAAAATATGATGTGACGAATGCCACACGTCCGATCGAAGCGTTTGTGGAGAAGATGTCCACGTGGTATTTGCGACGGTCACGCCGTCGGTTCTGGAAATCAGAATCGGACTCCGACAAGCAAGCCGCGTACTCGACTTTATACACGGCTCTCGTCACCGTGGCGAAACTGCTCGCGCCTGCGATGCCTTTTCTCGCGGACGAGTTGTACCAGAACCTCGTCTGTTCAGTGGATACGACCGCACCTGAATCTGTGCATCTCGCCAAGTGGCCCAAAGTTCTACCGGAGATGATCGACGAATCGCTGAACCGCGATATGGCTTTGGTGATGAAGCTCGTTTCGCTTGGACATTCCGCGCGGCAGAAAGCGAATCGCAAAGTCCGTCAGCCGCTGGCAGAAGCCGCATTCTCGGTCGGTAATTCGAACGAACGCAAAGCCGTTGAGAATTATGCCGATTTGTTCGTGGACGAATTGAACGTGAAAAAAGTCCGCTTGCTGGACACTTCGACGGAAGCTGTGTCGCATACGGTCAAGCCGTTGCCGAAGCAGTTGGGACAAAAATACGGCAACAAGTTCCCGTCCTTGCAAAAAGCGATCCTTGCCATGAACGCGGAAGAAGTCGCGAAGACATTGATGTCTGGCGAAACGTTGAAAGTTACCGTAGATGGAAATGAATACGACATCGTGTCTGAAGAGGTCGAAGTCAAGGCGCAGGCAAAGGAAGGATTCGCGGTCGCCGAAGACGGCGCATACGTCGCCGCGCTCGTCACCGATTTGACGCCGGAACTCGTGCAGGAGGGCATGGCGCGCGAATTCGTCCGCCGTGTGCAAGACCTGCGCAAGAGCGCGGATTTGGATGTCGCGGACCGGATCGAGTTGTTCGTCGAAGCCTCCGCAGGCTTGAAGTCCGCGATTGAAGCGCACGGGGAATACATCACCACCGAGACACTGGCGTCCGATCTCCGGTTTGCGAGTCCGCCGAGAGGCGCTTCCAGTGTGGAGGATTCGTTCGACGGCGAGACAGTAAAAGTTGGGCTGATGAAAAAATAAGAGGAAACTGTGCTGTGCGGGATGTCATCCCGCACCACGAAAATTAATTTTGATTGGCGTGGCGCATACTCGCGGCACGCCTTTTCTTTTATAATACGAAAACAAATTCTTGACGCAGTTGTACTGCGTCAAGACAGGCGACACGATTTGCCAGGCAAATTGAACTATCGCCTGAACGTTCGTGAAGTACTGATACTGTTGTTAATCTTTTCGATGAGGTGATTCATGTTCGAGCGTCTTCCGCTTTGGCTTCGTACAACATTGGCATGGAGTGTGCATTTATTCACCGCGACCGGCGCGGTGTGGGGATTTCTCACGTTGCTCGCCATTTGGGATTCGAATTTCAGACTTGCAATTCTTTACATCGTCATTGCCATGCTCGTGGACGGTTTCGACGGCATGTTGGCGCGCTGGTTCCATGTGAGCGAGTATGCTCGAGGCGTGGACGGCGGACTGATGGACAACATCATCGATTACTTGAACTACGTCGTGGTAGCGGCATTGTTGTTGGTTCGTGTGCCCGGCTTGCTTCCTGAACAACTCGTGATGGTGTCGGCGATCTCGATCTTGTTGACATCCGCCTATCAATTCTCGCAGACCGATGCGAAAACCGATAGCAGTACTTACTTTTTTAAAGGGTTTCCATCGGTGTGGAACTTTCTCGTTGTGTACATGATGTTGTTGCGATTGGATCCGTGGATCAATTTTGCGTTGATCGTAATTTGCAATATCCTGATCTTCGTCCCGATCAGATATTTATATCCCACGCGAAACACGCGCTTGCGACGGTTCACGCTTGGGTTCACATACCTCTATGCCGGGCTGGGTGTTTGGGCGCTAATGCAATATCCCGATGTGCCCGAATGGGTTGCGCCTGTTTCATTCGTGTATGTGGCGTATTATGTATTATTGAGTTTCTTCCCGCGCTTCGGAACGGCGAAACCCGCATAAACCAATGGTCATTGAAAAGGCTGTTGAAGTTACCGATGAACTTCTAACCGCTCTGGAGCATTTAATTCCCCAGTTGGGGGCAGATAAAACTCTGCTTTCGCGCGACGAATTGATGTCACTCATCAAGTCCGACTCATCGTCCTTGCTGGTCGCGCGTTCCTCAAGTGAAGGCAGTGAAATCCTCGGAGTCCTTGCTCTGGCGATCTATCGCGTTCCAACGGGCATCCGATCAATCGTAGAGGATGTGATCGTGGATGAACGATTCCGCAGGATGGGAATCGCTCAGGCGTTGATGAGTCGCGCCGTCGAATTGGCACGTGACGCAGGCGCGAGTGGATTGTCGTTGACATCCAATCCGCGCCGAGTGGAGGCGAACTTGTTGTATCAAAAGTTGGGGTTTCAATTGCGTGAAACGAACACTTATTTTCTCAGCCTCAAATAAAACTAGCGCAACATGTCCATCACCTTGGACGGGATTCTCGATATTCCTCCGGCGTATCCAGGTCGGCAAGGATGCTGGCATTTCCCGCGTCCACGTAGTGGATTTTTTCCTGATGGCGAGTCAGAAAGACCCGTGGGGTTTGATGCGTGTCCAATTCCAGTAGGTCGTTCCACAATTCGCGGGCGATCAGCCATGGATGTCCCCTCCGCATGTTGAAACTTGGGACGACGATCGGACTCTTGATTTGCCTGAACGCTTCACACACCAATCGCACGGTTCCTTCGCGGACTTGAGGCTGGTCACCCAGCCCGATCAACGCCGCGTCTGCGAGCCCAACCTGCAATTCTCTCAGCCCGCACTGAATGGAGGACAGCATCTCTCCTGATGAAAAGTTTTCGTTGAAGACACTTTTTACGGGATGGTTAACTTTCGTTGCCGAAATAACATTCTCGATTTCATTTCGATGCGAGCCAGTGATAACTACGATTTCGTCCACGCCTGCGTTCGAATAAACACGGATAACGTGTTCGATCACCGATGATTTGCCCCACTTCATCAGGAGTTTTTGTTCGCCCATTCGTTTGGATTCGCCTGCGGCAAGGATAATCGCGGAGATCATTCCAAACACTCCGCGCGAGAGTGAATCGAGAAGTGGGAGGTCATAAAGATTCATCCTCAAGAAGTCGCCGATAATGTTCAGGCGTATCCACATCAAGCAGGAGGCGATCATCGTGCCATGGGAGGTATTCCACTTGGTGTTTATGAAATATCGCGCGTCCGCCGACATCACCTTCGAGCGTCAATAAATTGGGAAATGTTCTGCGATCAAATAAAACCGGGTTCGCGCGCCGATCCAACACCATCGGCGCGACAATGGAGGTAAGTCCCTCCGCGTGTTTTTCGATCAATGCCTGCAAAATGGATATGGTGATCTGCGGCTGGTCAACGAGAAGGAAGATGCAGGAGCCGACCCCCCTCCGCCTTTCGGGCACCTCCCCCAAATCCGACAAGCATGTTATCGGGATCAAAATCAATTCTCCGTCGGATTTGGGGGAGGCTGGGAGGGGGTCTGAGTGTTTGTATGCCCGCGCGAATCGAACTTGCCTGCCCACTTTTCCAATCCGTATTTCTAACTGCCAGCACGTTCAGATCCTTCACGGCAATTTCGACCTGCTCTGCGTTCGCGCCTGTGACCACGATGACTGGTGCAAGACCTGCTTCCAATGCGCGCTTTGCCACAACTCGCACAAAAGCCTCGCCTTTCCACTCCAGCAGTTGCTTGGCTTTACCGTATCTTGAGGATTCGCCAGCCGCGAGAATGATCCCCGCGACAGGCTCATGTGCGGCGAAGACTTTTCCCTGCTCCAAACTTGAGATGACGACCGATTGATATTTGGAAAGCAACGCCTGAGACATTGCTCGCGCACCGGCTTGCAGGTCGGGTTTATCTGCCTGATTCAATAAAACAGTCCGCCGTGCGCGACTCGGAATGTTCTTCAAACTGCTATTGTCATGTAAAAGAACGCGGGTCAATGAATTTGAGTCGATTGTATCTCCCACCTTTGTGCCGCTCATCTCTGAAAACAATTCGGGGCGATGGATGAATCCCTCGCTCAATGGTTTTCCAAGCCCTGACAAGCCAGCGACGGTTACCACGTGGTCAACAAAATCAGGGATGGGCGGTTCGTGTCCTGCCCAGCCTTTCAACGCTTTTTGCCGCGAGCCATCCGCTTCGATGAGCATGGGGATGGAATGGTTCAAACAGTATTCATGTATCAAACCAAGCACTTCATCGTTCACTGGTTCTGTTCTGTCGCTATTTATTTCACCCGTGATCAGAACTATGCCGATCAATTCTGTTTCAAGATTCTTCAAGGCATCTTTTGAAACTGCGACAAGATGCTTGTCAGCCATGGTTGTCTGCCACGACCCAAGGTGCGATGTGGCTGTGATGACGACAAGCGGCTTCAATTCTTTCGCCAGTTGAAAGATCGCGGTTGTCTTTCCTCCTGATCCAACGAATGCGAAACACCTCGACTCGTCCGCGCGTAACGCCCGCGCCAGCGTAAGACTCATGTCCGGATTATACATCTTCCGTTAAGGTACGGTATAATATTGCCCGGCGCATGGATTGCGCCGAACAAATTTCATCAAGGCATGGTATGGTAAGCAACTTACTCGAATCTCTCGATACCTGGGCTGACATTCAGATAACCCGTCAAGACGTCGAATTCCTACATAATTATTTATTCGAACACGAAACCCCGCTCACGCCGCGTGAACTGGCGTTGGTTTTGATTCACGAACGCAACCGGGCTGACCGAGCCGCGGCTCAAAAGAAACAAGAGGGGAGCGGACGGGTTTATTTCCCAAAAGATTCCTATCAAGTCGGTGAAGAACTGGTCTTTCCGGCTTTTGCTTGGAAACACGGCAAGGTGACCGAAGTGCGGCCCGGCGTGAATCCGGAGCTAGGGACCTTCAATGTATTGGCTGTGGCATTTGACGATGGCTCCCAACGGATGGTTGCCTCCGCGCTGGCGCATCATTCATTGAACGATCAGCCTGTTACGGTTGAGAATGAAGGCTTTGACCCCGACGCGATCATGCGGGAATACGGCAACGAAATCGAACGAAAGCTGGAAGCCGCGTTCAACGCAGATGCTCAGTTGATCCGCATCGCGGGCAGGTGGTTTCCGCGCGCGTTGTTGGTGGACGTCAATGTTGGAAACTTGAATTTGGCTGAAGCCGTCCTCGACATGTCCGGGGGTGAACCGCTTCCCACCTCCGCGCTTCTCAAAGATGTTGCATTGCCTGAAGGTGTGAATCCCAAATTGGCTGAATTCTCACTGAACCTTGCCTTGCAGGAAGATGGACGCTTCGATGAAGTGGGTCCCGCAGGACAAGTGCTATGGTATCTCAAACGCCTCGAGCCCGAAGAGGTTCGTTCGACGCCGAAATTCTTGCAATACGAACCCATTGGATATGACCGTTCGTTGCTCGAAAAACAAATGCTCGACCTCGAAGCCCAGCTGGACGATGAGTTGAGCGATCTGGAGTTCAAACCCGACTCGTACCTGAAGGAAGTTTCGATCTCGTTGATCTATCCGCATCTGCGGGCGGGAACATTGCCTGTCTCGGCGCGCGTCCGGTCGTTTTTCCCGACGGCGTACGAATCTCCCCGCGTCCGGTTCACCCTCGTGGATGGAAAGACGCGTCAGCGAATCCCGGCCTGGGTGGTGCGCGAGCATGGATATGTGTACGGGTTGCGAGAATGGTACAAATCGAATGCGTTGATACCGGGCAGTCTCGTGCGAATCAGGCGCGGTGATAATCCGGGCGAGGTGGTCATCGAAGCGCGGACGTATCGCGCCACAAAAGATTGGATGCGCACTGCCATCGTCGGCGCGGATGGGGGAGTCGTTTTCGCCATGTTGAAGCAGGCAGTCTCTGCTGAGTTCAACGACCGTATGGCGTTCGTAATCCCGTCATTCGACGCTGTGGATCAGGTGTGGATGTTGGAGAAACAACGCCCGTTCGAGAAATTAGTGGCAGATATGATCCGTGAAATGTCGAAACTAACTCCTCAAGGGCACGTCCACGCACAGGAATTGTATTCGGCTGTGAATATTGTACGGAGGACACCGCCCGCGCCTTTGTTCGCCTTGCTGGCTGGGAATCCCGGCTTCGTTCATGTCGGCGACCTGCACTACCGGTTGGGAGAGGCGGAATAAATGTCCGAAGTAAAACGGAAGAGCCTCATCAAACCGAACGCTGGCACACCGTTCCACATTGACTTCGACTGGTGGAAAAAGAACGAACGTGACTGGCATGTCTACTTGCGTTCATTGCTTTGCGCGGAACACCGCGAGGCGTATGCAGAGGCAGAAGAAGGCGAGACCGTGGACTGGGTAGACCCGGTCACCGCGGAGGTGAAGCAAGTGGAAGGCGTTCAGAACGCATTGATGACCCACTGCGTGCGGCAACCCGATTTTCTCACCGAGCAGACAGCCCTCGTGGAAGCGGTTTTTCGGCTATTCCTCACCAATGGGAATATTCCGATGTCTTCACAAGACCTCGGCACGAGACTCAACCGCCCGGCAGAAACCATTCTGCGCACGCTGGCGGGTCCACGCGTGTATAAAGGGATACGCCCTTACAGCGCCTCGTGAGTATTCCATGCGGGGGATGGATGAACGGTTTGCCTACTTTGCGATGCCGTAATACAATTGCCTTGAACTGCCCCCGTAGCTCAATGGACAGAGCAACAGCCTTCTAAGCTGCAGGTTGTGGGTTCGAGTCCCGCCGGGGGCGCTGGTTCGTTGGACGCGTTTTCATAAATTAACCTGAGTTGCGTGTCCCTCTTCTTGTGTCATTCTGAGCGAAGCGAAGAATCCCTGACTCGCGAGCGAGACCCTTCGGTCACTGTGAAACGCTCCCTCAAGGTGACACTAATGAAGCAAGGAGAAAGACTATGCCCGCGATCATTCGTAAAAATTTACCTGCCACGGTGCTCGAATCGCGTAGAGAGATATTGCATGCCATCCGCTGGCAAGTACGTTCGAGTGTGTGGAGTCCGCCCACCGACGTATACGAGACCGACGAAAATTTCGTCGTCCGTGTCGAAATTGCAGGAATGCGTGATGAAGATTTCGAAGTGACGATTGAGAATCACAGCCTCTTCATCGCAGGTTCACGCCCCGATTTTGGCGGGCGGCGTGCATATCACCAAATGGAAATTCTTTCCGGGCGGTTCGAGATCGAAGTAGAGATAACCGTCGCGGTGGATGTCGACTCATCAACGGCTGAATATAAGGATGGATTTTTGACGGTCAGTTCGCCAAAGTCGCAATCGAAACAGAACGGGGTCCAAGAGTAATTATGCCTGCCTCCCGTTGGCACTCCAGTTTCAACGAACTCTTTCAGTGGATCGGAGAAACGGATGACAGTCTGCTTTCCATGATCATGCCGTCGTTTTTCGCGCGCGCGCCTGCCAAAGATTCCGGCAGCACCGAGACAAGCTCTCCGCAGCCTTCCGTAGAAAATAAATATCCCCAGGTACTTCCAATCCTTCCATTGCGCGGGGTGGTGGTTTACCCGCACACCGCTGTTCCGTTGACCGTTGGACAGCCGCGTTCGATCAAACTCGTGGATGATGTGGTCGCAGGGGATAAGCTCGTCGGCTTGGTCGCCGCTATGAACCCGGAATTGGAAACACCGGGTCCCGCCGACCTTTATACTGTTGGCACCATCGCGACCGTTCATCGCCTCCTGCGCGCCCCCGATGGGACAATTCGCCTGCTCGTGCAAGGCATGGATCGTTTTCGGCTCGGCGAATTCGTCGAGCAGGAACCGTATCTCAAAGCGCGCATCGAACTCGCGCCCGAATCTGTCGAAGAGGGCTTGGAGATCGACGCGCTGGGGCGGAACGCACGCGACCAATTCCAACAAATTACGCAAATGATTCCCTCCTTCCCGGAGGAACTTGCCGGTTCGATCACCTCTGTTGAAGACCCGTTGCAAACTGCCTACACCATCGCCAATTTCCAGCGCATGGATTTGAAAGACTCACAGGAGATCCTTGCCATTGATTCGGTCGCTGACAAACTGAAGAAATTGATCGGCTTGCTGGTGCGAGAAGCCGAGGTGTTATCGCTCGGGCAGAAAATCCAGAACGAAGCGCGCGGCGAGATCGAAAAGGTCCAGCGCGAATATTTCTTGCGCGAGCAGATGAAGGCGATCCAAAAAGAATTGGGCGAAAAAGACGAACAAGCCGCCGAGGTGGAGGAATTCCGCAAGAAGATCGAAGAGGCGAAGATGCCCGAAGAGGCGGCGAAGCAGGCAAACCGTGAGTTGGAACGTTTGTCTCGTCTGCCGACTGCCGCGGCGGAATATGGGGTCATCCGCACTTATCTCGATTGGCTGGTCACAATCCCGTGGTCGAAGTCTTCGGACGATAATCTTGAAATCCCGCACGCGCGCGAAATTTTGGATAAGGATCACTACGGGCTTGAGGATGTGAAGGAACGCATCCTTGAATTTCTTGCGATTCGCAAGTTGCGCATCGACCGCAAGGATGAAACGAAAGCGCCGTCTGAAGATAAGATTCGCCGCGAGCGCGAAGGCGTTATCCTGTGTTTCGTCGGACCGCCCGGAGTCGGGAAAACTTCGCTCGGACAATCCATCGCCCGCGCCATGGGACGCAAGTTCGTGCGCGCCTCACTGGGCGGCGTGCGAGACGAAGCCGAGATTCGCGGTCATCGCCGCACATACATCGGCGCGATGCCGGGGCGGATACTTCAATCACTGCGCAGGATCGAATCGCGCAACCCAGTCTTCATGCTCGATGAAATCGACAAATTGACCTTCGATTTTCACGGGGACCCGGCTTCGGCATTGCTCGAAGTGCTCGACCCCGAACAGAACAGCGAATTTCGCGACAATTACCTCGAAGTTGCCTACGACCTTTCGCAAGTCTTCTTCATCACTACCGCCAATACACTCGAAACGATTCCCGGTCCGTTGCTCGACCGCATGGAGATCATCTCGCTTTCAGGCTACACTGAAAAAGAAAAGATAGCCATCGCCAAAGGATATTTAATCCCGCGTCAGATCCGCGAGAACAGCCTGCGCGAAACGGAAGTGGCTTTTGCCGACGAAGCCTTGCAAAAAATTATCCGCGAGTACACGCGCGAAGCCGGCGTGCGCAACCTTGAACGGAAGATCGGCGCAGTCTGCCGCAAGGTTGGCACGCGCATTGCCGAGGGCAAACTCACGGAGGTAAAGATCATCCTCGACCTTGTGGAGGAATATCTCGATCATCCGATTTTCCACGGGACGGAAGAACTCAACCGCCGCATTTCGATCCCCGGCGTGGTGCCGGGCTTGGCATGGACTCCCTACGGCGGTGATGTGCTTTTCGTCGAAGCGACGAGCATGCCCGGTGGAAAAGGATTTCAGGTAACCGGATCAATTGGAAATGTGATGAATGAATCGGCGCGGGCGGCGTTGTCGTTCGTCCGTTCGCGCGCACATCAGTTGGGTCTCGAAGATCAATTCTTCGATAGATACGATATTCACATGCATATTCCTGCTGGCGCACAGCCGAAGGATGGTCCCTCCGCTGGTGTGACGATGGCGACCGCGCTGGTTTCGCTTGTCTCCGGGCGCAAGGTGAGACCCAACATTGGAATGACCGGCGAGATCACACTGCGAGGGCAGGTGCTTCCCATCGGCGGCGTCAAGGAAAAAGTGCTTGCCGCGCATCGCAACGGTTTGAAAACCGTCATCCTGCCGAAGCGCAACGAACAGGATGTGGACGATGTGCCAGACGAGATCAAAGAGACGATGAAATTCATTTTTGTCGAGACGGTGGATGATGTACTCGCCTCCGCGCTGGAAGTGAGCGGAACAATGCGGGCAAGTAAAAATCACAAGAACGGAAAAACGAAGCGAAATGGCAAAAATACTTCTCGCCGAAGATGACCATACGATGATCACACTGCTTCAAACCCTGCTAAAGATGGAGGGCTTTGAAGTGTCCGTTGCCGATGTGGATGAAGACATCCCCGCGTTGATCTTGCGTGAAAAACCCGATGTGCTTTTCATGGATGTGCATCTCGGTCAACACAGCGGCTTGGATTTTGTCGAATCGATTCGCAAGGATCCGCAATTTGCCGAACTGCGCATCATCATGACCTCCGGGCTGGACGTGCGCGGCGAATGTCTAAAACGAGGCGCGACCGATTTCATCCTCAAACCGTTCATGCCGGATGATCTGATCGCAATCATTCGGAACAGCAAGGCATGACGATTCGCGTTGGGATTCTGACCCTTTCCGACCGGTCTGCGCGTGGCGAACGCGAGGACGCCTCAGGACCCGCGCTTGCGCTTCGCGTCGAAAAGGAAGGCTGGTCCACCGTAAGGAAGTTGATCCTCCCCGACGATGAGTCCGCCATCCGCGAAACGCTCGCCTCGTGGGCAGACGCGGGCGATCTCGATCTCATCCTCACCACCGGCGGCAGTGGTTTCGCTCCGCGCGATGTGACGCCCGAAGCCACACGCGCGGTTATCGAGCGCGAAGCGCCCGGTCTCGCGGAGGCGATGCGCGCCGCCTCGCTCAAGATCACACCTCATGCCATGCTCTCGCGCGTCGTCGCCGGCATCCGCAAACGGACGATCATTATCAACCTGCCGGGCAGTCCGAAGGGTGCGGTGGAAAATTTGGAAGTGATAATTCCGGTATTACCCCACGCTGTTCAGTTATTGCGCGAAGATCCTGAGTCTGAAAAAACGCATTGAACTCCATCACGAATTTCTTATAGTATAATCCCGCCGCTTAACAGAATTTCAACCCATAAAGGAAAGCGCACGCATGATCGATGTCAACGAATTACGAAAAGGGGTGACCTTCGAACTGGACGGAAACCTCTACAAAGTTTTGGACTACAGCCACAACAAAACCGGGCGCGGCAATGCCAATATCCGCATCAAAGCCCGTAACCTGCAAACCGGTGCGAACATCGAGCGCACGTTCAACTCCGGGCAGTCAGTGCAGGATGTGAGCCTCGATTTTCACAACGTCTCGTACTTGTATAATGACGGCGACTTTTATCACTTCATGGACAATACGACCTTTGAACAACCCGCCGTCAATGCCAAGATGCTCGGCGACACCGCGCTGTACCTCAAAGAAGGGATGGAAGTCAAACTCACGTTTTACAACGGCGCGCCGCTGGATGTGGAATTTCCGTCCACTGTGGATTTGAAAGTAGTCGAAGCCGAAACCGCCATCCGCGGTGACACGGCAACGGGCGTAACCAAGAAAGTAGTCACCGAGACCGGCTTGGAAGTGCAGTGTCCGCAGTTCGTAAAAGTAGGGGATGTGATCCGCATCAACACCGAAACAGGCGAATATACAACGCGCGTGTAGCATGAACGTCCCGCAGGTTGCTTTGATAAAGACCGTTCAAAAAAAATTAACCTGCGGGACGTTTGATTTTGGGGTAATGAATTTGCCTGCCCGCTCATCGCTTATTTAGGTAACCCGCCTATACTATTCTCATGAAAACTCCCTATGGGGCGGAATGCCCGCACTTCTACGGAGATTATTTCCGCGGTCGCAACGTGGAAGAATGCCGCCTGCTCAAAGCCGCGGGGCAGGAATGGTCGCGCGACCTGTGCAAATTTTGCCCGGTGCCTGAGATCTCGCGCGCCAACGCCTGTGAGCACATGCGCTTGAACGCGAAAGTGGCGCGTCCGTTTTCCGCGGCGTTCATGCGGCGCGTGCAAGTGAATGCATATTGTGAAAAATCGAAGAAAAAAGTATCCGAACCGCAGGTGGGGTGCGGCGAATGTCATGCACTTCCATTCAAACTTGAAATCAAATCCTGATTCGTCCTCGACGCGAGACCTTTAATTCAATGTCACTCACATTACTGCTCGACCTTGACGACACCCTGCTCAATACCAATTTGCATGTGTTCATGCCTGCGTATTTTCAAGCGCTTGCAAATCACGTCTGCGGGCATGTTCCTACCGAGCCGTTCTTGCGGGCGTTAATCGGCGGAGTCCACCGGATGAACGACAATGAAGACCCGCGCAAAACCCTGCGTGAAGTTTTCGATTCATATTTTTTTACGGAACTTGGCATCCCGCAGGATGAGTTGCAGGAAATCCTCGATGATTTCTACGATACCGTCTTCCCGAGTTTGGCGGGGCTTACAAAGCAAAACTCAGGCGCGGTCGAATTCATACAATGGGCGGAGACGCGCGGTTTTCGTATCGCCATCGCAACAGACCCGTTATTCCCGATCAAAGCCACGTACCACCGGTTGCGGTGGGCGGGTTTTGACCCCGAACAATTTGAGATGGTATCCGCGTTCGAGGATTTTCATTTCACCAAGTCGCATCCTGCGTATTATGCGGAGGTGTTGGGAAGCCTCGGATGGCAGGAAGGTCCTGTGCTGATGGTAGGGAATGATGTTCACCGCGATATTCTGCCTGCCCAGCGGCTCGGGTTGAAGACCTTTCATGTGAACGGCGAACCCGCTTCGGTATCGGACGGGGGAGCGGGTTCCGGCTCGTTAGCGGATCTGCGCCGCTGGCTTGAATCAACCGACCCGTCGGCTCTTGAACCGGATCTCAAGTCCCGCGACGCGACGCTGGGAATCCTAACCTCCACCCCGGCGGTTCTGCCGAAAATCCTGCGCTCTTTGACGGAGGCAGACTGCCATCACGAACCCACGCGCGATGACTGGGCAATGAATGAGATCGTGTGTCATTTGCGCGATACGGAGCGGGAAGTGCACGCGCTTCAAGTCGACCTGATGCTGGAGAAGAATGATGCTTTCATCCCGCGGCCGGATGCCGGTGTGTGGGCAAGCGAACGGGAATATCTGAACGAGGACGCATACCGGGCGTTGGAGGATTTTAGCGCGGCGCGGGTTGCATTGCTGGAGAGAGTAAAAAATGTACCGGAGGAAATCTGGAATCGAAAAGTTCGGCACGCCATTTTCGGTCCGTCTAATTTTACAGAGGTGATGGGTTTTGCGGCTGATCACGACCGTTTGCATCTGCAACAGGCGTGGAAAACCATGCTGTCTCTGGCAGATAAGCGCGTCCAATGTACGTGACGTGTGTTATAACCCAAAATATTCGAGCCTTTTACGCCTGATCGGCGGCTTGTTTTGAAGGAGTCTGATCGATGAAGAAGAGAGTTGTTATCACAGGGATGGGTTGTATCAGCCCTGTGGGAAATACTGTGAAAGAAACCTGGGCGTCCCTGTTGGTGGGTAAGTCTGGTGCGGGACCCATCACTCATTTTGATGCAAGCAAACATAAGACACGGTTTGCGGCAGAAGTAAAAGGGTTCGACCCGGTTGCGACTTTCGGTGTGCGCGAGGCGCGCAAGATGGATCGTTTTACGCAATTCGCCATGTTCGCAACCATGGAAGCATTGGAGCAATCGGGGTTGAAGATCGATGAATCGAACCGCGACCGCGTCGGGATTCTCATCGGTACAGGCATCGGCGGCATCGGCACGATCATGGAACAAGCGGCGGTAATGAACGAACGCGGCGCAGACCGCGTCAGCCCGTTCCTCATCCCCATGATGATCTCAGACGGCGCGGCAGGCATGATCGCGATTCGTTTCGGCGCACGGGGACCAAACATGTCGCTTGCCACCGCGTGCGCGACCGGTAACAACGCCATCGGGGAAGCCGCCGAAATGATCCGGCGCGGCACGGCGGATGTGATGATCGCAGGCGGCGCGGAAGGCGCGTTGGTTCCCATCACGATGGCTGGAATGAATGTGATCGGCGCGCTCTCTACACGGAACGACGACCCGCAACGCGCGTCCCGTCCGTTCGATAAGGATCGCGATGGTTTCCTGATGGGGGAGGGTGCGGGGGTGTTGATCCTTGAATCGCTAGAATCGGCAACGGCGCGCGGCGCGGCGATCCTCGGCGAGATCAACGGTTATGGCACATCGGACGACGCGCATCACGTCTCTGCCCCAGCGGAAAACGGCGCAGGCGCTGCGATCTCGATGAAACTTGCACTCGACGACGCGGGCCTGGGGATTGACGATATCCAGTACGTCAATGCGCATGGCACCTCCACTTATTTGAACGATAAAAGCGAGACTGCCGCGATCAAGACCGTCTTCGGCGAGGCGGCTTATTCGATCCCGGTCTCATCCACAAAATCGATGACCGGTCATTTGCTTGGCGCATCCGGCGCGGTGGAGGCCATCTTTTCCGTTCTTGCCATTCGCGAGGGTGTCATCCCTCCCACCATCAACTATCAAACACCCGACCCGGAATGTGACCTCGACTACGTTCCCAACCAACCGCGCGTTGCCGCCCTCAAACACGTGATGTCGAATTCGTTCGGTTTTGGCGGTCACAATGCAACCCTCGTGATCGGAAATTATTCGGAATAAGAATTTGAGTTCAAAGCCGCGCCTTCTTTGTCGGCGCGCTTCGCTTTAGCTCGGGAGTTCAAATGCCAAACGCACATATCACAGGCTGGGGGATGGCTGTGCCTGAAACCGTCATGACGAACGATGACCTGGCGAAGTTCGTGGATACGAACGACGCCTGGATTCGCGAACGGACCGGGATCAGTGAACGCCGCATCGCCCGCGACACCGATTTCACCTCCACGCTTGCAGTGGATGCCTCGATTCAAGCCCTCAAGGTGGCGAACGTCCGCCCTACGGACATTGACCTGATCATCTGCTCCACCTCGACACCGGAGTTCATGTTCCCGGCAACCGCATGTTTGATCCAAGATCAACTCGGCGCGACGAAGGCAGGCGCGTTCGACCTGCTCGCCGCCTGTTCCGGTTTCATTTATGCCATGAACATGGGCGCGCAGGCGATTCGTTCCGGCTCGATCAAGACCGCCCTGATCATCGGCTCAGAAACCCTCTCGAGATTTGTCAATTGGAAGGATCGAAACACTTGCATTTTGTTTGGTGATGGCGCGGGCGCGTTCGTCTTACAAGCAAGCGAACGACCGGGCGGCGTGCTCTCGGCTGTTATGCACTCCGATGGTTCGGGTGGCGACCTACTCACACTGCCTGCAGGTGGAAGTCGTAACCCCATCACTGAAACTACGTACCATGAAGGCAAGCACTACATCCAGATGGATGGGAAGGAAGTCTTTCGCTTTGCGACGCGCGTGATGGCATCCGCCACGC
>CAZQES010000028.1:0-30287 GCA_964591425.1 uncultured Anaerolinea sp.
CACAGACGAACCGTCCACGTGCGAGGGCGAGACATAAACGTCTGCCATGTGATACCAGCGCGGCAGATCGCGTTGACCCACCTGCCCTCCAAAATGGACTCGATCCAGCACCCCGCCATTCATCAAAATCTGACGAATGTAACCTCCCTGCGAACCGCCGCCAAGCAAAATGAGATACACATTTTGATTTTCTTTCGCCACTCTGACAAACGCCTTTGCGAGAACATCCACACCGTATATCGCTTCCCATGTGCGACTACAAAAGAGAGTGAACGATTTGCGATTTGCAATTTGCGATTTGCGATTTGCGCTCGACTTCTTTCCTCTTTCTTCTTTCTTTGGATGAAAAAGTTTCAAATCTATCCCCCAAGGAAACACCACAGTATGCTCAGGATTCATCCCAAACGCAATCGCCTTCTCACGCGTAACGTTTGCATCGCTTGTGAAATAGGCGCTTCGTTTCAATGTGTAGCGTGTCACCCAATTCATCCACGCGTTTTTATCCGCTTCCATGACCAGGTCATAGCCCCAGGACATTGTCAGCAAATGGCGGAATCCACTCAACGCGACGAGGAACGCACAATTCTGAATCGGTCCGGCGTGGATCAAATCAGGCTGAATATCCCGAATCACCTTTCTCAGACTCGACACATATTTTGACACATCGCGCCAGCGGAATTCACTCCGCCCGCCTGCCCACAAGATTTGCTGAACATTCGCAGGGACAGGTCTATCCTCCGTTTGACGACCTGTTGCTTCCAATTGCAAAAAGAAGATTTCATGTTTTGTTTTGGATAATGAAAACAGAAATCGGTAATCATGTGGGGTGTAATTCTTGCTGAAATAAATAATTTTCATGATTTTTGTAGTGGCGGAGCATGCTCCGCCACTACGCGCCACAATAATATTTACGCGCCCAGATCCGTCCAACGTAATTCCTTGCCCGTCGGCATGTCCGTCAATGCCTTGGTGCCAATCACATTCAGGATTTCATGCGGCTTGATCGCTCCGGGTGTGGCAGGGCGGAGCACGTCAATCATCTCGCGCGTGAAGACTTCACCCGCCTTGATCTCACGAGCCGCGCGCAGACAGCGACGTTGCACGACTTTCGTATCCTGCTCATTCCCCGCGATGAATTTGTCAGCTGAACCGAGCGCCCGTTCGAGTTGACGTGTCTCCTCCACCATGTGCGCCCACGCTTCGGGATTCAACGCAAATTTGTGGTCAGGACCTTCACGGTCGTTGCTATCCGTGAAGTGACGTTCGATCATGCGCGCACCCAGAGTCACCGCGCCGAGAACAGTTGCATTGCCGTGCGTGTGATCAGAGAGACCCAACACCGCGTCAGGGAACATGACCGCGTAGGTTTTCAACACATTCAAATGGATGTGGTCATAGTTCTCGAGGCTGGCGGTGTAGTTCGTGTTGCATTGCATCAAACAGAGTTGCTTATTGATTTTCAAAATGGCTTGCACGGCACGCTGCACATCGGCGATATCCGCCGCGCCGCTGGCGATGATCATCGGCTTGCCCTTGGATGCCATGTGTTCCAACGCTTCGATCCAGTCAATTTCGCCTGAGCCTGCTTTGAAAGCAGGGATGTATGGATTCACATGTTCGATGGAGTCGTAATCATACGGCGATGTGAAAAAGTGGATACCGACTTTGTCACACTCTTCTTTCAGGATCGGTGTCCAACTTTGCGAGACGGATGCCGCCGCGTACACTTCGGTCACGGATTTTTTCCACTTTGCCTGATGGCTGACCTTGGAATCCATGTGGGTGAAGCCATAGTCCGAAACGATCTTCGGAGCCTGAAAGTGCTGGAACTTCGCCGCGTCTGCGCCTGCTTCTTTTGCAAGTCGGATGAGCAGTTTTGCTCGATTCAGGTCTCCGTCGTGATTCGCCGCAATGTCAGCGATGAAGTAGGTTGGATGATTGAGTCCGATCCATTGGTCTTGAATTTTGAAATCCATGTTGTCCTCCGAATATTTTGTCATACAGCACTAGGGCATGTCACCCTGAGGGAGCGTGCTCTTCGCGACCGAAGGGTCTCTACCACCGTGGTAGAGATTTCTTCGCGGAGTTTATCCTGAGCCGTGTCGAAGGGCTCAGAATGACATACTCACCGCGATGAACTCCGAAGGAGTGGAATGATTATAGATTCGGGTTCGAGGATTTACCAACCCCGAAGGGGTGTCATTGGTTTGGCGCAAATCATGCCATCCCTTCGGGATTTGGGTACGCGCTTGCGAAAAATCTAGAATCATCTTATCTGTTTCGATAGGCTCAACACAACGCCTTCGGGATTTCATTTCCCAATCCTCCCCAAGTGCGTGTTCTGGAATGCGTCCTCGTGTTTCAATCCATACCCAATCACGCGGTCGAAGCTGGAGTGTCCGAGCAGGAGCGTCCCTGCGAACATCAGCCACGGGGTGGATGCTAGGGCACCCAATGCGTAAAGGGCGACAGAAAGTCCCTTGTGGTGAATCAGGTTATACGTCCAGGAGCCGAAGCGGGGATTCGCCAAATAGCCGATCATGCTCAGGTCGGGAGTCAAAAACAGGAGCGCGTACCAGCCCCATCCGTAATCCAATCCAGAAAAAAGAAAAAGAGCGAGTCCGAACAAAAAGAGTTCTTCGAGTTTGAGCAGATTTTTCATGATGTCTCCTTCGTGGGGCGGATTGGTAATCCACCTTACTGTTGGCGGGATGGCATCCCGCCCTACGGCTGTTGATAACCCCTGATTTTCTGTGGATAACCCTGTTGGAACTGTGTATAAAACCCGTCCAAACCGGTGGAGAACGAGGGGATTTCGCGCCCCAAATCTGTGGACAACTTGTGGATAGACAGCCATAAATTGTGGGATCGTTTGGCGGTCAGCCCCGACGTTTCGACGGATTGCGGCGAAATGAGGCTTTCTCTCAGCCCGAACTTGCGCGCCACCTCCACCCCGAACTGATACTTGTTCATCGCCTGCGCGCCGACCACGTGATACAAGCCGTGCAAATCTTTTTTGAGCATGGCGACGAGCAGGCGGCTGAGGTGATTGACCCACATCGGGCAGAAGATGACATCCGTAAATCCGTTGACGTTTTTGCCTTCGCTCAAATTGTTGACGAAGAACTCACCGAGACTGCGCCGACCACTGAGACTCCACCCAAAGAAGTTGACGCGCGCCACGATCGCCTGCGGATTGGCGGATAGCACCGCCCGTTCTCCTTCCAATTTTGTCTGCGAATACACCCCCAGCGGATTCGGCTCGTCGGCCTCGGTGTACGCGCCCTCTTTCGTCCCGTCGAAGACTGCATCGGTAGAAAGATGCACGAATTTGATATTTCGCGCCGCGCAGGCGTTCGCCATATCAGCGGGGACCTCTGCGTTCAAAATCCTCGCCTCTTCGGGATGCTTTTCGCACTCTTCCAGATTCGCAAACGCGGCGCAATTGATGAACCAAGTGGGTCTCGTCGAATCGAGAATGGAGTTGATACTGCCTGGCCTGAGCAAATTCGCGTGGAGCACCCGAAACGGAGCGGACTTCAATTTGTCCCTGTCCACGCCAATGACATCATGCTCGCGCTTGGCTTCAAGGGCGAGGTTGATTCCGAGGAGTCCGCTAGCACCGGTGATTAATATTCGTGTCATGTTCGTAAGGTAGACACGTATACAAGTACACAAGTAGACACGTGTTTCCGGGTGTACATGTTTACCTGTGTATTGATTACCTATCCCTCCAACTTCCCCTGCCTGAACAACTCCTCAAATGGCGCGACGAATTCTTTGATGCCATCAATATCGAGCCATTCGGAGTTATTGTCGCTGGTGTAGGTGAAACCTTCGGGGAGCGGCTTACCTTTGTCCTTCCACGAGTAGCCGAACCATATCGCTTCGGCGGGCTGGATGACGTACATCTTTTCGAGTTCAATGGTATGGCGCGCTTCGTCGTCCGAGATCAAATCCTCATGCAACTTTTCGCCGGGGCGAATGCCGATAATGTTGATTTTCGCATTCGGCACGATGGCTTTGGCAAGGTCAACGACAGTGGTGCTGGGAATCTTTGGTACGAATACTTCTCCGCCTTCCATTTGTTCGATGCAATCAATGACAAACTTGACGCCCTGCTCCAGCGACAGCCAGAAGCGCGTCATGCGTTCATCGGTGATGGTGACTGCCCCATTCTCGCGTTGCTTGAGGAACAACGGCACGACCGAGCCGCGACTCCCGACCACGTTCCCATAACGGACGCACGAGTAGCGGGTCGCGGTCCCTGCGGCGTAGGCGTTGCTTTGCACGGTCAATTTTTCGGCGGCGAGCTTGGTCGCGCCGTACAGATTCGCGGGGCTGACGGCTTTGTCCGTGCTGATAGTCATCACTTTTTTCACGCCCGCGTCTAGCGCGGCTTCGACCACATTTGCCGTGCCCATGATGTTGGTCTTGATGGCTTCCATGGGGTTGTACTCGCAGGCGGGCACCTGCTTCAACGCCGCGGCATGGACAACGATATCCACGCCGTGCATCGCGCGGACCAATCGCTCGCGGTCGCGGATGTCACCGATGAAATACCGCAGTGACGGGTGGTTGAATCCGTGCACCTGCATTTCGTGTTGCTTCAACTCGTCGCGGCTGAAGATGATGATCTTCTTCGGCTGTTTTTCGTCAAGCAGGGTCTGCGTGAACTTCTTGCCGAACGACCCCGTCCCGCCGGTGATGAGTACGACTTGATTTTTCCAGTCCATAATGCTCCTTTATGTCATTGCGAGGAGCGCTCGTTGCGACGAAGCAATCTCCCGTTACTTTGAGATTGCCACGCCGCCAAAGAACGGCGGCTCGCAATGACACTACTGTTTCTTAATCACGATCAGCGGATACTGCCCATTCTCAGCGAAAAATTTCGGAAAAACACCTTCCAACCAAAACACAAATCGCAAAAAGGCGCGTCCACCAAACGGACGGACGAACCAGCGCAAGATGCGCGTGCTCATGCTCCGCCACGGTTGAATCTCGATCATCATCTTCGAGCCGATCTCGCGCTTGAGCCATTCGGGAGTCATCTTCTGCACAAACGTCCCTGCGGGGTCTTCCTCGTTCAGCCATTCCTTTTTCTTCTTTTCAGAACGACCTGAAAGTTTGCGCATGAGACCAATCAGTGGTTCGGCGAGGCGGCTGAGAAATGGCTCATGCCAACCGTTGACAATTGCCGCCGTTCGTCCGCTTGCGAGCACGCGATGAATTTCAGCATACGCGCGCGGATGTTCGGTCAGTGCGAGGTGATGAATTGCGTGCATCGAAACTGCGCCGTCGAACGCGTCAACTTTGAAGGGCAGGTTGGCGAGGTCGCCGACAACAAACAATCCATGATCGCCGATGCGAGTCCGCGCTTCACGCAACGCTTGAATAGAAATATCGAGGCACACGCGTTTTTCGTAACCCCGCGAATACTCGAAGTATTCGTCGTATTGTACGGGACCCGAACCCGCATCGAGCAGAAGTTTGCCCGTGTGAATCAATCCGTTCATCACACGCAGGCGCGTCTTGTGGATATATTCGCGCGAGACGGGGCGCAAGTCTTCATAACGGGCATTTTGATAATGCCCGTCATCTTCTTGCTGCCAGCCGATGTCGTCGTAAAACTCGCGGACTTTTTGTTTGGTTTCGTTTGTCATGTTTCGTTATTTCATCGGTGGTCGAGTAACCCGAACGATAGTGAGGGCGTATCGAGACCACCAGTTTTCAAAAGTGCAGATGTAACAAAATTTTTATACGGCTTGGTGGTCTCGATACGTCCCGCGAAAAGCACGCGGGACTACTCGACCACCGTGTTTCATTTCCACGTAAACGGCTCGCCGACCAAAAACCTAAACGTGTCACCAAAGTGACTCATGCCTTCGTCGCTCAACACTTTGTTCAGGGGCCAGACTTCGAGGTCGTCCCAAAAATTCATCAGACGCCATGGGAACGGACGCGGGTATTCAAAGAAGAAACGGTACGCGTAATTCCAAGCTTTCGCAGTCTGCTCGTCATTGAGACGATGCGCGGGCAGGTCAGATAAAACTTTTTCAAGGGTGGTGAAAAATTCATCCCATGTATTCATATCAAGCGTGAAGCCGCGCCCGCGATAATGTGTTTGTCCGCATGAGATGACGGGGATGCCGTTCATCGCGGTCTCGACGCCGACGGTGGTTGTGTATGCCAAGCCGAGACTCGCAATTTCGATCAAGTCATATGTGTTGACGTTATCCAACGCGCCGATGACGTGGATGTGACTCGGGAGTTCAGGCAACGCTTCACGCACGACGGTTCCCATTGATTTCGCCTGCGGGACAAGTTTTTCGCCGGGGTGAACGCGGATGACGAGTTGCACATCGGTCCGCTTCGCAAAATATTCGACGGTCTTTGTGATCCAATCGCTCATGGACTCGGCGAAGATGTTGCGCCCCAGAGTGAGGCTGTCGCCCAGCACGTTCGCGGCAAGCAGGACAACAGGACGTTCATCCAAGCCCAACTCTTTGCGCGTCTCTTCGGCACCTTGTGAAGAGACGTATTGCCACAACCGTTTCGATTTTCCCCACACTCGCGCACCGCGCCGGGCGTTTTCGAGATCGGCGAGTCTTTCATACATTTCGTCGGTCATTGGCAGGGAACAACGGTCACGCACAAGATAATCCGTGTCCTGCCGCATAATGGACGTGTTCTGCGCCAGCCAGATCTGTTCGCGCTGATCGTTGAATTCAAACGTCACAGCAGGGATGTTCAAATAACGCGCCACACGGAAGACGATTCCCATTTCGAGGATCAATCCGTTCGGAATCAGCACAACATCAGGCTTGTTGACTTGCATCCATTCGAGGGCGGCGAGGGCGGCGAAGGTGTTGCGTTTGATCCGCAGATCGTACAACGCTTTGTCCTTCAGGTTCGACATGTCCACTTCTTCGCGCATGAGGGTGTATTGCGCGTCCCAGAGGGAAATTTCTTCGATGTCAGATTTGAGAAAGGCTGGAAGGGCAGAGGCAGGTTTCAAGTCGAGGAGAGAGGCGTGATGAACGAAAGAGGAAAGAGGAAAGAGTGCGTCGCGCGTATGAAGTCCGCGTTGACGCTGGGTCAGCTTATCCATCTCTTTGTGCCACTCGGAATATGGAAGAGTCATCAACGTGACTTTATGACCGAGTCCCGCGAGCGCGAGGGAGATGTACGTGGCTTGTTCGATCCAGTAGTGAAGCGTGGCGAAGAAGAGAACGTTCTTTACTGCGTACTGCGTATTACGTATTGGGTGTTGAATGAATGGCTTGACTTGCTCAACGGCTTGCGGGAGTGATTTTTGCAAACGCGAAAGATTGAAGTGGTCTTTGCGGGCGCGGTTCTTTTGCCGAAGCGCGTAATCGAGTTCGGCGGCGAGAGGCAGTTCGCCAATGAAATTGCGGAGAGAATTTTTCGTAAGCATGATTCTTTGAACCGCGAAGTTCGCCAGGAAAAACTTTTAAAAACCTTCGCGTTCTTCGCGCTCTTAGCGGTTAATTTTCTTAATCAATTTTCTCGATTGTCCAATTCAAGCGCGGGCGGATGGGACCCTGCCGCACTTCGGGCCATTGCGTGCCGGGCGCGCCGGAGATATCCACGTTGAATGAAATGGCATTCTCGTCCATGAAATATCGTTTCACGCCGAACGAGCTCGCGTTGACACCGAGATAATAACGACCCTCGTTGAAAAAATCGGCGGGGATTTCGCAACGGCTCACATACCGTCCTGCCGCGCGCGAACCAAACTGTTCATATTGTTTTGCATCATCGGTGTCGAACGCGGTGAACACATATTCGCCGCGCATCGTGTTGAGATACATTCCCACGCGCAAACCCGTGACGGGCGCATCGAGTTGATATTCGAATTCGATGGCGACGGGTTCCGTGGATCGGACGGTATCCACGACGGCGCCGCTTCTTTCTCTGATTTTGATTGATACCGGTCTAAAAGGCGCGCTCGCCGCCGGGACTTCGTCCGCCTCCCAAACGCGCTCACCTGACTCGGCCTGCCCTGACGCGAGATAAAAATCGACGGCTTCGGGGGTGGGCGCGCGCTTGATGAGTTGTCCTTTTTTCAAGACGATCGCCTCTTGCGTGAGCCGCAAAATCGCGGACATGTTGTGACTGACAAACAACACCGTGCGACCTTGTTGCGCGACATCGTTCATCTTGCCGATGCACTTGCGTTGAAACTCCGCATCGCCCACGGCAAGCACTTCATCTACAACAAGAATATCTGGCTCCAAATGCGCGGCGACCGCGAATGCTAGCCGCAAGTACATGCCCGATGAATATCGTTTGACAGGCGTATCAATGAACTGACTAACTTCTGAAAAATCCACGATGGCGTCGAAGTTCTTATCGATCTCGTTGCGCTTCATGCCGAGTATCGCGCCGTTCATGTAAATGTTTTCGCGCCCGGTCAGTTCGGGGTGGAAGCCGGTGCCCACTTCGAGGAGCGAGCCGACGCGTCCACGGACCGAAACAGTTCCCGTTGTCGGTTCAGTGACGCGTGAGAGAATTTTCAACAGGGTGCTTTTCCCCGCGCCATTGCGTCCCACGATGCCGAGCACTTTGCCCTCGTCGAGGTCGAACGAAACATCCTTCAACGCCCAGACGAAATTTTGATTACTGCGGTGGTCCGATCTGCCGACGAGCGCTTTCGCCAGCCGCACGGGCGCGTAGAGGGTATCCACCAGCACGTCGCGGAGCATGTTGTAGCGGAACTTGGTCTCTGCCGCGCCGATCTGGTATCGTTTGCCGAGGTTGGAAACACTGATAGCGGTTGTCATTGAGTAATTGGGTTGTAGGGGCACAGCGAAACGATTCAAAGGCAAGAGCGCTGATCGACTCGCTGTGCCCCTACTTTAAATTTAGATGGTATCCGCGAATGTTTTTTCCATGCTGCGGAAGTAGAACAATCCCGAAATCAATATCAATATGGAAATACCCGTCGAAACCCATAACGTGGGACCCGGACCAATACCTGTACCGAGCAGTGCCCAGCGGAATCCATCCACCACGCCCGCCATCGGGTTGAGATAATAGAGATATTGCCACTTGCCTGAAATGATCTCGGAGGAGTACGCGATGGGGGTGATGAACAGCCAAAAGCGGGTGAGAAACGGGAGGGCTTGATTCACATCCCGATATTTCACGTTGATCGCCGAGAGCCACAACGCCACGCCAAGCGCGGTGATGATGGCGAGCAGGATGAAAAATGGAAGAGTCCACAACAAGTTGTAGGCAGGCGAAACTTGATAATAGAACAGCAAGCCGATCAGAATAACGAATGCGATGAGGAAGTCCACCAGCCCCGCGAAGACCGAGGAAATCGGCAGGATGAGACGCGGGAAGTAGATCTTCGTCACCATGTTGTTGTGCGCGACGAGCGAGCGGCTTCCCTGATTGAGCGCCACTTCAAAGAGCCCCCACGGCAATAACGCGGCGAAAGAAAAGACCGGGTACGGTATGCCGTCTGTTGGGACTTTTGCCACAGTCCCAAACACAAAAGTGAACACAAGCATCGTCATCACGGGTTGAATGACAGCCCACGCCATGCCGAGCAGGGTCTGTTTGTATTTCACTTTCACATCGCGCCATACCATGAAGAAGACCAGTTCGCGGTAAATCCACAGATCGCGCAGGTTGAGCGCGGCAAGTCCCTTGGTAGGTTTGATGTAGATGGTGGTGGGTTGGTGTTTGGTGAGTTCGGTCATGGATTTCTCGATACGCAGTACGCAGCACGCAGTACGTACTCCGTATTGCGTACTGCGTAATTACTTGATCTTCTCCTTGTTTTCTTTAAACCACTCGATCGTGCGCCGCATCCCCTCCTCAAAGGGAACCTGCGCGTTCCAACCGAAATAGTCCCGCGCGCGGCTGACGTCGAGTGCGCGGCGCGGCTGACCGTTGGGCTTTTCCGTCTGCCAGACGATCTTGCCGGTGAAACCGGTCATCTTCGCGGTCATCTCCACGAGGTCTTTGATGGAAATTTCATAGCCCGAGCCGAGATTGACAGGCTCGGAGCCGTTGTATTTTTCCGCGGCAGTGACGATTCCATCCGCGGCATCTTCCACGTAGAGGAATTCGCGCGTCGGCGAGCCATCGCCCCACGCAGGGATTTCCTTGTCGCCGCGTTCGGTCGCTTCGACGGTTTTGCGAATCAACGCAGGGATGACGTGGGATGTTTGCAGATCAAAGTTATCACGCGGACCGAACAAATTCACGGGCATCAGATAGATCGAGTTGTATCCGTATTGTTGGCGATACGCTTGCGATTGGACGAGAAGCATTTTCTTCGCCAAGCCGTAGGGAGCATTCGTCTCTTCGGGGTAGCCGTTCCATAGCTCCTCTTCTTTGAAAGGAATTGGTGTGAACTTCGGGTATGAACAGATCGAACCGACAGCAACGAACTTTTCGATTCCCTTTTGCCAAGCCTGATGCAACAGCGGCACACCCATCATCAAGTTGTCGTAGAAAAATTCGGCAGGTCGCCCCATGTTCGCGCCAATCCCGCCTGCCAGCGCGGCGAGGTGGATGACGATATCCGCTTTGAATTCATTCAACATCTTAGCAATGCCGTCGGATGAACGTAAATCGTACTGAGTACTGCGTGGGACGAAAATATCCGCCGCGCCGCGTTGTTGAAGTTTCTCGACAACGAACGAGCCGAGGAAGCCTGAGCCGCCGGTGACGATGACTTTTTTATTTTGCCAGAAGGTGTGGGTCATGGTTTTCCTAACCGTCATTGCGAGCGAACGGAGTGAGCGAAGCAATCTCCAACACAGTGACGGAGATTGCTTCGCCCTATCGGGCTCGCAATGACGATGGGTTACTGCACAATAAACTGCGCATTACGATAACGCGAATCGGTGGGCGACTGGATCAAGCCCGTCTTCAACGCGAACAACAATTCACGGATGCCGTCGTCCACATCGAGGGTGGTGTCGAAGCCCAGCACGCTCTTGATCTTGGCAAACGACACGGTGATGTCGCGCATGTCGCCGCCGAAGGTCAGGTCCTTGTATTCGATCTCGACTTCAGGCATGCGCTTCCTTACCAGCGCGACAATGTCATCCTTCGAGTAATTGCCGTTGTCGGTGCCAAGGTTGAAGACCTGCCCGCGGATCTTGGACTGTTCGGCTTCGAGTCCCATGATGACGCCGCGCGCTACATCGCGGATGTGGACGAACGAGCGCGAGTAGCCTCGTTGATAGATGATCAGCACTCGCTTGGTGAAAGCCTCCAACACAAATTGATTCACGATCAAGTCAAAGCGTGTGCGCGGGGATAAACCGTACAACGTGGCAAAGCGGAACAACAGCGGCGCGGTAATTGAATCTTTTTGGCTGAGTAAAAATTCCTCTGCCGCGATCTTTGTCTCTGCATACAACGATTGCGGATTCAGTGGCGACTCTTCGGTGACGGGTTTGCCGTCCTGCGATAATCCATAGTTGCTGTATGTAGAGGCGAACACAAATCGCTCCGCGCCTAGGTCTGCCGCCTGCTCGAAAACCATTTTCGTCGAATCAACGTTGTACTTCCACGCAACCTGCTTTCCCACCGCCTGACATGCAGGGAATCCAACAATCGCCGCGAGGTGGACGACCGCGTCGGGTTTGCCCCAGTCATTTTTCAACGCTTCCTTGACCGCACGTCGTTCGGTCACGTCGGTTTTTACGAAATGAAAATTGGGATGATGCAAAAACGGGACGATCGCCTCTCCGCCGAAGAGAAGCGAGTCGAGGATGGTGACGCGGTATCCAAGCCGGAGCAGTTCGGAAGTCAGGAGCGAACCGATGTATCCCGCGCCGCCGGTGATCAAGATATGTTTCATGAGGTCACATCCATGTTGAGAGTCACTTTGAATCCATCCACTTGGATCGTCGGCACGTTTTTGTCGTTCACGACCGCCACGCCTTGTTCGATGCAGGTGAGTTTGCACACATCCACCACATCGCCCTTGCCGACGATGCGCACACGGTCAAATCCCGCCGCGCGGATTTTTGCAAGATACTCTTTCATGCGCTGGCGCGTTTTGCGATAGATCGAAAACGAGCGCTCAACGTAGTCCACCGCGAGGCGGGCGCGCAGGGCGATGCCTTCGGGCGTGATGATGTAACGCAGTTTCTTGCGCTCGGCGCGTTTGACCTTGACCGCGCCTTTGGCGATGAGCCGCTTGAGATGCCAGTTCACGGTTCCGACCGCGACGCCAAGTTGGGTCGCCAGCGTGGACTGATTCACATCGGGATCGTTCTCGATGTTTTCGAGGAGGGTGAGTTCGCGGAGTTCTTCGTTTGTGGTTTCCATAGATTCTTCAGTTCAAAATTCAGTGACTGAATTATAACCCAGTTTGAGAAGGGGTGCAATTGGCTGTGATAACATTCTGGCGATGAAATCCCCTCCGTTGAGTCATCTCGTGCTGCGGATCAATCTTTCCCTCACTCTCGCCGAAGGCGCGGCTGTGTTGTTGTATTTTTTGGGTTCACCCAGCGAAACCGAGTCGGCGGTATTCGTGCAATATTCCCTGCCTCGTTTGGCGCTCATCGGATTTACATTGATCCTATTGGCGGGTCTTTTGTTCCCTCTTTTTGAAGTCCGTCGTTTTGAACCTCGAGGTATAGGCAAATGGCTTATTGCCGCAGCGAATAAAACCGAATTGTTTTGGTTGTTGTTTGTGTCTTGTGTCGGGATGTGCCTCCTGGTTTTCACACCCGAAGACAAATTCGGCGCACTTGCCCCCTACCATTCGCGGATAGTGCCGCTGTTCCTGTGGATCGGGGTTTCCAGCGTTCACTGGCTGGTGGGTTGGCTCTACCTGCAATGGGCAGAATCAAAAATTCGCCACCTGTTGGCTACAACAATATACCCAGCCGCGCTGTTTATTACGTTCTTTTTATCGCGCGCAATCTATGACCGCCTCGGCTTCGTTTTTCAGACGGATGCCATCAACGATTACTGGCAGATGATAGACCCGCTTCTTCTGAAGACCGACTTGTGGCGTAGCCTGTTGTACCTTCACTCCCAACCGCCGATGTTGAATTTGTTTGCAGGACTTGCTCTGCAATACTTTCCATCCACATATCAAAGCATCTTTCACCTCATTTACTTTCTAGTTGGATTTGTGCTGGCATGGTCGGTCTACCGCCTTGGGCTGGCTTTGGAGTTGCCAACCTGGTTGTCGCTAACAGCGACAGTGTTGTTCACGATCAGTCCGCCCGTTGTATTGTACGAACACTGGTTGTTCTACACCTATCCCGTTGCGGCCGCGCTAGCATTGTCGGGCGTGGCGCTTTATCGCTTTCATTCCACACAAAAATTCGGATGGGGATTGTTATTCTTTTCCCTGCTGGCTTTTATCGCCTTCTCGTGGAGTCTGTTTCATCTGTTCTGGCTGATCGCCATCGTATCCATGCTTCTATTCATACTTCCTTATCGAAAAAAAGTTTTCCTCGCCGCGTTGCTTCCCCTGCTTCTGGTCACTAGTTGGTATCTCAAGAATTACATCCTGTTCGGAGAGTTTACCGCCAGCACGTGGGCAGGGATGAACCTCTCTCACCCCACCACCTTGCGTCTGTCAGTAGAGGAACGAACGCGCATGATCCAAGCGGGTGAGTTATCGCCATTTGCCCAATATCCGTCATTCAGCAGTCCCGAATCGTATTTGAACTTATTGCCAGATACCTCAGTCACAGGCATCCCTCTTCTGGACGAAACGAAAAAATCGAATGGACGGTCGAACTTCCATCATCTGGTGTACATTGAAACAGGTACGTATTATCAGCATGACGCATTGGGTGTGATCCGCGCTCGCCCCGCCCTCTATATGCGCTCCATCGTTCAATCCTTTTACATCTTCTTCCACTCTGCCAGCGACTACGACTTTCTTGACTACAACCGTCAGCGCATCCCCGCGTTCGAGAGCGGATGGAATCGATTCTTCTTCGGTCAATGGGAGATGAACGAAACGCTCGAAGAACGGACGGAGGACATGTCGCTTCGCCACACGGGATGGCTGATCCTGCCCGCTTTCCTCATCGCCATCTTCGGCAGTATTCGCCATCTGCGCAGGCAAGGGAACGTCATTAGCGACGGAAAAAACTTGCTCATAGTGTTCATGGGATTCAATCTGCTCTACCTCGCGCTTGCCGGAAACCTATTTGATCTGGGCGAAAACAACCGCTTTCGGTTCGTTATAGACGCGTTCATCCTGCTGTTGCTTCTTTTTGGACTTGGAAAAAGTCTGTTAAACGAGCATGTCGCCTAGTACGTTTTGTGACGACGGAAATCGCTTCCTCTTTACGATCCATTCCAGTGGAATGTTCCAAGGGAGAGTAGAATTGAAGATATGTCCCCGATCAATCAAAAACTGGATCAATTGACGACCACTCGTTTTTTTGCTGCGCTTTCTGTAGTGCTGTATCACGGCGGACGTGAGTTGAGTATTTTGAGTTCATTCCCGATGCTCACAGCCGGTCCTACTGCCGTAAACTACTTTTTTGTCTTATCGGGGTTTGTCATCACGCTGGCATATTATCGCCCGCACGAAAAAATCGACTTTCGCAACTACCTTATTGCCCGTTTCTCGCGCATCTACCCGGTTTACATTCTTTCATTCGTGCTAACGTGCATATACTACCTTGATTTAATGGCTAAAATCAAAGCGGGCAAAATCTGGGCAAACATCTTTTTATATCAGGCATGGATACCCGACTATGCCCTTTCGTTCAATATTGCCGCATGGTCATTATCTGTCGAGTTATTTTTTTATCTGCTATTTCCGTTCTTAATCTTATTCGTCAAGCGCCAATCGGACACAAAAGTAGTATGGATATCCCTCGGGTTTTGGGCGATCAGTCAGGTCGTACACTCGACTTTATTAACGACATTCACTCCCGAGCAGTTAAACCTGCTCAATTACTTTCCACCCTTTCACCTGAACTCATTCTTGCTCGGACTGGCAGGAGGCGTTTGGTATCTCGTGAATTCAACACGCCGGAGGATTAACCAATCCATAAATCGGGTCGTGCTGTTGGGTTCGGTCGGGATCGTCCTGCTTGCAATAACGCTTCGAGAGTACGGATCATTTTTCCCCCGTAAATTTTCAATGGATGCAGGGTTGTTAGCGCCGTTCTTTCTGATCATCGTCCTTGCACTCGCTTTGGACACAACAAACTTATCGAAGCGGCTGAGTCATCCCTGGCTGGTCTCATTGGGAGATTCTAGTTACGCCTTGTTCATCCTGCATATCCCCTTCCTGTGGTTATTTACGCGCTTTTTGGACATGGCGGGAATTTCGATACCATTTGGTCTCACCTTTTCAATTCACGTTACGGTTTCGATCATCCTTTCTATACTTGTGTTCAAATATTTGGAACGTCCGGCAAGAGATTGGCTGCGAACGAACGCAAACACGCTGCCGTTAATATTCCTCGATACGATCCTGATCTTCATCATGATCCGTCTTGGTTTTATGCTTCGCCTTGGCGATGGGATTTCGGATTTCCTGCGCACACAGAACTTCGCCTTGCGGGTGGGCATGGCATCATACTTTTTCTGTCTCGTGGTTTTTCGATTCTACACAACGAACTCATGGCGTTCGCTGGGATTGGCAGTCCTGTCTGGCACGATCATTCTGACAGGATTTATGTATCTTGCATGGACTTCTGAGTGGGTGGAAGGCTTTCCCCGTTCGATCCTTGTTTTGATCCCCTTGCTTGTATTTACATCGATTTATCTATCCCGGTTGCTGGTTCACTTTCTGAAATTTAAGTCTCCGCAAACATCCAAACTTGTTCAATGACTGAATGTTGGCGTTTTACAATCCACTTGTTCCGCGAGAAACCCAGAACAGGCAATGCACCCCACGAAGACAGCCGCTTACTTGTGTTTGGTGCTAAGGATACTCAGGAAGAAACTGGCAAAAAGCGTTTGAAACCCGAGGGTAAAGAGAACCGCCCCGGGAATTACCAAACGCATCGAAAACCTCGGGTCAATTTCGCCAAACAGATTTTGACTCCAGTAGACGAATGCACCGATGGAGCTGGCAAATCCCAGCACAATCATGGCTGACCCAATAACAATGCCTCTTTCCAAATTCATGTAGTTAAGCAGTTTCTCAGTTGATTCGTCCATGGGTAAAAAATCGGTGTTTACCCCAAAAACGTAGGTGAACAGCGAAAATAAAATGGATTGGACTCCCATAATGATCAGGAAGGCGGCATACATCAGCGTGTTGATATCGAAGGTGACGCCGGCGAAGTTTTGCGGTTTGCTGATCAGAAAAGCGGATATCAGTGCACCGAGAATCGCTAGTAATACTCCCGGATAGAAGAACAACCAGCTCGGACTATAAAGTAATAAGAACCTCAAATGTCTCCAGCCATCCGCCCATGTACGCAGGTGCGGCGGTCGAGATCTCCCATCCGGATATAAAATCACAGGCACTTCCGTGATCTTCAAGTTTTTCATTGTTGCTTTCACGATCATTTCGCTAGCAAACTCCATTCCTGTAGTGCGCAAGTTAAGAGTGGAGAGCGCGTCCTTTCTGAATCCGCGCAACCCACAGTGAAAATCGCCCACTTCGCTTTTGAAAAATAAGCGGGCGATCCAGCTAAGAATGGGGTTGCCTACGAAGCGATGCAAGAAGGGCATGGCACCGGGCATGATGCCGCCTTTGAACCGGTTGCCAATGACAAAGTCATACCCAGCTTCCAGCGCATCGAGAAACTTCGCAAGGTCGGAAAAATCGTAGCTATCGTCCGCGTCGCCCATGATGATGTATTTGCCTTGCGCGGCTTCAAATCCTCCCTGCAGGGCGCTGCCATATCCCTTTTCGCGTATATCCACGACCCGCGCACCCAACGCTGTGGCTATCGATTGAGAGCCGTCTGTGCTTCCATTATCAGCGACGATGACTTCTCCTGCAATGCGGTGGCTTTGTAAAAATCTCTGGGCTTTCCCAATGCACACTGGGAGAGTTTCGGCTTCATTCAGGCAAGGCATTACAATGGAGACTGAAATTTGTTTTTTCACAAAGCTCACCTTTAGTCGTTATATGTAGCATTCGTGTATCATACCCGTTCAAATACGTACAGGTTATTCAGCCCCAATTGGAATCTACGCACTCGTTCTAACCTGAAACCCTCCGGTAGAAATATGGCAGGCAGGTCGTCCGGGGAAAAGCCGTGATGTTCCTCCAACGACATGCCATCGACGATGCGGAAGAACAACAAAAGCGAGAGTATTTTATCTACCAGCAGGGAAGGCACGGTTATAACCACCCGCCCGCCTTTCCGCAACAACCTGCCAGACTCTCTCGCTACGTCAGATTTTTGTTGCATGTGTTCAATGGTCGCCAATAAGACGATCACATCAAACGAACCGTCCTCAAACGGCAAACCCCTTTGAAATTCCATCGAAAGTAATTGATGACCTTTTGAGTCCCTTCCCGGCTGGAGGAGAGGATCAATCCCCACGCTTGGCGCGATCTTTTCCCCAAGCATTTCCAGAAACTCCCCTTGATGGCACCCTATGTCTAAAACTCGGCTTCCGTTAGGGATCCATCGCGCGGCAACCTGCATTCTCCACCATTGAATAAAATAATCGCCAATTCTCATTTATTCCTCAATTTCACTCCGCTTCCGGCAAGGGGCAGACCAAGTCGGGCAATGGATCACGAGTGTAAAGAATCGGCGGATCGCTTATAACAAGGAGTGACATCGCGTCTACGATGCCCGCTTCGGATCTGCAACCCAATACGATCACCTCCGCCTCGTCTGGAAAACGGGCAGGCGCAGAGCGCATTGGAAGAATTACGCCAACGGACTGGGGACCCGAAAGATGCAGTACGACTCGATTGTAGGGCCTGGCTTGATAACTGAGCAAATAATGATTGAAAGCACCTGCGTCAGACTCGAAAAAAGCCGGGTATAACGCCTCTCCATAGGCGATCAGAGCGGAATCGGTCTTGAGGAAATTGTTCAGCGCCTCATTTGACATGGAGCCCGGCATTGACGCTGTTAATTCCTGAAAGGTCTCGATCAATTGAGGAGCAGATTTGGCGGGGTAGCGTGAGGAAAAGAGTCCATGTCCGTATGTGAGCACCCACGCGATAAGAAAGAAAGCGGTAAGGACCCCCCACACGGGAGCCCAGCGACCCGGCTGTGCATTCACCTGAGACCCAGTCTCCTCGTCGGTTTGAGCATGTTGAGCCGGGTGAACCAACACAAATCGGAGAATGAACGAGAGCTGTATGAGTCCGATGGAATAGTAAACCAGCGTGACCCAATCAGACGGTTGGATAAATCGCCAGCCGGAAAGTCTCCCGATGGATACGCTGAGGTTATAACCAATGCCGACCACCAGGGGAATCAAGGCAGATAAACGTTGTTTCTTCCACGAGGTTCCAAATCCCAAAGCGATCACTGCGAAATTCAACCATAACAATATCCATTCCTGAACTTGGAGTTCTCCCGCCCAATCGCGCCAGAAGGGTTCTGTTTTCACGTAGGCGCGCAAAGTCTCGATTCGAAAGGAATGCGGTAAATACACGTAACTCAAGATCGAATTATGAAAATAATGAGCCGATACAAACTTTGCCACTTCACCGGGATGTTGCAGTATGAACTGCAATGGCTGACCGCTCAGACGGTCATAATATTCAGCATCTGTTTCTCCGTTGAGCCTCGCTGGAACTTTCTGGTCCAAAGTGTACAAACCGGCGATATGGGTCGTGTACCGTGAGACCGGATCTTGAAAAGTAAATTCACCATTGACTTCATAGTTTCGCCAGAACCATGGGATCAAAGGTACCGCCGCGCCGACGGCAAAAAGCAGAGCGCATTGCAAGCGCACACGCAGGGGAATGGATGTTACAAGAAGGAACAAACAAAATACGAGAGGCACAAGTATTACGGGATGACCACGCGTGAGGCTCAGCAGGCTGAGAACTCCGCCCATGGCAATTAATGTGACGCGACGTATCTCCGGCTTTTCGAGCCAGCGAAAGAACAACAACAAAAGGAGGATCATCAGCCCCATGGCAAAGGTATCGCTCAAGAGCAATTTGGTATGAGACACTTCGATCACATTGGATAGCGCGATCCCGTTTCGTTCACGCAAGATCACTAGAACAGCCGCGACCAACCCAGCTGGGCGATTGCTAAGGGACGTTGTCAGCAGATACATCAGAACTGGAACCAAAGCCAAAACGATGATCTGAAGCGAGGTCACCAGTGTGTAATTTTCCCCGGCAAATAGATGCAACAGCGCGAGAAAAAGCGAATACAGCGGCTTGACCCCGAACTCACTGGGTATGGGTTTCCCGATCAAATAATCATGTGCGGCGATATCGTAGATGATCGCATCGCCGAATGGATAACTCTGAAAATTCGGAGGGCTGGGAGCAAGGGAAGTGTAGGATGGTCTCGCCGGCTGACTCAGCCAAAGAAGGCAGGCAAGAGCCCATAAACCTACGGAAATAAATAGATCGAGCCGGCTGGACCGAGAAACTTTTAGACGGTTTATAAGTGAATTGATCGTCAAACCAGCGATCACCGCGAGCAAGACCTGTGTCAGCAGAACCGGGACTCCTGCCCACTGCCAGTAAATCGGATCGGGGTCCAAACCCAAACCGGTCACCGCGACGAATACGATGAACAATCCCACCAAGGCAAGCGCGACGGAAGCCGGCAGTAGTACATCACGAAATTGATGAAGGACATTCGAGCCGATACTCCTCAAGTACACGACACTGAGGATCAATTGAACTGACACAGCGGCGGACCAAGCCAGCACGGGGAACGATCGTTCACGATACGGTGATAGAGACCCCAATTGAGCCTCAGATAAAAACAGGGAGAGGTACATCAACCCCGCCCAGAGAAAAAGCGTCTGCCATGTCCTTGTCCGATCCATGGCGTTCAACATCCATTGCCCCACTCCCCTCTTCCACCACGGCCTTCTGAACGAATTCACCAATAAGGAAAGAACAATCAACAAAATCCCCAAAACCGCCAGCAAGAAAATCAATCTCAAAGCAGAAAAGCCCAGAAGAACAGCAGACTGGTTTTCGCTCGGTTCTTTCAAGAAAAACCAAAATACAATTAACCCTTCCACCAAAGCCAATACGAGATTCAAACGCAGGATGGTGACCTTTCTATTTTGGAACACTTCCTCAATGACCATACCAATGATTTCCTTTTTCAAGATATTACCATAGTTCGTTTGGCGGACTTGAACAGCCTTTGTGAAACGATTGGTGAATACAATGTTCAGACTCGACCTGTCCAAACGATACTTCCCCTTGTACAATCTACGGACAATGAATCTGCCCACAACTTTCGATCCTGCCGGCACAGCCTACCAACGATCCCGCGTCGCGCATTGGGACGCGATCGCGCGCAAACGCGACGGCTGGCGCGGCATGGGCAGGTGGTATCACCAGCGATTAGCAGAGATCTATCGCTTTCACATTCCGCCACACTCGCGCGTGCTCGAGCTTGGTTGCGCGGACGGAAAACTGCTCGCGGCGTTGAATCCTGCGCGCGGCGTAGGCGTGGATTTTTCAGCAGAGATGATCCGCCGCGCAAAACAAAAACATCCACACCTCGAGTTCATCGAAACAGATGCGCACGATCTTTCCGCGATCAACGAGACATTCGATGTGATCATCCTCTCCGATCTCGTCAACGACTTGTGGGATGTGCAACGCGTGTTTCAAGGGATAAGAAAACTTTGCGCGCCGCGCACACGCATCCTCCTCAATTTCTATAGCAGGCTATGGCAACTTCCATTAAGCATCGCACAACGGCTTGGGCTTGCCACGCCAGACCTGTATCAAAACTGGCTGACGCGTGAAGACATCCGCGGGTTGATGCGCCTCGCGGGTTTCGAGCCGGTGCAGATCACGCAAGAGATCCTTTTTCCGCTTCCGCTCGGCGGGCTGGCGAACAAATTCCTTGTCCGCTTGTGGCCCCTGCATCATCTCGCGCTGTCAAACTTCGTCATTGCGCGACCAGCCCCCCAACGCGCGCCAGAGCCGAAGGTGTCGGTCATCGTCCCCGCGCGGAATGAAGCGGGCAACATCAAATCCATCTTCGAGCGGACTCCCAAAATGGGACTCGAGACGGAACTCGTCTTCGTCGAAGGACATTCCAAGGATGACACCTACGCGGCGATCCAGCGGGAGGCGCAAGCGCATCGGACCACCCCCAGCCTGATTCTCCAACAGTCAGGCATCGGCAAAGCGGACGCGGTGCGACTCGGCTTTGCCAAAGCCACTGGCGATGTGCTGATGATCCTCGATGCCGACTTGACCGTGCCGCCTGAAGACCTGCCGCGATTTTACGACGCGCTCGTTTCGGGCAAGGGAGAGTTCATCAACGGCGTGCGTCTGGTGTACCCGATGGAAAAAGAAGCGATGCAAACGCTCAACTTTTTCGGCAATAAGTTTTTCAGTCTCGCGTTCTCGTGGCTTTTAGGGCAACCCATCAAGGATACGTTGTGCGGAACAAAAGTGTTGTGGAAAGAGGATTACGAACGCATCGCCGCGAACCGTTCGTACTTCGGCGATTTCGATCCCTTCGGCGATTACGACCTGATCTTTGGCGCGGCAAAATTGAATCTCAAGATCATCGACCTGCCCATCCGATACCGCGAACGGACCTACGGCTCCACCAACATCTCGCGTTGGAAGCATGGTTTATTATTGTTTCGCATGATCGCCTTCGCCGCACGGCGGATAAAATTTGTTTAGTACCAAATTATGTCATGCTGAGCGGAGCGAAGCATTTCTACGACAATCTTAGAGACCCTTCGCTCAGGGTGACACGCCAGAGAGAGTATGGGAATCAACCTTCATCAAGACCTCATCAACAAAAATCACGAGTTATGGAATCGCAAGCCGTTGCTGCAAGCCGCGTATCGAGATCTATACCAAATGGTCGCAAAACAATTAAGCGACCTGCGCGACTCAAAGATTGTTGAATTAGGTTCAGGTCTCGGAAACATCCGCGATGTTCTGCCGAACTGCATTCGCACGGATTTGTTTCCCTATCCGTGGATCGACCAGATCGAGAATGCGTACAAACTTTCTTTTGCGAATGAATCGGTTTCAGATTTGATCCTGACCGATGTCTTCCACCACCTGAAATATCCCGGCACTGCGCTGAACGAACTTCACCGCGTCCTCCGCCCGGGCGGACGGGTGATCCTGCTCGAGCCGTGCATGAGCCTGCTGGGGTTAATCGTGTATGGAATTTTTCACGTCGAGCCGATTGCCATTACCAAAAAAATCGAATGGTTAGCACCCGCGGGTTGGTCGCCCGAACATTTGGATTACTACGCCGCGCAGGGAAATGCGACGCGCATCTTCGCAGGGAATCGTTATCGCTCGCAACTCACCGCGTGGAAAAGTGTCAAAACCATCCGCCTCTCGGCGCTGGCATACGCCGCGTCGGGAGGGTATTCGGGTCCGCAACTCTACCCGACGGGGATGTATTCAGCTGTAAAATCACTGGAGAAAATTCTCGACCTGTTCCCATCCCTGTTTGCGACGCGGTTGCTGGTGGTGATGGAAAAGTAAGAAAATTTGATGACCGTCCCGCAGGTTTGGGTATGCGCTTGAGATTTTCAAGGAAACCTGCGGGACGTTAAATGCTATAATTCCGAGCGAGGTGTACTATGGCTCTTACAACTTACGAAGGTGTCGTGGAAAAAGGCAAGATCCGCTTGAAGACGGGCGTGCGCCTGCCTGAGAATGCGAAAGTGTACGTGATCGTGCCTGAGGCACAGTCGACGAAAAAGAAAAGCGTCCGCGTACCAACGCCGCGCCTTGTCCACCGCAAGCAGGCATCAGACTTCAAAATGAAGGTGGGCAAGGCATAACCTCATGCCGAAGTACGACGCTGAAAATTTCGACCCGCCCGCGCCAGTTGCAAACGTGACCCTGCGTAACCCTGCAACTGGCGCATCGTTATCGGATGTGCCAATGCTGATTGACACAGGCGCAGACGTCACCTTGTTGCCGCGCGAATATGCGGAAAGGCTGGGCATCGAGGCAGAAAGCGAAGCCTATGAAGTGCAAGGTTACGATGGGGAAACAAGTCTTGCCGACGCGGTCAAACTTGAGATGGTTTTCCTTGATCGCAAGTTTACAGGTCAATTCCTTTTGATAGACCAATCCATTGACATCCTCGGCAGGAATGTTTTGAACGCGATCCCAATTCTCTTCAACGGTCCCGCTGAAGTGTGGGAAGAATTCAAACCCTGATCTATCCATCCCTGTTTGCAACGCGGTTGCTGGTGGTGCTGGAGAAGTAACCTACGGACACACCCTCTCCCCTTCCTGTGGGACATACAAGGCAATCTCATCTTCGGGGAATGACGCTTCAAGGCGGTAGTTGCACAGAATCGGTCGCATGATTCCGCGCACCCAGACGTTGTTCTCCTCTGAGAACGCCCGCCGCCGCGCAAGGATCTTGAACGTCAGCGGGTCAACCACGATCAGGTCGAAGCGCTGGGATTCCATGTCCCGTTTGAAGCGGGCAAGAAACTCCTCGTTATTCGACATCGCCATTTCCATCAGTTCTTCGCGTTCGTACTCTTGAATGAGCGGTACATTTTCGAGCATGCCCATCGAGATGAGATGCCGCTGGGTGATGAAGAGAATCTGCCCGCCATTGGCATTGACCTCGTCCACATGTTCCTGCAAACTTTGCAAGACCGCGTCGGTGCGTGATGGGTCGTACGTTTTGAAGCCGAGATTCGATTGTGTCAAAAACAAGATGGGAATCACAATGACCGACATCACACTGCCCCAAGTAAGCGGAATAAATTCCGCATTCCTGTTGTGTTGGGTGGTTTCGGGAGTGTAGCGGGCAAAGACTAGGTATGAAAACACGATCAACAGCATGGTGAAATACGCGTCGAGGTTGTGCAGGTCCGCGCCGCCGCCAATTTTGAGACTCACGATCAATCCACCGACGAACAAGGCGAGCAACGCGGCGAGGATGAAAAATATTCTCACGGGGTGCCAGTCCGCGCGGCGGGAGTGGAATTGAGCGTACATCACAACCCACATCGGGAGGGAGACAAAGATCGCCGCTGGGAGAATGCCGAACGCGTAGGATTCATTTGGCAACAAGCGATACCACAACAACGGCGAGGACAGACTCGTATAAAAATCGCTTGGGTTCGGAATGCCCGAAAGAGCAATGTAAGCCTGCATCGAAACATAAGCGGTCACGGTCCCAACTACAAACCACAGCGCGGGTTTTGATATGTATCGCCAAAAGTTTTTACCGTTGAATGGGACTTCAAGAAAATACAATACCGCCGCGATCATGCCGGGCATCACATACCAGTTGATGCGACTCGTCCCAGCCCAGATGGAAGCCAAAAGAACGGCGAACCAGGCTTGCGCTGAGCGAAGGCGAAGCGTCTGCCTCGGGTGTTGAGGCGAAAATCCATAGAGGAGAATCAGCACGGGGATTGTCAAATGCAGATAGACGGGTCCCATCAGCAGGAAGAGGAACATCCATATCCCCGTGAAGATCTTCAACGTGCGATTCTGAATCGAGAGTCGCGTCAACAACGCAGACACCAGCAATCCAACCAGCGCGAGCCGCAGAAACATCTGCCAGAAACGATGGAACCACAACGGCGCGTCGAACCAATACGGCGGCGCGAGCAACGCATGGAGTGTTGGGTGCAGGATCGGCAGCGCAAATCGTTCGCCGTAAATTTTTTGTGAGAGGAACAACGACGGATAATAATAACGGCTCGTCTCCGACCAGCCCATCGCGAACGGGTAGGCTGTGATAGCTGGAATGTTGATGAGGATGAGTTGCAACACCGATTGACATAGCATGAACACGATCAGCGCGATCGACCACGAGGACTCTTTGCGAAAAATTTTTATCCCCCACATGCCTGCGAGACTGAACATCCAGAAGATGAACATCCGCGCCCATGCTTCACCGCTGAGGATTTGTCTGAAGAAAGAATTTGCAAGGACAAGCGGAAAGCCCGCTAATGCGATGATGATTACTACGATGCCAATCCATTTTTGGATTTGACCCAGCGCTTCGACTCGCCCCCAAAGTTGGTCGCCCGTTTTCGTAAAACTGATTCCCAGCCCCAGCAGTGCCAGCGAAGTTAACATCCCAAGCCCGGCAATCCCCGCTTGCCATGAGGTGCGTGTGGAAACGTCCACACCCAACCGTGCCGCGAGATCCATTAAATTCCAAATCGAAAGCAAAGGAAGCGCGGCAGTGACGACGAGGATCACGCGCCAGAATGTGGAACGCGAGGGAGGGATGAGGAGGTTCATCAGAAAGGTTGACGATAGACTATGGACAAATGACAACAGACCGCGTTGACGGTCTACCGTCCACGGTCTATGGTCGGTTTTGAAGCAATCACCCGAATCGTCGCGGCGGTGTCTTCGTCCATGTTACCGCTGACGAATTCAGGTTTGATGTACGGCTGGAGTTTGAGAAAGGCATCTGTTTCGCTTGTTAGGATTTCAATCTCGACATTGGCAAAACAATCTTCGAATGTCTTGCGATAATTCCATAATCGATAACGGTTGTGATTGCTGGAAGGGTTCAACCAATTCCTCCATGTGTTTTCGGAGAATCGCAACATCTCAAAGGGATACTTGAAGAAATGATCTCGCAGATCCACGAAGTGGATGTGCAAGCCGTCAGCCTTGGTCAGCGCGGCGAGCGCGCGTGTGATACCTTCCACATCGTCGAGATGTTCATACACCGAACTACTCAACACGAAATCCACTGGCGCGATCTCGCCGCGCGCGCTCACGCGCAAATCGCGGATATCCTCTTCGAACAGGGTCATCCACTCAGGGCGCGGACGAAGTCCTTGTTTGTCGGCGAAGAAATATTTCTGTTCTGCACCGAAGAATTGGCGGTTATGCGGCTCGTCGGGCGGCGCAAATTTGTCGCACAGAATGACGTGCTCCGCGCCTTCTTTCAACAAGCCGAAGCCCATGTCGAAGCGGCCGCCGTAACCGAACACGAGCACGCGTTTATTTTTAAACGAAAGTCCGCGCGCGGATAACACATCCACGTAGCGCTGCACAGCGGCGAACGGATTACTGGTTTCGAGTCCCGGGCGGATGATGATGCTTCGCAGTAACAATGCCCGCACGAGTTTTTCGGGCATGAAGTGACGGATGAGGCGGGGGAGGAGGTAGGGGAGGTTCACAATAAACTCGCACGTGTCATTGCGAGGAGCGAAGCGACGAAGCACTGACATATCTAAACAGAAAATTCTTTCAACGCGTGGATCACAGTCCTTTGCTCTTCCTCGGTCATGTTGGTGTAAAACGGTAAACGCAACAACTGGTCGGTGATGCGTTCTGTGACAGGGCAGTCGCCGGGCTTGCCGCCAAATTTCTCACCCATCGGCGAGAGATGCAGGGGCAGGTAATGGAACACAGCCTGAATTCCGCGTTCCTTCAAGTGAGCGATGGCTTTCGTCCGCGCTTCGAGGCTGGGAAGGAGCATGTAGAACAGGTGATACGTCTGTTCGCAATGCGCGGGGACGAACGGCATCTGTACGTGGTTCTCCTCCGCCCAATCGGCAAGTTCCTTGTAATAAGTTTCCCAGATTCTTTTGCGCGCGGATTGAATCTCGTTGCGTTTTTCGAGTTGGGCAAACAAATGCGCGGCGAGGATTTCGGACGGCAGATAACTCGAACCGAGATTGACCCACGTGTATTTATCCACCTGCCCGCGAAAGAAGCGACTGCGGTTCGTCCCTTTCTCGCGCATGATCTCGGCATCTTCGATATATTTCTCATCGTTGATGAGCAATGCGCCTCCCTCTCCGGACGTGAGGTTTTTCGTCTCATGGAAGGATTGCGTTGCCATCACGCCGAAGGTGCCGAGGTCTTTGCCTTTGTATTTGCCGAACAAGCCATGCGCGTTGTCTTCGACCACGGGAATGTTGTGACGGTTGGCGATCTCCATGATCGCGTCCATTTCACAGCCGACGCCGGCATAGTGCACGACGACGATGGCGCGCGTCCGCGGGGTGATCAACGCCTCCAGTTTGGATTCGTCGAGGTTGAGCGTATCAGCCCGCACGTCGGAAAAGACCGGTTGCGCGCCGCGCAGGGCGAAGGCGTTGATCGTCGATACGAACGTGAACGACGGGACGATGACCTCATCCCCAGCCTTCAAATCCAATAACAGCGCGGACATTTCCAGCGCGTGCGTACCCGAGGTGGTCAACAACACTTTCGGAACGCCCAGCGCTTCCTCGAGCAGGGCATGTGACTTCTTCGTAAAACTTCCATCGCCCGAAAGGTGCGACGACTGGATCGCTTGTTGAATATATTCGAGTTCGGCGCCGACGTGCGTGGGTTTATTGAATGGAACAGGCATGGCGATTCATTCATCCAAATACTGCGCGCAAGCAGAGATATCGTCCTTCGGCACAAGCAGTTGAACCCTTACTTTTTTCAACGTATCCAACTCCTCGTAAAAACATAACACCGGAGTGGAAACCCACTCCACCCACGCGTTGTTCTCCTCGCCGAAGTTATCTGCCTCGGTTTGGATCCGTTCATGGAGAGGATTGGTGATGATGAGCGAGAAACGACGCGAGGCGAGGTCTCGATAGAACGCTTTGAAATACGCCTCATCGGCGCTCATTGCCTGATTGATCAAAACTTTTTTATCGTATTCCGCCACGAGCGGAACACCGGTGATGTATCGGAAGGTGAGTAGTTGGCGCTGATCCATGAAAAGGATCTCGCCGTTCGGCGCGGCTTGTTCGACCGCGCTTCGAATATCCGACAACGCTTCGTCTGATTCATCTTCATACGGGAGCAATTGGGGGAACGGTCCCTGTGGCGGAATGTCTGCAAGGGTCATCACCCAGATCATGTCCTCTTCCGCGACCCGGTCGGGCTTCAAGAACTTCAGCGGCTGATAGGCTGGGATCACGACTAGGAGAATCAAAACCACTCGTACCCACAGCGGTGGAGAGTCATCCCTGATCCATGCGCCTGCTCCGTTGTGCCACGCAAGCGCGGCAGTGAATAACAGCCCAAGGATGAACATGTCCATGTTATGAAGATCGCCGCCGCCGCCGATCTTCACGCTGATGATCAAGCCGACCACGAGGAACGCCAGCAACGGAAGGACGATCGCAAGTTTTTGCAAGAGGTTCAACATCCAACGACGATTCGCGGACAAGTAAAAAAGAACGACGATCAACGGTCCCACGGCGAGAAGCAAGCCAAGCAAAATGCCCGGCGGATAGGTGGCATTTGGGAATAAGCGATACCAAAGCAAATCCTGTGAAGCCGCCTCCGAACTAACACCGGACAACGTCACGCCGGAGCCGAGGTTGGAGATTACCTCCGGGTTCGTCCCTCCCAGCAAGGATGTGACGCCCGCAATGATGGAGGGGAGGAAGAACGGCGCGACATATCCGCCGAGTATACCTGCCGCGCCGACCGAGATGGCGCGTTCCCACACAGCGCGACTCAACTTCCCATCCTGCAGCGACGCGCCGCTGAACTCAAGCATCACCGCCCACATGCCGGGCGCGAACAGCCATGTGTAGCGGCTGACTTCCGCGAAATAACTTGCAACGAAGATCAACGGCACTGCCAGCCACAACGGCTTGCCCCACGCGAACGTGACAAGGATCGCGCACCACAACAACGGCGGGTGGATTGGTCCTTGAATCACGAAGATCATCGCCCACACCGCGACGAGAATCCATTGCCAGCGGCTGAAGTGAGAGGACTTGAACGCGACAAGTCCGAGAATGAAATACGGCACTGCGTTGACCAATCCCACCCACAACCGCGCCTGCCAGATCGTCACATTCGGGAGCAGGAACGGAATCCCGCCGATAAACTGCCTGCCGATATCGAGCAAGACCGGGATGGGTTGATCCTCGGGGTAGATATAAATTTCGCGCCCGAACAGGATGGAATAGTCCCACCAGCGATTTCCCTCTGACCAGCCCAGCGAGAACGGATAACTCGTGACGTTCCCAAGCGACAAGATAAAGATTATCGTGCCAGAGATCAAGATCAACGCCGATAATAAGGCATGCCATTCAAGTGCATCCTCATCAGAACGCGTCAGAAGGAAGCCAAGCAAGACCGCAGAGACCGCCCACAGCAACAAACGCAAATACAACCCGTGAAGGACAAGTCCCCACGCGGTGTATTGAAGAAGCCACAAGGGCAGGATGAGAATGACCGCGCTCGACACCCAGCGCACGATACCAAATTTGGCGCGCAGGCGGGCAGTTCGCCGCAGAAGCGACAACATTTTTTCATTGCGCCATAACGTGAGGATGACTCCCTCAAGACTGATAACGCAGAACAACTCGAACAGAACAAACGCCAAAAACCACTTGAGCGAGAACAAGCCCAGCCACTCACCTGTACCCCAGGTGATGTTGTAGAACTCCATACTGGCGGCAGTGAGCAAAAAGGTGACGAGGGCAATCGCGATCAATCGCAAAAACAGTTCACGAGTGTTGGGCATTCGCTTCCTTGAGAATCTCTTCAAAAAATTTCAAACGAAGTTCTTCCTTGCGGGTTAGATCGATCCTGTCTTTCAGCATCGCGCGTTCCGCGCGCACGCCGCGCATACGATAGGCGAACGCACGGATGGCTTCGCCGTGGGTCTGAATGTTATCCTCTTTGTTGGGAATCTTCAACAGGAAGTCGAAACGCGCGTCGTCGAGGTCGGTATCGGTGTAGGCGACCACGAGCGGAAGCCCCAGCGCAAGGCATTCGCGGCTCTTGAGGGTCGAAGCCTCGTCCAGTTGAATGCGGTGCAACGCCAGCGAACTGATCGCAACATCGGCGTGGGCAAGCACCCTCAAATATTCTTCTGAGGAAAGATAGCCGTGCAGATTCAAGTTGGGAGGCAGCGGCTCGAATTCGGGCAAAGCATCGTAACCGACGATATCGAGTTGCAAATCCGTGAAGCGGCGGGCGAAATCCACGAGTTTATCCACACCGTGCCAGATATAACCGGGACTGCCGATGAACACCGAGCGCGGCGTTTCGTTTGACGGCGCGGGCAAAGGCTTGAACGAATCAAGATCAATGCCATTGGCAATGACGCGCGTTGGTTTGCGATACACGGCAAAGGCGGGAGAAACTTCCAACTCGCGCGAGACAGCCACAAGTCCGCGCATGCGGCGCAGAAAAATTCCACGCGTGAATCGGTTATACAAGCTATAAATCCCGCCCAAATCCTCGT
>CAZQES010000029.1:0-14244 GCA_964591425.1 uncultured Anaerolinea sp.
TTGAATCTCATGGACTTTTGTCAACCTTCATCTCAAGGTAGCAACTTGGGTTAAAATATGTTAATGCTGACTTGACAGCATCGCTACTTTTGGCGATAATGGAGGCGTACCCCCCAGTAGTAGCTTCGGCAAACCTGGCGCGAGACCGTCTTCGGACGGTCTCTGTTTTTAAATCATGATCACCAACGTTTACATTGACGGTTTCAATTTCTACTATGGCGCTGTTAAAAAGACGCCGTATAAATGGCTGGATTATTCCGCACTTTTTCGTATCCTTCTTCCCCAACACCAAATAAAGACGATCTATTATTTCACCGCGCTGGTGGATTCTCGCCCAAACGATCCTGATAAAAGAACGCGATAGGAAACCTATATCCGTGCCTTGAGAACCATCCCAAATTTGAGAGTTGTGTATGGGAGTTTTCTCACGCACGTAACGAGTATGCCAAGAGCGGATGGTAAAGGTCCGATTGATGTTATCAAAACGCAGGAAAAAGGTTCAGATGTAAATCTTGCCGCCCAAATGCTTTTGGATGGGTTTAAAAACGAATATGAATGTGCAGTTGTGGTTTCAAATGACTCTGACTTGTTACGCCCAATTCAGATGGTCATTCGTGAACTCGGCAAAAAAGTCGGCGTCCTTGCTCCAACACAAAATAGGCACCCAAGTCGCTCCCTTACGAATAATGCAACCTTCATCAAACACATTCGCCCGAATGTTTTAGCCGCCAGCCAATTTCCTTTGACTTTGACAGATAAGCGAGGCACGTTCGGTAAGCCTAGTGGGTGGTAGAGCTTTCCTCCAACCGAAGGAGGAAGTTTTGTTGCTCGGTTGGGGTGTGCCGATGCCTTTACCTGTAAAATCCAGAAGATACGATGACAAATTCTGGGATGAATTACTTGGACGCAAAGAAAAGAAAAGTGAAGCCCAATTAAAGAAAGAGCTGGGTTTTTAAATAACCTGTGAACTTGTGGTGCGGGATGTTATCCCGCCAGATCACGGGCATGCGGGATGCCATCCCGCACCACGTCACTCAGTTCCACCAAAATTGGAATGAGTTGCTCGGAGGCAAGGAAAAGAATCTTCCCCACCCGCCGAAGGCGGGGAAGGAGTTGGGGTTTTAGCATCAATAAGCAAAGGGTATAATCAGGAAAGATAAGCGTCATGGAAAACTCAGAATTTGAATGGGACGATGAAAAAGCAGTTAGCAATCTCAAGAAGCACGATATCAGCTTTGAAGAAGGCGCAACCATCTTCAATGACCCCATGATTGCCACAATACCAGACCCTGACCATTCAAAAGAAGAAGAGAGATTCATATCCATTGGAGTTTCCGTACAAGGTCGATTATTGGTTGTCGTTCACACGGAACGCGAAGAAAGAATCCGCCTGATCAGTTGCAGAAAAGCAACCAGCGGTGAAAGAAAAAATTTATGAAACGAACTAGGAAAATGAAAAGCGATGACATGCGCCCCGAGTATGACTTCAGCAAAGCCGAGCGCGGCAAGTATCATCGTTCGTTGGAAAAGGGATATACCGTACGCGTACATCAAAGCGACGGAACCACGGTTGTCAACCACTACACCCTTGCAGAAGGGACCGTCCTGCTGGCGCCTGACGTGCGAGAATATTTCTCGGACTCGAAAAGCGTCAATGATGCTTTGCGCTCCCTGATACACCTGACCGAGAAAGTCCCCACCCGAAAATACAGCAGGCAAAGCGCAAGCCCGCGACAAGTGGCTGAGAAGGGCAAGTAGTCGTCAACACCTTGAACTTCGAACATGCGACTTTCGATTTTCATGGTGTTTTACTTGCCGCTGCTCCCCGCAAGGGACTCACGCCGCGCTGACGTGGAGTTTTGGAATGAGTTGCTCGGAGGCAAGGAAAAGAATTTGCCCCCTGCCAAAGGTGGGGAAGGTTAATCAAACACAAAGGTTTATAAAGCGAACAGGCTCCTTCGTGGAGCCTGTTTTTTTATGCGTCCTGCCTGCTGAGTTTGTCACTAGCGAGGCGGTTGAGGCTAACTCCCTCTTCCTGTGCTTCCATTGCCAGCTTGCGATGCAATTCAGGCGGGATGCGGACCATGAATTTACCGCTAAAGCGTTTGCTGGAGATCGGTTCGGGCGGTGTTTCACCGTTTGATTTCATATCTTTGACCACCTCCGCGACAACCTGACGGATGCCTGCCAGTGCGGCTTCGGGGTTTTCGTCCAGCCAACTCAGGCTGGGGAACTCGATGCACAAACCCGCATATTCCTGATCTTCTTCAGACCAGGTAATACGATAGGTATAGCGGTCATTTTTCAACATGTCTTTCTTCCTCCAGTCGTTCAAGCGCCTTGATTACCTGTTTGACCTGATACACTTTTGCCATGCCTTTGTCGTTTTGAATATTGACACGCGGATCGCCTTGCCAGGGAGTTTTATATATTCTATGACTGCTTCCTGATTGCCGCGCTTCGCCAAAATAATGGTCACACACCTTACAGAGATCCTGAAAGCGGATCCCTTTTGGGTTGCGTTTCAGATCGGCAACGATCTCTGCAATTTTAGGCACGCGGGCATGATACCATTATTGATACCACCCTGCAAGAGGTAAAATAATGGCGCGCACCGATGCCGTTTCCTCCCCGCAAGGGACTCACGCCGCGATGACGAGGAATTTTGGAAAGAGTTGCTCGGTGGCAAGGAGCAGAATTTGCCCCTCCCGCCAAAGGCGGGGAAGGAGCTGAGGTTTCAATGAAAAAGATGTATCCAAACCTCAAACCGACTAAGATTAAATGGGAAGGAGATAGAATTGTTGGTTGTCAGAGCACAAACCACACCTCCTGCAAAGGAGAACTTTGGGAATGCAAAAGATGTCACAAGGTTGTTTGTTGGGAGGAAGGCTCGGTTGATCTCATTGATTTGTGTGATAATTGCTGGCATGAAGTTCGGGTTTTAGGACATGAGTTGCATTTGGAGAATGCCCTATGAAACAACATGAAGCAGTTATTTTGGCGATGAAGCAAAATGGTGGTTATGCAACACTTGGTCAACTGTATCAAACTGCGCCTAAAATTTCTGGAAGTGATTGGAGCGGTACTAAAAATCCTTTTGCAAACATACGGCGAATAGTTCAAGTACATGATGAGTTTTTCAAAATCCGCCCCGGGCTTTGGGGATTAACTTCGGAAAAAGATAAAATTCTTCGTTTGTTTTCAGGTGAGGGAACGAAAACAAAGAAAAGAGAGTATTCCCATTACTTTTATCAGGGCTTGGTGGTTGAAATCGGAAATTTACAAAATTTTCAAACATACGTTCCTGCCCAAGATAGAAACAAACCTTTTGCTGAACAAAAGCTGGGAAACGTCACAACAACTACAGAGTTCTATGCGTTTACATATCCCGATGTTTTAAGAAGAGCTAAAACCATTGATGTTACGTGGTTCAATGACAGAAAGTATCCAAGCTCAGTATTTGAAATCGAACACTCGACTGACATTCAAAATTCCCTGTTGAAATTTGTAGAATTACAAGATTTCAGAACGAAATTTTATATCGTTGCGGATGGCAGGAGAAAAGCGGAGTTTGATAACAAGATCTCTTTTTATGCTTTTAATTCCATCAAGCCCTTTGTGAAATTCTGGGATTACGATTCTGTTTTAGACATACATGCCAAAGTGGCTGCCAGCAATCTTGCAGTTAAGGATGCACTATGACATTAACTTTCTTTACCTACACAAAAAGAGAGCACGCCAACAAAGAAAGATACTACATATCACAATTTGATGGCGACACTTATCAAATTGTCGATTCTTTTGAAAGAAGAGAGATTTGTGTCTGTTCAAATTATGATGATTGGGAAGATGCTAAGGAAAGAGCATTGAATATTGTAAAGTTACTCAATGCAAATGATAAGAAAACACCGTCCTGAATCGACCTCGCCCAGATTGTGATGAGTGACCGGCGTGTCGGTCTGCCCCCTCGCGAAGCACCCTCTAGGGTTGGGGGACGCGTCCCCGAGCCCAGCGAGTGGTAGACGGGAGAGGGGGTTAAAGCAAAGGTTGAATCAAAAACTCGGAAGTTACTGGCTTCCGAGTTTTTATTTGAACATGTTTTCGATGTCATCCCATAAACTGGGAGTTTCCAAAACATCCGCAAAGGATTTGACCCAATGCCTGATGCGGTGAACATCCAGATTGGGATGTTTGTCAATAATGGTGCGAATATCTTCCAGGTCTTTTGGACGATGGGCAATTGCTTTCATGATGATTAAATCTTCTGGCGTTGGCAGGCGAACAGATAAAGCCGCTGTGGACTGAATGCCTCCTCTGGCAACCATCTCTTCTTCGAAAGGCAGAATACCAAGGGAGATATCAATATTTATATTGGACGGAATATGCCGTAACAATAAAACACGGTTTTTGAGCGCAAACTCTGCCGCATCCGAAGTTCTTGGTTGAATCTTCTCCACATTGGCAGCTTCCAGAAATCGAGGAATATCCTTTGTGGAAAGCAGAACCATCGCGTCCACATCCTCTGTAAAACGCGGTCTGCCCAACAAACCAACGGCAATTCCGCCGATGATTACGCCGCGATCATCGAATTGTGCAAGCAGGCGTTGAACAGCTTCTATTGCCCCACGAAATGATTCCAAGCCTTTTTGCATTTTATCCTGCCCCCTTCAATTTTGCCCAACGGAGAAACACTTCCATTTCGCCGTTATCATCGCCGCGAGTTAAACCAAGTTCTTTGGCAAACAAAAACAGGGAGTTGATTTGTTTCCAATGTTCTTCCATGGTCATGGCGCGCAATTCCTGCCGCTCAAATTCTTCCACGGCTTTCCAGCGCTCACGGTACAACTTAATGTCGAAATTGGCGTCCATAAGTTAATTATAGCATTGAAGCAAAAGGAATATTCAAGCCTAGCGCGGGGAAGTCCGTGTGAGTGGAATGTTCATTCCTTCGTCACGATCACCTCGTGAATCAGGTGGGCATAGCGGTTCTGCAACCGAATGAAGTGGCTTTGCACCGCGTCGGCTTCGGCGCCTTCGGGCGCGAGAAATCGTCCGCTTTCCACGCCCTGCCGCGCGATCTCGCGGCACACGGCTTCGGTGATCAACTCGGCGAGCAGAACCTGTCCCTGCACAGATGTGTCGAGGCGATGCTGGCTGTCGAGGTAGATGCGGACGGAAGGCGCGGCGGTGGCAACCACGATCGTCGAGTTGACGCGATCCAGATACACGCGTTGACGCGGGTCCATGCGGTCGTCGAATCGGATGTCGTTGAACAGTCCGTGATGTTTTTTCGGCTGGGTATCCTCCACCGCTTCTTTCTTCGACCGAACCTGCACCACCGCCTTCGCTTTTTGTTCGCCGACGGAGGCTGTCACCGTGCCCTCGTTGCCGACCTGTTTCCCCTCTACTTGAATCTTTGCCATGCCAATGTGCGGATGATCCTTCGACGCTTCGATCCTGACCATCGGAGTCAACACATCCACTTCTGGGTTATCTGAAACGACAAAGGCGGTCGCGCCATTGTGGATTCTTCCTGAGATATGCGCTCTTAAAGTGAGTGTGACAGACTGTCCCGTTTGAACATAGATTCGGACGGGAACAAATTCAAGTCCCGCGGGAGGCGGCTCGACGCGTCTCCCATCCGAAGGCGCGTTTCTCCCATCGCTCAACTCGGAGGAGGCGATCACGTTCAACTCGCGCAGTGTCTTGTCGAGTTTCTTGCGCAGGCGTTTATCCAATTTCATTTGCTCGTCCTGCATGGCGTGTTCGCGTTCCACCTGCACCAGCGGCTCGATGCGCGTCTCCACTTCATGCTTCAGCGCTTTGGCGAACGGATGCGTCCAGTTGATACCGTCGCGCGTGGCGGTCAGCACGGGTTCGTCGTTCTTCAAGAGGTCGTGCAGGTAATCGCAGTTGATCGAGCCGTAGAAAAAGGACGCGTATGGATCGTTCTCGAACTTGAGCATGGTCAGCGAGATGATCGTATCCCTGCTGATGACGAGCAGACCCGCATCGGCATAATCGCCCTCCTCACCGCGCGTCGAGAGTTGCACCTTCGACCGCAACAATTGCAAATGCGCCGAGGCGGAGAACCCTTCGATCTGGAATCGTTCATCGAGCACCAGTTCGCCCTTGGGCGGCTTGTACGAAAGCACATACTCGTGCTTCACGTTGTGCAGGCTCGCAAGGTTCCGCAGGATGATGAGCCGCGCAGGATTTGCCATGATGGTGCGCAGTTCGAAATGCCGTTGCAGGTAATTGCGCATGTTTTCGAACTGCGGCATTTTCACGTCTTCGCGCGAGACGATGATCTCGATCTCGGTGCCGTTGCCTTCGGGGATGCCGTGCTTGGTGCGGAGTTCTTCGGTGGCGGGAATCGGATCATCCAGATTGAAGGTTGGCACGCCGTCCTTCAACAGGAGCGAACTGCGATACAGGTTGCCGTCCCTCACCGAGTTGACGTAGCCGTATCCCAAACCGAAGATGGCGTCTTTGAGTCCGCGCCCCCACATGCCGCGCACGTGCTTGTCCTCCTTCAACCCGCTGGTCGCTTCGCCGTATGTGCCGACCACCACGTCCATGCGCGCGTCGTCCATGCCCTCGGCAAAATCGCGCACGCGGATCACGGAATTTTTGTGCTTGCGCAACACGTCAATGATGATCTCCCCATTCGCTTCGCTGGTTTGCAATCCCGCGTCTTCGATGCGCGAGTAACTGTCGTTGCTGTTGGTGATGATCTCGACCAGCGCGCGCAGCACGTCCTTGCGGATCGCCTGATCCGCTTGTTGCAGGGCAACCCGGTCGGCATATTGCAGTTTGCGGCTTCTTGTCAATCTACTTGCCTTTCTTCACACTTCGTTTCTTCTTTGCGGGTTCGCCCGGCTTGCTGAGCATGTGAGCGAATTTCTCCTCGCAGAACGCTAAAAACTTCAACAGATCGTCCCGTTCCACAATGCCGACATACTCCTTGAATTGTTCGAGGTTCCGCCTGAGTGTTTCGGGCGGCGATTCCATCGTGCACAGCAGGAGGCTCCTGAAATCGAACTCGTTGATCAGCGTCCGCTTTTTATAGTACTTGTACGCGTCGGACAATTCCATCGAACGGACGTATTTCTTTGCGCGGGCTTTGAGTTCGGGACGAACCGCCTCCACTGCAGGGACGGCTGGCTTCGCCGCGCGGACGGGTTTCAGCGGCGCGCCAAGCAACCTCTCGACCTTCTCCGCGCGTTTGAGTCCTCGGGCGGTCAATTCGAAGCCTTCGACGGCATTGCCGCGCAAGTAGCCTTTGCTTTTGCCATCGCTCCAACGCCTGCTGACGATTCCCGCATCGGGCCAGTGCGGGTACTTGCGCAGGGAAAACCTTTTTGGGAATAACGTAAAACAAGCCGAAATAATATCCTCGGAGGTGATCGCCGATCCCTGCTTGTGCAGGTAGTACATCGAATAGACCACCAGGTCGTTCAGCCTGACGTTCGAATACGTCGCAGGGTCGAAGTTGGGCGGGATGATTGCTTTAGCCACTGTTTCCTCTCTCGAATCTTACCGTATTTCCATGAGGTTCAACGTACGCGTTCCATCCGATGGTATCATCAAAATAAAAAGGACACTTCATGGAATCCATTCTCCTCATCCTCCTCATCGGTCTCGCAGGCGGCATCGCGGTGGGACTGCAAAGCCCGATGGCAAGCATGCTCACGCAACGGCTCGGCGTGTTCGAGAGCGTGTTCATCGTTCACATCGGCGGCGCGGTCATTGCGTTAATTCCCCTGTTGGTCTATGGAAACAAATTGGGTCAATGGCGGAGTTTGCCGTGGTACCTGTTGGGCACGGGCGTGTTCGGGATGGTGGTAGTCGCCTCCATCAGTTACATGATTCCACGTGTGGGGGTGGCGGCGGCGATCACAAGCATTGTTGCGGGTCAGTTGCTCGTCAGCACGGTGTTGGATCACTTCGGCTTGTTGGGAGTAACCGTACGGGCGTTCGACGCGACGCGCGTCCTTGGGCTGGGAGTCGTTTTGTTCGGCGTCTGGTTGACGGTGAAGTAGGGGCGAGGTCCTCCCGCCCTTTACGATCTATACGCCACCGCCGAATAGAATTCATTTAAAAATCTTGATGGAACCTTCGCCAGCAGTCGCGGCTCGGTGAAGCCTGCTTTGGGCGCAAGCGATCGAAACGATTCGAACGTCAGCGGATGCGGAACCCAGAGGTTGCCCCGGTCCACGTTGTATTCGACGAGCAGGAGTGCACCGTTCGGTTTGAGAAATTCTCGAACGTGCCGCAAAATCTTTTCCTTGTCTTTGAAAAAGTGAAGTGAGTTTGCCATCACAATCCCGTCGAGGGGAGGCAGATCGAATCGGCGCGAAAAATCGTTCGGAAGCAGAATCAGACTTGCCCTGAGGTCGCTCGAAGGGTTGCCCGTCGAATTGAAGCGGGCGCGATGTGAATTCTCCAATTCACTCAATGCGGATTTATCTTTATCCACCGCGTAGATCGTTGCATCCGATCCCACCACTTCACGCAACGCCAGCGTGAACGCGCCGCTCCCCGCGCCGAAATCCGCGTAGACTCCGCCTTGATTTAAATTTGCAGGCCGCAATAAATTGACATGGTCGTTGTGATTCATGCGCAAGAGTATAATCGCATCGGAGGCGCCATGAACAACAAACAACTTGCCGATACGTTCACGCTCATCGCCAACCTGCTCGAGATCAAGGGCGAGATCATTTACAAAACGCTCGCCTATCGCAAAGCCGCGGAGAGTCTCATGGGGTTGGGGCGCGACGCGTCGGAATTTTGGAAGGAAGGCAAGCTTGAAGAAATTCCCGGCGTGGGCAAAGCCATCGCGGAAAAAATAGACGAGTTGTTATCCACAGGCAAACTTCAATTTCTCGAAAAGGTCAAAAAGGAAATTCCTGAAGAACTCGCCTCATGGCTGGCTGTGCCATCGCTTGGACCAAAAAAAGTGGGCATGATCTGGAAGACGTTGGGAATCACGAGTCTTTCGCAACTTGAGTCTGCCGCAAAAGCGGGGAAGTTGCGCGACCTGCCCGGCATGGGCGCCAAGTCTGAGACTGCGATTCTCGAAGGCATTGCATCGTTATCGCGCAGGTCGGGCAGGCTTCCGCTGGGACGCGCCTACCCGCTCGCGCAGAACATCATCGCACAACTCAAAAAGGTGAAGGGAGTCGTCGCCGCCGAACCCGCCGGAAGTCTGCGCAGGATGCGTTCGACCGTCGGCGATCTCGATATCCTCGTCGCCGCAAAAGATTCCGCCGCGGTGATGGAGGCGTTCACGAACCTGCCGAATGTGAGTCGCGTGTTGGGGAAGGGCGAATTCAAATCGAGCATCGAGTTTGGCGACGGCGTGCGCGCGCAAGTGTGGGTGCATCCGCCGAATGAGTTTGGCACCGCGCTTCAATACGCGACCGGCTCGAAAGACCACAACGTGCAATTGAGACAGATCGCGCTCGATAAAGGACTTTCGCTGTCAGATCATTCGTTCAAAAAAATGAAAGGCAAAGGCGAAATCTTTTGTGCCACCGAAGAGGAAGTGTATAAAACGCTAGGCTTGCCGTGGATTCCTCCCGAACTGCGCGAAGATAAAGGCGAGGTCCAAGCCGCGAAGGCAAACAAATTGCCGAAGTTGATCGAACTCAAAGACCTCAAAGCCGATCTGCAAATGCACTCCACGTGGAGCGATGGAAAACTATCTATGCTGGAGATGGCGCGCGCTTCCGCCAAGCGCGGGATGAAGGTCATCGCGTTCACTGACCATTCCGCGAGTCTCGGTGTGACACAAGGCTTGAAAATGGAAGATCATAAAAAGCAAGCCGCGGAGATCAAGAAAATCCAAAAACAACTTGGTGATGAAATTTTGGTATTGCACGCCAGCGAAGTGGAGATCAAAGCCGATGGCTCGCTCGATTATCCCGATGAATTTCTGGCGAGCCTCGATCTGGTGCTGGCTTCGATGCACACGTCGTTGAGACAGCCGCGCGATAAAGTGACCGAGCGCGTCATCAAAGCAATCCGCAACCCGCACGTGGACATCATCGGTCATCCCACGGGACGATTGATTCCCGACCGCGAAGGCGCAGACCTGGACATGGAAGCCATTCTGCAAGCCGCGTCCGAGACCGGCGTGGCGATGGAGATCAACGCCAGTCCCTACCGCCTTGATCTGGACGATGTGTACGCCCGCCGCGCAAAAGAGTTGGGCATCCCCATCAGCATCAACACCGACGCACACTCCGAAGAGGATATGGACATGCGCTTCTACGGCGTCGCGGTCGCCCGCCGCGCCTGGCTGACGAAGAACGATGTGATCAACTGCTGGTCAACGGAGAAGTTGTTAAAGTGGTTGAAAAGCAGAAAATAACATCGGTGGTCGAGTAGGTCGAGGCGCTAGCCGAGACCGTATCGAGACCACAAGTACGCATACGAACTCTTGTAAGAAGATTGCTTTACGGCTTGGTGGTCTTGATACGGGGCGGAACAATCACCGCCCCTACTCGACCACTGATGGATACATGAAAGAGGATAATATGAAAAATCCTTTCGGCGACCAGCAAATTCCTGGCTCTTACCACAATCTACAAGAGCGCATGTATAAAAAGGTTTCGGCAAATGTCAATGAGAAGATTCTTGAGATCATGATAAAAGCCTATGAGAATGCGTTGTACGAAGAAAATATTGTCTTGTCTCGCCCTGAAAGAAAACGTCTGCTTTCTCAGCTCACAACGATGGTGATGGAAGACTTGCTCAAGAAACTTAATGGCGGTTCATCATCCGCCTGACAAAACGGAGGTCATCATGAACGAAGGCCCAAACAAACGCACAGTCTTCATCATCGCCAGCGCCGTTGACACCGTTCTGAGCGGAATTGTCCTCCTGATCTACTTTGGTCTTCTCCCTGTTGATATTTCCGGCTGGGGCATCCCGCGCTGGGTGGTCGGTTTGGTCGGAGGGATATGGTTCGCGGGCTCGCTCGCCGTGCTGGTATATCAATTGACGAAAACTACCGAATAAATTGTTCCTCCAGCAGTTGCACTGCTGGAGGAACTTCTCAAACTGCTATCACTGATGGTGCGGCAGTTGAACTGCCGCACCATCAAAATGAGAGAATGATCGCTGTGAAAAAACAAGACCTCATCCTTGCTCAACTAAATTCAGCCCGCGCCGCTTTTCACACCCTGCTCGATTCGCTTTCCGAGCAGGATTTCAGCAAGCAGAGCCTCAACCCCGGCTGGACGAACGGTGAGATCGTGGCACACATGACGTTCGGCTTTATCATCGTCAACGTGCTTCTGCCCATGGCGCGTGTATGGGGACGATTGCCTAAAAGTTCATCCAAGCCTTTTGCATGGCTGCTCGATGCCTGCACCGTGCCGTTCAATTGGGTTAACATGCTCGGCGCACGCGGACAAGGCAGGGTGTTCACCCATCGGCGGGTTGCAAAAGTGTACGACCGTGTTTATTCCTCCCTTTTGCAACAGGCAAATTCCATCAAAGATGATGAATGGCAGCGCGGCATGTATTATCCGACAAGATGGGATCCCAACTTCAGTGAATTCATGACGCTGGAAAAATTGTTCCACTATCCGGTCGTCCATTTCAATTTCCACATGAAGCAGATCGCGTTCGAAAAGGATTCACAATGACCGCGCTCAAATCCATGCTTTTCCTTATACTTGTGCCCGGTATGCTCGTTGGGTACTTCCCCTATGTCATTTCAAAAACAGATGCTGAATTGCTTCAAACAGACATCTTTGCCTTCTTCGCCTTTCCGCTGTGGTTGATCGCTACTGCAATCGTTTTGTGGTGCTTCTGGGATTTCACCTTCAAGGGACGCGGCACTCCCGCACCGATCGACCCGCCGAAAGAACTGGTCGCGGTGGGACTCTATCGCTTCGTCCGCAACCCGATGTATGTTTCGGGAATCCTCGCATTGATCGGATGGGCGTTGTGGTCGCCGTCGCTTGCATTGCTGGTTGCACCGTTTTTATTTTTCGCGGCGACACATGCCTTTGTCACCATGTACGAAGAACCGACGTTGAAAAAGAAGTTCGGCGCGTCGTATGAGGAATATCTCAAACGCGTCCCGCGTTGGATGCCGCGCGTGAAATGAACACTCTCAAGACCATCCTCTACATGGGGTTCATGCATGGACTGTTCACGTTGTACCTCCCGTATCAACTTGCCTCGCGTGACAAACCGTTCGTCAATTTTGGAATCTTCAGTTATCTTGCCGTCCCGTTTTGGATTCTCGGCGCGCTCATCATCGTTCGATGCTGTGCGGACATCATCCGCCGCGGACGCGGCACGCCTGCGTTCGTCGACCCGCCGAAAGAATTGGTCATCGCGGGGTTGTACCGCTACGTGCGGAATCCCATTTACGTCGGGGCAATGCTATTTCAGGTTGGGTTTATCCTTTGGTTTGGTTCGGCGCTGGCGATCGTGTATGCCCTGTTCTTTTTCCTTGGGTTTAACATTCTGATCTTCCTCATCGAAGAACCCATCCTGCGGAATCAATTCGGCGCGGCGTATGAGGAATATTGCAAGCGCGTGCCAAGGTGGATTCCAAGATTGAGATAACGCGTCGGCTCGGCGCGGCAGGCTGAAGGGAGAAAGAAGCGGGTTTACGAATCCGAGGATTTAGTCAGGGATTCAACGCGAATAACGCAGATCGGGCGAACGGCGCGAAAATGAAAAATTCGCGTCATTCGCTTTTTCGCGCAATTCGCGTTGGAGTTTTTCATCATCCTGAAGATGGAGAAACAAGGCGTCGAATCATTGTCTTCGCGCGGATATTGACTATAATCTCCAGCGCATCCTATTTTTGGCGGAGAATCCATGAGTTATGAGATCCGCCGCGCGACCGCGGCTGACAAACCCGAATGGCTGAGAATGCGGCAGTTGTTGTGGTATCACCTGCCTGCCGAATATCTTCAATTGGACATGGATTCGATCCTCGCCGATCGAAAGCGCGCCGTGTTCGTCGCCTCGAACGCGGACGGAAATCTGGTCGCGTTCGTCGAGATCAGCCTGCGCGACTACGCCGAGGGATGCCAGACCAGCCCGGTCGGGTACATCGAAGCGTGGTTTGTGGACGAAAACATCCGCGGGCAGAAACTTGGGCGCGAGATGATCCTGACCGCCGAGAATTGGGCGCGCGAAAAAGGTTGCACCGAAATGGGCTCGGATACGTGGCTGGAGAACGAAGCCAGCATCGAGGCGCACCGGAAGACCGGCTACTTTGAAGTGGATCGTCTCGTGCACTTCATCAAGAAGTTGTGACAAAACCACCAAAACGGGGGACTCACGACACGGCTATGGAATCGAGCACGAGGATATACTTATGCCGATGAAACAAAATCATCGCCTTCTTTTTGTAATCGCCATTTTACTTTCAGCCTGTTCAGCCCCGGCTGAACCAACGGAGGCGGCTGTGGCAAACACATTTACCATCACCAGCGACGCGTTCGCCAACGGGGGAACGATCCCTGCGAAATACACATGCACCGGGAGAAACATTTCACCCGCGGTCGCGTGGACCGACCCACCCACCGGAACACAATCTTTTGCGCTTATCATGGACGACCCCGACGCGCCCGTTGGCACGTGGGTGCATTGGGTGTTGTATAACATTCCGCCTGAAACGCGCAGTCTTGCGGAGGATCTACCGGTCACCGGCAAGAACGTGTCGGAGGGTCAGGGTAGTCCGTTCGTGGGCAGAAACTCTGGCGGCAATATCGGCTACGATGGTCCGTGCCCGCCCAGCGGCACGCATCGTTATTTTTTCAAACTCTACGCGCTCGATGAAACCGTCGGCTTGTTGCCCGGCGCAGACAAAGGCGAACTGCTCAAAGCCATGGAAGGTCACATCCTCGCGCAGGGCGAACTGGTGGGAACGTTCAGTAAATGAGTCCATCACAAGACACCATCCAGCGCGCAAAGGAATTTGGCAACCCGGTCGTTGAGGGGAATCGCGCCACGTTCATTTGGGAGGGTAGGAACGCGCCGCACCTCATCAGCGACCTGCACGGCTGGGAGGCGAATCCCAAACCCCTCAAACGCCTCGGCTCCACACTGACGCCTGCCTCGTCCAAATCGATCTGGTCTGTCTCCCTCACGCTTCCCCGCGACGCCTATCTCGAATACGCGTTTTACGATCCCGTTTCGCAAGGACGATTCCCCGACCCGTTGAACCGCAAAAGTGTCAACAACGGAGTCGGTTCGCGCAAC
>CAZQES010000029.1:14254-29933 GCA_964591425.1 uncultured Anaerolinea sp.
ACTTCTTCTCCATGCCCGAGACGATGCCCTCGCCCTTCTCCATGCGCCGCGCAGACGTGCCGAACGGCGCGCTGAGCGCTCACCGCGTGGACACGTGGATGCTACAGGATTACGGCGAGCGCGATGTCTGGTTGTACAAACCGCCTGTCAAAGAACCCGTGCCACTGCTCGTCGTCTACGACGGTTACGATTACATGCACCGCGGTCGCCTTGCCACCATCGTGGACAATTTGATCGCTGACCAACGCATCCGCCCGATCGCGATGGCACTCCTCCAAAATGGAAAGAGTCGCCGGCCGGTCGAATACGCCTGCTCCGACGCGACGCTTGCATGGCTCGAGCATGAAGTCCTGCCGCTGGCGCGTAAAAAGTTAGACCTGCTCGACACCAACCAAAAACCCGGCGCCTTCGGCGTGCTGGGCGCGTCGTTCGGCGGGTTGATGTCGGTGTACACCGGCTTGCGGATGCCCGATATCTTCGGCAAGGTGTTGAGTCAATCCGGCGTGTTCGAACTCGAAGGGAGGGATTTCGCCGCAGTGGATCTGATCCGTCACAGTCACGCGCGCCAGCTCGACATTTGGATGGACGCAGGCAAACTCGAATGGCTTCTTGAGGATAATCGCCGCATCCACGCGCTGTTACAAGAGAAGGGATACAACGCGGCATATCGCGAATTCACCGGCGGTCACTGCTACACCGCCTGGCGCGACGACGTCTGGCGCGGGCTGGAGGCGTTGTTCCCTGCCGAAGACTGAACATTGAAAAAGCGATGCACATCCCAGCCTCGCTTTTTCCGTGGAAGTATAATCAACACGTATGTCCGTACTTTCCAACAAACACATCCTCCTCGGAGTGACAGGCTCCATCGCCGCCTACAAAGCCGCGGACCTCGCTTCCAAACTTACGCAGGCGGGCGCGCACGTGGATGTGATTCTCACCGAATCGGCGCAAAAGTTCATCACACCGCTCACGTTTCAGTCGGTCACCGGTCGCCGCGCCTACACCGACTCTGACCTGTGGGGCGCTGAAGCGCATGTGTTGCACGTCGGTTTGGGTCATACCGCCGACCTGCTCGTCATCGCGCCTTGCACCGCGAACACAATTGCCAAACTCGCGCACGGGCAGGCGGATACACTTCTCACCGTCACGGCAGTGGCCGCGGGATGTCCGCTTGTCGTTGCGCCTGCGATGGACGGCGGCATGTACGATCACGCGGCAACGCAGGAAAATTTGGACACCCTCCGCAAACGCGGCGCATACATCATCGAACCGGCGGAGGGACACCTCGCTTCGGGACTCACCGGCAAAGGGCGACTCCCGGAGACAAACGAACTCATCGGACACCTCCGCGTCATTCTTGGACGGGATGGTCTGCTCGCCAATAGGAAAGTGATCGTCACCGCCGGCGGGACTCAAGAACCGCTCGACCCCGTGCGCGTGCTCACGAATAAATCCTCCGGCAAGCAAGGGTATGCCCTCGCGCAAGCCGCGCTGGACGCCGGTGCGCACGTCACCTTGATCACAACCCCGGTTACATTGACCCCTCCTGTCGGCGCGGAGGTGGTCAACGTGCAGACCGCGAAACAAATGCTCGATGCCGTGTTGAGCGAGTCTGCAAACGCCGATGTGCTGGTCATGGCGGCGGCAGTGGCAGATTTTAGACCGAAGAACTCGGCGAAGGACAAGATCAAAAAGGAAGGCGGCGTTCCGCAGGTCGAACTCGAAGCGACGGAGGATATCCTGAAAGCGGTAACCAGCCAAAAGGGAGGCGCGAAGCGTCCGCGCGTGGTGGTGGGATTCGCCGCCGAGTCGCGCGATCTGCTCGAGAACGCGTCAAATAAGTTAGAATCCAAAGGCTTGGACATGATCGCGGCGAACGACATCTCTGCGTCCGATGCGGGGTTTGCGGTGGAAACAAATCGTGTTACGCTGTTGTTTGCAGATGGGCATCAGGAATCGTTACCGTTGATGGGCAAAATGGAAGTGGCTGAAACCATGATCGAACGGATCGCGAAACTGCTGGAGTGATATGCGTGTTCTGGTGATCTCGGACATTCACGCGAATTTCACCGCGCTCGAAGCGGTGCTCAAGGACGCCGGCACTGTCGATGAAACGTGGTGCCTCGGCGACCTCGTGGGCTATGGACCCGACCCGAACGCGGTGGTGGAGGAGATACGCGACATCCCGAACCTCACCTGTTTGCTCGGCAATCACGATGTGGCGGTGGTGGGGCGCATCCCGTTCGAGGCGTTCAACGGCGACGCGCGCCGCACGCTGGAATATCACGAACGCGTGCTGAGCGCCGACAACATGAACTTTTTGCGCTCGCTCCCGCAGAATTTGAAGGTGCGTGAGGATGCCAGTCTCGTGCATGGCAGTCCGCGCGATTCGGTCTGGGAATATATTTTGAACTCGCTTTCGGCGCGCTTGAACTTCGACCATTTCACCACGCCGTGGTGCATGGTGGGACATTCGCATTTGCAATGCATGTTCCGCCACAATGCGGAGAACGACCGCGTGACGCTGGAACCAATCCGCCCCGGCGAAGTGGTGAATTTGAAGCCGCGCTTGATCATGAACCCCGGTTCGGTCGGTCAACCCCGCGACCGCGACCCGCGCTCCGCGTACGCCATCTACGACACAGAAGCCAAAACGTGGGAGCCGCGCCGCGTGAAGTACAACATCGAGGAAGTGCAGAAGCGCATCCGCGAGGCGAAACTGCCGGAGAAACACGCGATTCGGCTGATGGAGGGGTGGTAAAGGAAGGCAGTAATTGGTGTCGGTCGAGTAGCGAGCGGTGGTTGCGAGCGTATCGAGACCAGAGACTGGAGACTGGAGATTGGAGATTGGCTGGGGAAGGGCGGAACAATCCAAACACGGATGCGTCTGTAGAGTGAAATTACTTTGCTCTATCAAGGAGAAGAAACAATGAAACGTCCGCTTTTGATTATCCTGTCAGTGGTGGTTGCTTTTGTCCTCGTCGGATCGCTGCTGATGAATATGTTTTCCCCGCGGATCGGAAGTACGTTCAGCGTGATCAATTCTGACCTTCCCGGCGGTTATGGTGGTGGCGCTCCCGCCGAGCCCGAGTATTATGCATCCTCCCCGGCACTTCCGGCAAGCGACCAGGTGAAAGTGATGATGGAAGGGATGGATTCTTCAAGCGCGCAAGTACAACAGGAACGCATGGTCATCCAGAACGCGGACCTTGCCATCGTGGTCGCCGACCCCAAAACACGCATGAGCGAGATCGCGGCATTGGCAGAAGAGATGGGCGGATTCGTCGTCTCGTCCAACATTTACACAACGTACTACGGGGTCAACAGCGTCGAAGCGCCCGAGGCGACGATCACCATCCGCGTGCCGCAGGAAAAACTCGATGACGCGCTCGAAGCGATCAAGGAAGGCGCGGTCGAGGTCAATTACGAGAACCGCTCCGGGCAGGATGTGACGAGCATCTACGTAGACTTGCAGTCGCAACTCAAAGCCAAGCAAGCCGCGGAGAAGAAACTGCTCGAGATCCTCGATCAAGCCACCGAGACCGAAGGCGTGCTCGCGGTCTACACCGAACTGCAAAGAATCCAAAGCGAGATCGAAGTGCTAAAAGGGCAGATCCAATACTACGATGAGTCCGTTGCGCTCTCTGCCGTCAGCGTCCGCTTGATCGCCGAAGAGACCGTCCAGCCGGTGGAGATCGGCGGCTGGAGACTTGAAGGCACCGCCAACGACGCGATCCAGGACCTGATCTACTTCACGCAGGGCTTCGTGCAATTCCTCATCCGCTTCGTGCTGTACAATCTGCCGGCGTTGATCCTCGTTGCCATCCCGTTGTATCTCGCCTCCCTCGGCGGGCGCGGACTGTATCGCAGGTTCAATAAGTCGAAAGCCGTTGCGGAAGTGAAGCAGGAAGAGAAGAAGTAAATTCGACCTCTCATTCTGTAAGCCTTTGGAAAGACCGTCACGGTTGACGGTCTTTCTTCTTTCCTCTTTCTTCTCGTGGAAAGAAGAAAGAGGTAAAGAAGATCTCAAGGGTATAATTTTTTCTATGGAATCCCTTGTTCACCACACGCAGGAACTGTTAAATGTTCACATCACGGGCAGACAGGTGATGGCGTTGATCACCTATGAAAAAGAGTTGCTCGAGTGGAATCAAAAATTCAACCTGACCGCGATCCGCGACGCGGAGTCGATCCGCACCAAACACTTTCTGGATTCGCTCTCGTGCGTAATAGCATGGACGCTTCGCGCAAATCCACCCGCTTCACTCATCGACGTGGGGACTGGCGCGGGCTTTCCGGGCATTCCACTCAAGATTTTGTATCCGAATCTACACTTGACCCTCGTTGAATCCGTCGGCAAGAAAGCCATGTTCTGCCAACACATCGTCAGCGTGCTGGGACTCGAACATGTGCAAGTCGTCAAAGCACGCGCGGAGGAGGTGGGACAAGATCCAAGTCACCGCGAGAAATATGACTGGGCAGTGGCGCGTGCGGTGGCAAACCTCAACGTGTTGAGCGAGTACCTTTTACCGCTGGTGAAAGCAGGCGGGACAATGCTCGCCCTAAAAGGCGAAAGCGGACCCGTCGAGGCGCAGTCCGCGGAGAAGGCGATGAAATTGTTGGGCGGGAATTTAAGGGAGCTGGTGAAGGTCAACTTGCCGGGCGTGGTGGAGGATCGTTATCTCGTACTGGTGGACAAGGTCGCCGCGACGCCGGCGAAATTTCCGCGCAAAGCGGGGGTGCCGGGGAAACAGCCGTTGTGATTAAGTGCGTTGACGTTGAATTTGAAAAGGCTTATACTCCAAAATAGAAAATGCCCACCATCTCGATCTTTCACGGTATCAAGATTTCAATGTACTATCGTGAACATCAGCCGCCACATTTCCACGCCGAACGCGCCGAAGACGAGGCAGAAATTGGCATTGACCCAATCATGATCTTGGAAGGAAATCTGTCACGCGCAACACGCTCGAAAGTTTTCGAATGGGCAGCAATTCATCAGGCAGAACTTCGCGCAAATTGGGAACTGGCGCGGGCAGGTTTGCCGTTGCGCCCGATCGAGCCGTTGGATTAACAGGAGAAAAAATATGATTATCCATATTACTCAGGCAAAGGTCGTTGGTTCGCACTCGCTCGACTTGACATTCGACAATGGCGTTCGTAAGCGCGTCAACCTGCGGAAGGAACTTTACGGGCCGATCTTCGAGCCTCTTCGCAACCCCGCCTATTTTGCGAAGGCATTCGTTGACCCTGATTCGCGTACTGTGAGCTGGCCCAATGGGGCTGATTTTGCCCCCGATTTCTTGTATCAATTGGAATCCGAGGAAATGCCAGATAGCGCCGTGCCTGCATAAGAATTGATGTTGTGCCAACCGGGGTAAATTTTCCGCGCAAGGCGGGGGTGCCTGCGAAACAGCCGTTGTGATTTTGCTCATCCCCTTCCTCGCCTGCCGCCAAGCGGAGGGGATATGAATTATCAGATGACGGGGAAACGGATGCGATAGAGGGGTTATTGGAGCTAAAATCCACCCTTTGAATTTCAGATGAATTTCCAACGGAGGCGGTAATGACAGCAGTTTGAGAGGTGGATAGAGATAGAGAAGTCGGTGAGAGGGTGCAGGATTGTAAATGTGTTCCTGTTACCGAAGGTGTTGCGCAACTTATACTTTCACTATTCACCACGCGGTAGTAGTAAACAGTTCCTGGCACCAAAACTTGCGGCGTGTCATATGTACTCTGAGTTGCCGAGCCCAAGTTAACCGATACCGCGCAACTGCCTGATGCGCAGTTTGCCTCAACATCGGGTTTGTTGCTTCCAACATACACATATTGCGTTGTCCCCCCAGTTCCAGGAGACCATGTGAGCCGTGCGGCAGTCAAAGAAATTGGAGTGAATGTGACATTGGTCGGAGCGGTTGCCGAGCAAACAGAAACACAGTTATATGTTTCATAGTTATATTGCCCACAAGTTGGCGGTTCTTGTGTGCAATCTCGGCAACACTTATTTGGATTATTTTTTGTGGCGCAGATTTTGCCGCCAGGACCTGGTTTGTACCCACAATACCAATCACTACACTCCTGTGGCGGCTGAGTCCATTTACAACAACTCCCCTTAACTTGTGCCGACCCGACATTACTCTGGCATTGATAGCTTTCACATTGTGAGCCCAGAAGCGTACTTCCTCTCACGCTTCCAAGTGGACAGTCAACTCTGGCTAAAGGGCAAACAAATCCCCCTCCACCCCCGCCTCCCCCAGGAACACCAGGGCTTCCACAAGGATCATCACAATTGAATTGATGGAAGTAGCATCCCCAACTATCACTATTTTGTCCAAGACATTGAGAATATACACCACAGCTATAGACAGCAATCCCTTGTGCCCCACCAGTATTTTGATTGATATCACAATACTCTTGAGGATAACCACATTCAAAATCCGATCCCGACTGGGGCCATGTTTTCCAGCAGGTTGCCGAAGCAGAATTGGGGAAAAATATTAAAAAGAGCAATGCTGTAGCAATAAATACCCCCCAATTTTTCATTAATTCAGTGTAGAAGAATTATTTACCTAAATCAAGTGTAATGGTTTGGAATTTAAGAAGAGGAACAGTATTATTTACATGGACGCCAACAAACAAAGTATTTCCAGTGTGTTCTCCTTCACCAGTAATGTATTTCAATAAAGTTCCACTTATTCCATCATAAGTGACATCATTTACACCCACACCGATTTGATTATTTTCAAAGGGAACAATATCGCCAGTTGGCTCGATGGTTACCACGGCTAATCCTGCATATGTATCTGCATAATTTGGAAGTAAAATTAAATCATATAAATACTTTAGATCTGTTTCAGATAGTTCACTTAATGGGGTAGCTTTAACATTTCCCCAATCAACATCATCATTTACAATAAATTTTAATGCTTCTTTTATTGTTTCCAGCTCAATTTCAGAAATCTCTTCGGGTGTAGCCCCTTCAGGAATATTTGGAATAAAGGCAGGCATGGAAATGGTAATAGCCTCACCGTTTGCGCGTGTGACATTGAATGAAATTTCTTTTTGAATTACAGTCGGTTCAGGGGTGGGCGTCGCCGTCGCTTCGGGGGTGGCGGTGGGGGCGAGGGTTTCTGTGACTGTGAGGGCGGGAAGGGTGGAGGTTGAGACTTCCGAAGTCTCAGAGACTTCGGAAGTCTGCTGGGCAGGCGCGGGGATTGTACTTGTCTGCGCGGTGCAGGCAGTGAGGGTCAGTATCAAAGCAAAATACAAATTCTTTTTCATGGTTGTGAACTAAGAAGGATTGCCTGCCTTTGTATCAACACCCCTCGTCCACGATCGTGATTCTGTCTTCCCTGTTGGGGACGATGCACAGAAATTCAAACGGCTCTTCCCCCGTGTTTTGATACGAATGGATGACGCCTTCGGGGATGAAAACCACGTCACCAGTTTTCACATGATGGGACTCGTCGCCGATGGTGATATCCGCTTCGCCGCGCAGGACGTATTGCTCGTGCTCGACGAGGTTGGTGTGGCGGGGCATTCCTCCACCTTTTTGCATGGAAAATTTCCGCAGGGCGAAGTTCGGTCCCTCCTGTGAGGAGATGAGCACTTGAATCGTCGTGTCTTTCCCCGCGCTCACATTTTTCGCTTCGACGTCGGTGGAATGTTTAACAGGCATGAGAGCATCCTTCGGGTTATCTATCGTCTTTCCTCTTTCCTTATTTGACGAAAGACGAAAATTTGCATTGAGTATGTCGAAATGAGAAAAGATATTATGGGCTAATGGTGTTCGTGGGCCACGGCGTGAGAGTCGGCGGGACGGACTGGGGGTTGTTTGGTGCTGGGGTGAACGAGGGAAATATCGTGAGGATCGGCTGAGGCGATGAGGTCCATGTCGCTGGCGCGGGTGGGGCGGTTACGGTGGCGACCACGGTCGAGGAGCGCCGGATCAAGCCGAACGTCAGGAGCGACGCGGCGATGAGGACGAAGATCAGCCCTGCAACTCCGCCGAGGATCCAGGGGAGCCAATCCTTTTTCTTCTTTTCACTTAATAATTTGAAATCCGGCGGCACCGCGATCAAAATGAGGGTGATGTTGTCGTGCCCGCCGCGCGAGTTGGAGAGTTCGATCAGCGCGTTCGCCGCCTCTTTCAGGTTCGGCTTCGAGCGCACCATCTCGAGGATCTCATCGTTCCACACCAGATCAGTGAGCCCGTCACTGCACAGCAACAAGACATCGTTCGGCTCGAGTTGCATGCCCTGATTGTTCTCGGCGTGCTGGTCACTTTCATCGTTGAACAACTTCATGCGGAAGTCCGGCTCGGGCGGCACCGGCGAACCGAGATAACGGCGGATGACATGCACGTTCGGGTGTTCGCGCGCGGCTTCGGGCGTGAGCACGTTCCTCTCGATGGCTTCCTGCACCCACGTGTGATCCACCGTCATTTGCTGAATGCGCCCGCCGCGGATGAGGTAGATGCGCGAATCGCCCACATAGCTGGTGTGCAATTTATCGCCGATGATCCATGCGGTGGCGCAGGTGGAACCCATGCCCTTGAAATTTTCGTCGGTAGCGGAATGCGCGGCGATGGCGTTGCTGGCTTCTGCCACTGCATCTTCGATGGCGCGGTGCGTGTGCTTCCCGTCGCTTTTCGCCACGGCTTCCATGATGTGATTCACCGCGAGTTCCGCGGCGACCTCGCCCGCTTTGTGTCCGCCGATGCCGTCTGCCAGCACGGCAAAGATCACCGGCGTTGAGTCGCGCGGACCGAGGACGAACGAGGCAACGGCATAGCGGTCCTCGTTGTTCTTGCCCGTCATGCCCGCGTGGGTCTGTGCTTCCACATTCAAATGCGCGCGCGAGGTGCGTTTCATGGTTAATTCTTCACATTATACAGCAGGGATGGGGCATCGATGCAGAGACATTCTGGGGAGGATCACAACGCTACAATGGTTATGGCTTGGAAGACACCTTCGGTTCAGACGCCGGGGGAGCCTGCTTCAACTCGAAGCGATACACCAACCCCCCAAAGTGGATTCGGTCGCCGTGGGCAAGCCGCCTGCCTTCGCGCGCGACCGGGTCGAAGTTCACCCACGTCCCCGCCACCGAGCCGTGGTCGTAGATCGTGAAAATTCCACCCTCCGTTTGTTTGATGCGCGCATGGAGCGGCGAGATCGTCGCGTCGTCCAGCACATGCATGGACTGGACCGGGTCGGTGCCGAAGGTCATATCTTTTTCAATGATGGGAATCGGCGCCACGCTGGCAGGTTCGCCCCCGCTCGTCAAACGGACGAGATAGGCGGAGGCATCCTCGATGCGCAGAGGTTTGGTCTGCAATTTGACCGGCTGGCGCGGCGCGGTCTTCACTTTGGTTGTCGCTGAAACGGGCGGCTCGGTCAACGCGGCTACCGGCTGGGTGAGCGGGTCATCGAAATTGCGTTTGGTTTCGCGCCGTTCTTTGCGTTCGGCATTACTCCTGCGGCTTCGTAACAAGATCCCCAACAACGCAATCCCGGCAAGCCCCAGCGCGCCCATCACCAGATAGGTACTGTAGCGCGCGAACAATGCTTGCACGCCTCTCGGCACTTGCACCACCGTCATGTTGACCGGGATGCCGATGCTCGATTTTTTCAGCCCCAGCGAATCCTCCGCTTCGACGATGATGGTGTGCTGACTGCTCTCGTCGTACGCGGACAGATCCCAGACGAATCGGTCGAACGGCGGCTTAAGGTTTTCTGCAACGACGACTCCATCCACGTACAAGGAGGTGCGTTTTAACTCGCGCGCATGTCCATCGGGGAACTCGACGATGATCTGAAGGACCTGTTGCTCCGGTGTGAGGCTCTTCGGGTTGTAGGGATCGTCTGCCGGTGGCTGGCGCGTGATCTGCAACGGCGGCGAGACGAAGATCGGGTTGGGCGGCTGGATGTCCACATTGAAGGTCTGATCCAACGCGGGGATGTTGCCCTGCGGCGTATTCACGTAGATGCCGAGGGTGTGCGCCCCGGCCGTGTTGAGCGCGGAGGTGTACGTCAACGCGTGGACGCGGCGCAGCGGCGCGAAATATACGTTCGGGTCGGGCAGGGTTTCGATGCCGGAGAACGCGGTGAACGATCCGTTCGTTTGCAGGGCAAGCGATTTGAACGCGTTGGCACTGGCAGAGACGAATTCCTCCTCCGCATCCACGAACCAGACGAAGACGCGCACTTTCGATTGAACGGCGCGTTGTATGAGCGGCGCGATGGTGTTATCGATGTTCGGGTCTTCGATGTGCGGGGTGATGAAGAGGATGGCGCGCTTCATGCCGGGTTGTGGGACCGGCAAGTTGACGGTATCGAGCGCGATGGATAGCGTGTTCAGGTTGGGCGTGGACTTGCGAAAGTCGGGTTTGAACGAGCCGAGGCTCACGAACCAGTCCGTGACTTTGGCATGGGTGATCAACGATCCGGAAAGCGAGACCAGACTCAAATCGTCGCGTGAATCGGCGGGTTGGGCGTTCGTCCAATTCCCAAGCGCTTCGACGACGCGCGAGAAACGCGCCACGCCGTTCGAGTCGCGCACATCCAACGCGGGCGCGGGGTTGACCGCCACCACGATCTGCACCGGAACGTCGAGTTGGGTCAGCGTGTCAACGGGGCGCGGCTGACCATCCTCGTAGACAGTCAGGTTGGAGGGTTGAAGGTTCGATTCGAATCCACCGTTCGCGTTGAACACATCCAACAGCGCGGAGATTTGCGGGAAGTTCTGCGCGTCGATGGTGACGATCTCCGCGTACGCGCCGGTTTGGGCGCGCGCGAAAGCCTGAGGTGCGGCAAGCAACCCCACACTTAGGATGAGCGTGAGAAATCTACGCATTCGCCTCGGTGACCATCGGCGCGTTGCTTTGCGGTTTGGTCAAACGCATGTAGGTTAACGTCCACGCGGATTCGGTGTAGGCGATGATGATTCCCTGTATCAGCCAGGCAACCGGGATGAAGAGGCAGAAACAAGCGCCTAGCAAATAAAGAGGCGTGAGGTTCTGTCCATCGCCTGCCATGAATGCGAGCATCGCTGGGAAGGCGATGATAAAGAATGGGACGATGATAACCAAACCAGCCACGAACCCGATCACACCGAGGATAATCGCCATGAGGATGATCGGACCGAGGTTGGCTTTGAACACTTCCCACCCGCGTGTGATGGCGGGCATGACGCTCATATCCTCCAACACAACCGCGTTCTCAGCTTGCCGGAAGATCATGCCAAGCACAAACATGACCGGGATAAGCAGACAGAAACAACCGATCAGCAGAGGAACCATTCCCATCATCGCTAGGAGTGCGGTCTCTTCGCCTCCGCTTGCAACCAAACCGCCGGCAACAACCACAGCGATCGCTATGGCGATGAGGAAAATTGGCAAACTTAATATCAGCGAGAGACCGAACATACGCCAGAAATACGGCGTACTGCCACTGAACAATTCGCCGAAGACCAGCGATTCCGCGCCGCCTTCCGCTTGCGCAGTGCCGCGGATCAAGCCGACCTTGCCGATCACGCCGAGGAAGATGCCGATGATCCAGATAATGCAGACCACAGCGAGCAGGACAATAACGACCGTGGTGAGATTCTGCTCGATGGTTTGCATCCAACGCAATACTTGCGGAGGAAGATCGGGCGGTTGACCAAATCCGCCGCCGTCACCACCTCCGCCGCTGGAATTCGAATTGAAATTGCCATTGCTCCGTCCACAACTGGCGAGGATGCCAAAGACCCACAGGACTTTGTGCTTCCAGATGATCTGCCACGCGCGGGTGAGCACTTCTCCAAAATTGAAGTTCATTGCAGTCTCCTTTTCTATGCCGTCGCTTCGGCCGGAACGGGCTGTTTCGAAAGCCGAGTCAACCGAAGGTACACTAGTACATACGCAGATTTCATGAAAGTGATTGTAACTCCCTGTACGAGCGCCATCAGCGGGAAAAGGACGAGCATGTATCCGCCCATCGCCAGCCCGAAAACGGTCGGATCGAACGAATTGGATTCAAGAAAGAACGGAAAGAAAAAGAACGGAATCATGAACGGCATGACGATGAGACTGCTAACAAAGCTGGCTCCCAGATAGATCACGAGCGAGATCAAAGCGAGCCCCCAGAAATTTGCCTTCAACAATTCCCAGCCTTTGATGAGCGCTTCCCTGACCCCCAACTCATCCACCACGACCGCGGCTTGCGCCTGTTCCATGAATGCATAGACCATCATCATGACCGGGTAAAGCACAATGATGAAGGGTTGGATGCAAATGAACCCGATGCCCGCGGTGACCATGCCGAACAGTGCCATGCACGCGAATAGGGAGAAGAAGACCAATCCGATCCCAAAAGTGGTGAGCAACATCACACCCAACATGCGCGGGAAATATGTCTTCGCGTCCAGCAACAATTGTTTGAAGGATGTTCCCTGCTCGCCGCGATCCACGCGCACGATGCCCAGCGTCAGCGCAGAATAGCCGTAGGTAGCCAGCGCAATCGTGAGCAGGATGAAGACCACTTGGAAGAAAAAGAAGAACACAAGGAACACCGGGTTGTCGAAGAAGGTCGGTGAGTCCGGCGAGTTGATATCTACAAAAACAGGTACGAAATAGATCGGAATCGCAACAAAACTCACCAACATCGGCAGGATGACCAACCCCCAAAACGATTTATTCCTCCACGTGATCTGCAACGAACGAGATAAAACTTCGCCAATCTCGAAATTCATCCTGCCTCCTCAAAGTCCGCTCCCGGCGCAATCGTAAATCGTCAATCGAAAATCGTAAATCGAAATCATTCCCATTCGATCGTTGCGGGCGGCTTGCTGGTAATATCATACACCACGCGATTGATTCCTTCCACCTCGTTCACGATACGGCTCGACACACGCGCCAGCAGGTCATGCGGCAGGCGCGCCCAATCGGCGGTCATGAAATCCTCCGTTGTCACCGCGCGGATCGCCGCCGCTTCCTGATATGTCCGCTGGTCGCCCATCACGCCGACCGAACGCACGGGCAGTAAAACGACGAACGCCTGTGATGTTTGCCCAGCAGTTGAACTGTCCACCTCTGTTCGTCCCGCAGTTGAACTGCGGGACATCTTCATGCCCAAAAACCCTGCTTTGGATAACTCCTCGATCAGGATCGCATCCGCTGCGCGCAGACGGGACACACGCTCGCGCGTCACTTCGCCTAGACAGCGCACGGTCAAGCCCGGACCCGGAAACGGTTGCCGCCACACCAGCGACTCCGGCAACCCGAGCGCTTCGCCCACCGCGCGGACTTCGTCCTTGAACAAGTATCGCAACGGCTCGACGAGTTCGAACTGCATATCCTCCGGCAGACCACCGACATTGTGATGCGTTTTGATCTTCTCCGCCTTGTTCCTGTCCGGCGCGGACGATTCCACAACATCGGGATAGATCGTCCCCTGCACCAAAAATTTCGGCTGACCTAATTGCTTTGCCTGTTGCTCGAAAATGCGAATAAATTTTTCGCCGACGATTTTCCGCTTTTGCTCCGGGTCCGTTACGCCATGAAGTGCATAGAAAAACTCGTCACTGGCATCCACGGCGATCAGTTCAGAATGCAAATGATTTCGAAACGCCGAAGCGACCTGTTCCCCTTCGTTTTTCCTCAGCAAGCCAGTATCCACGAACACAGCCACGAGTTGATCGCCGATCGCTTTGTGCATCAGCGCCGCCGCCACGGACGAATCGACTCCGCCGCTCACCGCCGCAAGCACGCGTTCACTGCCGACCTGTTTTTGAATCCGTGCGACGGATTCTTCAATGATGGATTCAGGAGTCCAGTTTGGATCAACGCCGCAAATATCCACGACGAAATGCTTGAGCAATTTTTCCCCGTTCGGCGTGTGATGCACTTCGGGGTGAAACTGCACGCCGAAGTATTTGCGCTTCATATCGCCCATCGCCGCGAAAGGACTGTTACCACTTTTTGCCAATGCAACAAATCCCTCTGGGAGTTTGGTGATGCGGTCGCCATGAGACATCCAAACTTTTGAGAGATTAGAGATTAGAGAATGCGCGCTGGTCGAGTAGCGAGCCCCTGCATTGAGCCTGTCGAAGTAACTTAATGCGAGCGTATCGAGACCAGAGGTTATAGGAATAATCTCGGCATGTCCGTATTCGCGTTGTGCGGAGGGGTCAACCTGCCCGCCTAGCGCGTGAGTTAATGCTTGCATCCCGTAACAGATGCCGAGGATCGGCAAGCCGGTTTTGAAAATAAATTCCTGAATGAACGGCGCGTTCGCTTCGTAAACGGATTTTGGTCCGCCGGAGAGGATGAATCCCTGCGGGTTGATCGAGAGAATATTTTCCTGTGGCGCGTCCCACGGAAACAACTCACAATACACCTTCGCCTCGCGCACGCGCCGCGCGATGAGTTGGGCATATTGTGAGCCGAAGTCTAAGATGGCGATGGAATTCATATTTGATTTCTGTAGGGGCACAGCGAGACGAACAACAGTCAATGTTTATCTATGTTTCGCTGTGCCCCTACCTCCGATATTAAATGAAAATGCAACTGCGGAAAATCCTGATACTCCCCGCCGTTGACGATCAACCGATACGCACTGAGATGAAATTCCTCCACGAGGCTTTGCACAGCCGAATACAAGTCATTGAGAAAGTCAGAATCGTGCGAATCAAAATCCATCAGCGTTTTGACCGCCCTCTTCGGCACGAGCAGAACATGGAACGGATACGACGGTTTCGGGTGATGAAATGCTATCAAGGTTTCGGTTTCTCGCAATCGTTTGACGGGAATGGCAAAACTCATGTGAGCGAACATCCAGCCGATGAGCGGGGCGAAGAACCAAAGAAGTTTTTTCATCTTCCATCCGGTAAGGGCACAGCGGGACGAGCAACCGTCATAATCCCTTCAGGATTTGCTGTGCCCCTACTTGAACTCGATCTTCCCATCTTCCATCTTCGTTATGCACGCCAGGGATTCCACCGGCACACCCAACGATTGCAATGCCTCGCGTCCGCCCTCGAACGATTTCTCGATCAGCGCGCCGATGCCCACAACTTTTGAGCCCGATGCCTCAGCCAGACGAACCAAGCCTAAAATCGTCTGTCCGCTGGCGAGGAAGTCGTCAATGATGAGCACGCGCTCGTTATTCGCCAAATATTCCGGCGAGACGATCAACTCGACCGTGCGACCTTTTGTATGTGAAGGCGCGAGCGTGAGATACACCTGATCGGGCATGGTGATCGGTTTATGCTTGCGCGCGTACACGACAGGCAGACCGAGATGGATCGCGGTCGTCAGGGCGGGGGCAATGCCGGAGATCTCGGCGGTCAGCACCTTGGTCGCTTGAACCGAAGCGAAGCGCCGCGCAAATTCGCGTCCGCAGGCATCCATCAAAAGCGGGTCCACTTGATGATTGACAAAACTATCCACTTTCAAAATTCCCCCGCCGAGATTCTTTCCATCGCGCAAGATTCGTTCTTCGAGTTCTTTCATGATGTCTCCGTGAGTGATACTTCAGTGCGAGGAGATTGCTTCGCTCCGCTTGCATTGACATGTGTTTGAAAAATTGTACCACCTCACCCCCTCCGCCCTAACGGGCACCTCCCCCAAATTCGACATCAAAATTTTGTTCGCAAACAAACTTAATACCATTGAATTTGGGGGAGGAAAGGGTGGGGG
>CAZQES010000030.1:0-29451 GCA_964591425.1 uncultured Anaerolinea sp.
GGGACGCGTTCACCAGCCTGCACGAACAACGCGTCCCCATCGACCTTTTGACTGTTTCCGACGAACTCGAGAAGCGCGGGCAATTGAACGAGATCGGCGGACCGGCGTACCTCACCGCGTTGGTGAATCAAGTCCCCTCATCGTTGAACGCCGAATCCTACGGACGCATTGTGGAGGGATATTCCGTCCGCCGCAAGATGATCACCGCCGCGAATAAGATCGCCTCCATTGCATACAACGAAAAAACCACCGTGGACGATGTGATGGACGAAGCCGAGAAGGCGGTGTTCAACGTCAGCGAACGGCGGCTCAAACACGAACTTCAACCGATCAAGTCGGTGTTGAGCGAATACTACGACCGCATCGACGAGCTCGCCAAACGTCCCGATGACATTCACGGCGTGCCGACAGGTTTCATTGACCTCGATAAAATGTTGACTGGCTTGCAACCTTCCGACTTGTTGATCATTGCGGGTCGCCCGGGTCAGGGTAAGACGGGTTTTCTTCTTTCCGTTGCAAAGAACGCGGGGTTGACCCACAAAAAGCACGTTGCTATTTTTTCATTGGAAATGTCCAATGAGCAGGTTGTGCAACGATTGATCGCGCAGGAAACGGGCATTGATTCACAGCGTCTGCGCACGGGCAAGATCAACGAGTCTGAGTGGCCCCTGTTCACGCACTCCATTGAAGTGTTCGGCGATACGCACATCTACCTCGACGACACGCCAGCCATCACACCTTTGCAGTTGAGAACCAAGTGTCGAAGACTGCACCTTGAATTTGGTCTCGATCTCGTCATCGTAGATTACCTCCAATTGATGGGCGGCGATACGCGCACGGACAATCGTGTGCAGGAAGTGTCGTACATTTCGCGCAACTTGAAAGTGCTGGCGCGCGAGTTGAATGTGCCCGTCCTTGCCGCGGCGCAATTATCCCGCGCGGTGGAGCAACGCTCGGATAAACGTCCTGTGCTTTCGGATCTTCGCGAGAGCGGGAGTCTCGAACAGGACGCCGACATTGTGATGTTCATCTATCGCCCGGACCAGTATGAAAAAGATACGGTCAAACAGAATGTGGCGGAGATCATCGTGGCAAAGCATCGTAACGGTCCCGTCGGAAGCGTGGAATTGGTCTTCCGCAACGCGCTGGCGAAGTTCGAGAACGCCGCCACGCGGGTGTTCAAGCCGAATGAGTAGGTGTCATTGCGAGACCCGCTTTGCGGGTCGTGGCAATCTCGAATAACCTGCAAACAATTGTTAGTTTGCGAGACGAGATTGCTTCGTCGGGCTTCACCCTCCTCGCAATGACACACAAAGAACATGAACAAATTCAAAGGTTTCACCGACTCGGAAACGTTTACGCAACTGCCGGATAAGTTCTTTCATGAGCTATTGAAAGAAATCGACGATGTTGCGGAATTGAAGGTGACAGCATATTTTCTCTGGCGCGCCGAGCACATGGACGGTCCGTTTCGGGCGTTGAGCCGGATGGATTTCGATGTCAAGGAATTGGGGCTGAGCGCGGAGGAGATCAAGCGCGGGCTGGAGAAAGCCGTCAAACGCGGGAGCCTGCTGAAAGTGGAGAGAGAAGCGGAGGTTTACTTCCTGTTGAATTCCCCGCGCGGACGGGCTGGCGTCGAGGCGATCGAAAGCGGCAAGTGGAGTCCATCCGCATCGTCACCGCCGATGGAACGACCGAACGTGTTTCGGCTGTATGAGGAGAACATCGGTCCGCTCACGCCGATGATCGCGGACGCGTTGAAAGATGCGGAAGAGACCTATCATGCAGAGTGGATCGCCGAGGCGATCGAGCTGGCGGTAAAAAACAACAAACGCAATTGGAAATATTGCGAAGCGATTCTGAAACGATGGAAAGATGAAGGCAGGCATGGACAAACGACTCAACGGGACGCTCGACAAGGTTCTGAGCGCTACACAAAAAGCGAGTTCGCCGAATACCTCGATGGATAACGTCGCGCCGTTGCTTGGCAAGCCCGATTGCCCGCATTGTGCAGGCGTGGGTTTCTTGCGCGTGGATGTGCCATTGGGACACGAAAAGTTCGGGCGGCTCGAGCCGTGTGTATGCCGCGCGAATGAGATCGCACAGAATGCCCGACAACGCCTGTACGAAATGAGCAACCTCGAGAGGTTGAGTCATCTCACGTTTGCCAATTTCAATCCATCGGGCAACCCCAAAGCGGAATTTGTCTCGCCGCAGGAAGTGGCGAGCCTGCGCGACGCGCTGGATGCCTCGGAACATTTTGCCAAGACCCTCTCAGGCTGGGTCTTGCTGGAAGGCTCGTACGGTTGCGGCAAGACACATCTCGCCGCGGCGATCGCCAACGAATGTGTCCAGCGTGGCGTTCCGACGCTGTTCATCACAGTTCCCGACCTGTTGGATTCACTTCGTTTTGCTTATAACGATCCTGAGACAACATTCGAAGCGCGCTTTGAAGATATTCGCAGTGCCGATTTACTCGTGATGGATGATTTCGGCACGCAGAATGCCACGCCGTGGGCGCAGGAAAAATTATTTCAGATCATCAATTATCGTTACATCAATAAACTTCCGACGGTCATCACCACGAATTTGATTCTGGACGAGATCGAAAGCCGCATCCGTTCGCGGTTGCAGGATGCGGAGTTCGTGAAATACGTCCGCATCACCGCGCCCGATTACCGCCGCCCCACCGAGACGAGCAACCCGGGTATCTCGATGTTGTCGCTTTCGCACGTGAAAGAAATGTCGTTCGGGAATTTTGAAACGCGCGACGATGAAGTGGGCAAGGAGATCGTCACGACCATCACGAAAGAACGACAAGACCGATACGGCAGACACGTCAAAGATAAAGAGATCGTGCGCGAGAAAGTGACCGCGCAACACATCAAACGGTTGCACGAGGCGCTCGATGCGGCTGTCCATTTTGCGGAGAACCCGAACGGATGGCTGGTGATTCTCGGACAGTCGCACTCTGGAAAAACGCATCTCGCCGCGGCGGTGGGCAATTATCGCCTCCTGCTGGGTGGACAGGCGATTCTCGCCGAAGTGTCGAACTTGCTCGACTACCTCAAATCCACCTTCCGCCCCAACTCGGACGTGACGTTTGATCGCCGCGCGTATGAGATCCGTACTACGCCTTTGCTCATGCTCGATGACTTGAAAGAAAGCGGTATCTCTTCCGTGTGGGCGGAAGATAAACTGCACCAGATTTTGAATCACCGCTACTACGCGAATCTGCCAACGGTCATCACGTCCACGCTTGACCCTGAAAGTTTTGCGAAGAGTTACCCCAGCCTGTGGAATAAATTGCTGGATACGAGCAAGTGTCAGATCTGTGTGATCGATATGCCTCCGTATCGCAGGATGGGAAAGGTGAAGAAGGCGGCGGCGAAGAAGGGGAAATAACTAATCAATGCGGGTAATTTCGAAACGTGGCTTTTAAGCAAGAAAATGGCGCATCCTATGCGGTGCGCCGTTTATCTTTCTTCTTCCGATTGACCTTGTATACAGTCCTTTTCTCACGGACCATTTTGGCGATATCATCCACTGTGTATTTATCCAGCCACAAATGACGGTCTTTGGAATAATCTCCGCTTCCAATTTCAAACTGTTGCATGAAACGAATCATTCCAACCAAACCAAGTTCACGAGAAAGCGCGGTCAACCCGGCAATTCGAATTTGTTGGGGTGTCATCATCTGCACATTCATGCCATCATCTCCTTCATCCAATCCAACGGATTCTCAACTTTTACATTAATTTTCTTCGCCAACCGTTTTGCCAATTTTAGAAGCCGATCATCCGTTGTCAAAAAAATATCTGCCTTACCGCTTTCGGCACAGGCAAGATGAACTGCATCAAAACCTACAAAGCCCATTTTATGCAAGTCCTTCGCGCGCGTCAGTTCTTTCTCACCAAGTTCAATGGTAAGGCTGACGAATTCAATCACGCGACGTAATCGTGATTGTTGCTCGGCATCTGGCGCTTTATCGATTTCAATTTCCAAAGCACGACTACCAAGCCATGTCCACTCTTTACGCTCCAACCGGGAAAGGAGCAGAATAACAGCCTCCGTTTCGAGGCGAACTCGTTCCTGACTTTGATCGTCAAATGGTCGATTCAGAGCGCTATTGTCGATGTATATCTTTAGCATTCATGGACAATTATAGCATTGAAGAATGCGGCTTTTTTCTTCAACTCTTTCGGAGCCAGTTTACTCCCTTTTCCCAACTTCGTCACTTCCACTATAACGAGCCCGGAACTCATACCTGATCAAATCAATGTGCGGTTTGAAAAGTAAAGCAACAAGCTCCTGCTGGGAATGATGTCGGAATCCCTTTTATTTCGAATCCGTTCGGCCCGCTATCGAAACCCATTTGTTCTATAAAATCATCAACCGAGTTGAAAACTCTTCTCAACCGGGCTTATGTAAATTTGCATAGGCACATCTGGAATAATCCCTCGCGTTTTGATATAAAAGTGACAAATCCAATCATACAACCCTTTTATAGGGTGTTAGGAGAACTCCTGAATGTTACCTACTTATCTACTGTCCCTGCGCGAAGGACTTGAAGCCGCCCTCATCATCGGGATCGTGCTCGGCGCGTTGACGAAGATCCGCCGCCGCGACCTCTCCCCTGCCGTGTGGTTCGGCGCGTTGAGCGCGGTGGTCGTCAGCATCCTCACGGCTGTTCTGCTCACCACTTTTGGCATGTCGCTCGAAGAGGAAGCTGAGCAGGTTTTCGAAGGGATCACCATGCTCCTCGCGGCCGGCATCCTCACATGGATGATCTTCTGGATGAGCAAGCAAGCCCGCTTTCTGAAGAGCGAGTTGGAGGCAGGCATCAACCAAGCCGCCACAACGACCGGAAAGCGAGCGGTTTTCAGTCTGGCGTTTTTCGCTGTGGTCCGCGAAGGGATCGAACTCGCGCTGTTCATCACCGCCGCGTTCTTCATTGGCAACACCAGTGAAATTTCGAATAACATCACACAAACCTTGGCTGGCACGATCCTCGGGCTAGGCACAGCCATCCTGCTCGGATATACCATCTTCGCCACAACCGTGAGATTGGATCTGCGCCGGTTCTTCCAAGTGACGGGGCTTTTGCTCATCCTCTTCGCCGCGGGCCTCGTCGCTCACGGCGTGCATGAATTCAACGAGGTCGGCTGGATTCCGCCCGTGATCGAACACATTTGGGACGTGAACGCCATCCTCGATGAAAATTCGGTGGCAGGGCTGTTGATGAAGACCCTCTTCGGCTACAACGGAAATCCTTCGTTGACCGAGATGATCGCGTACTTCGGATATCTCATTGTCATCCTTTCGCTATGGAGACGAGAACAAACGGTTCCCGCCAAAGTGACGGCTGAATCACAAGCGTAGACTCTTTTCCCATCTTGAAACAGGCTCCCCGTCGATGTGACGCGGAGCCTGTTTTGTTTCTGCACATGTCACCCTGAGCGATAGCGAAGGGTCTCCTCCCCGACAATCGAGACCCTTCGGTCGCTTGGTCGCGATACGACCTTCATCCTACTCGACCATCAGCGACTCAGGGTGACACAGACTATCGAAAGATTCCCATCTCACCCGATGGCGCGAAGCCGGGAAACACAGACGCAACATCCGCGTTGCCCAAGCGGCGGGTGAGCATCTCGCTCAACACCTGGCGATAATCGGTCGTGATGGCGAGGTCGGCGTGATCGTAGAGTTGATCGTTGTGCAAGCCGGGCCACGCGCCGTAGACCTGCCCGCCGTTGACCCCGCCGCCGAGCGCGAACATCACATTGCCGTGACCGTGATCGGTGCCGTAGGATTCGTTCTGCACGAGCCTGCGCCCGAACTCGCTGATAACAACCACGGATAATTTATCGGTGTATCCCGAATCGAGATCGAGATAAAAATTGGACAGTCCGCTGGCGAGGTTGCCGAGCAGGTCGGCGATGTAACCGCCGTTGCCATCGTTTTCGTATTCGTGCGTGTCCCAGCCGCCGTAATCCACGGTAGCGACGCGCAAGCCGGTGCCAAGTTTGATCATGCGCGCGACGGTCTTGAGTTGCTGGCTGAGTTCATCATCGTTGTAGCGCGCGCCGTTGGAGGGTTGATAATCCTCCTCAACCAGCGGATGCACAATATCGAGCGAATCGAGCGTGCGGATGCCAGCGCGGTGCAACAGTGTTTCGCCGTTGTACATTTGACGCAACGCGACCTGTTGCGACGCGGCAAGTCCGTTATCCCATTGCGAGAATTCAGAGGGATCGTTCAAGTTCACTGTGGGGACAAAATTCAACAGCGACGACGGCGCGCCTGAGGTGGAGAGCGCGGGCAAAATGGACGACACGCCGGTCGTCTGCAAATGACGCGTGATCCAGCCTGAGGTTGTGCTTTTTTGCCCCGGCGTTCCGAGTTCGATGTATTCCATCGCGTCGAAGTGACTGCGCGTGTCGTAGTTGAGTCCCACCGCGTGGATGACCGCCATCTTCCCTTGTTGATAGAGTCCATGCAGTGGCGCGAGCGCGGGATGCAAACCAAACCGGTCGTTCAACGGCAACAGGTCCGTGATCTTGATATCCGGGCGCGCGTTTTCGTAGAAGCCGCGGTCATCGCCAGCCGTCGGCGGGACGACGTTGAGCGCGTCCCAGCCGCCGCGTAAAAAGACGACAACCAGTGTATCGGTTGGATTATCCTGTTGCGCGAACGCGACATTGGTCAGCCGCGCGCCAGCCAGTTCGGCGATGGCGGAGGAGCATCCCTGCAAAAAGTTTCGGCGTGAGTATTTTTGGGTTGGCATAAAATCTCCTCACCCTGCCCTCTCCCAAAGCGAGAGGGAAAGGCAATTAATTATTTCCATTGATTACCTTACACTTTCAAAATCGGGACGCTGATGCACGCTGAAAACGCAGATTTTTCTTTTTAAATCAGCGAAAATCAGCGTTTTTCTGCGTCCCAAAAGCATTATGTAAGGTAATCAGTTATTTCCATTGAAAATCGGGGCTCATGAGAATCACTTCGACCATCGCGGGCAAGACCCAATCGATATGATCCTGCGGAAGTTCTTCCTGCACGCCATAGTCTTGTGCCATGACTGCGATCACCGCCTGACGGTCTGCGTCCGACATTGGGCGGTTGAGGAGGCGCGGAATCCAAAAGTCTGCGAGCGATTCAGCGGTGCGGAGTTCTGCCGGGGTCTGCGCGACGATGTCTGTGCGGATGATGCGTTGCTGTTCCTCATCGTCCATCCAGTTTTCAGAAATAGCCACGGCAAAATTCCAACGGTACAACATGGACATCGTATTTGCCCACGCTTCCTTCACATCGGGGTAGCCGTCCGGCGGACGCCGCTCGAACATGGCTTGTCCCATCATCGAACACATCCATGGGATTCCGCCGGGCAGTTTGGTGAAATCCGTGTTGACGGCGCGCATCATCGAGATCGCGGCTTCGATGGGACGTTTGATCTTCGCGCCCCACGTGGAACGGAATTCAGGCGATAGAAGAATCGTCTCGACCACGCGCTTGAGTTGGTCGGGCGCGTTGCGGTACTCCATAAAAACGGACGCGGCCGCTTCCACGACTGAATCAGGCGGATTGTCCGAAATGAAGCGGCGGGCGAGTTTGCGCGAAACGAAGCGCGCGGTGCCCGGATGATTCGCGAGCAAGTCCAGCACGTCGCGTCCATCCTGCATGTCGGGCTGGTCAGGCGGAATATATCTCCCCAACACCAATTTGTTGAAGCGGTCGTGCCACGGTTTGTAATAAATGAATCGACCCGTTTTTTCGATGCCGTCTTCGTATTCGTAAATGTCGTCGTCCACGCGCCAGCCGGTGAGCGCGCGCGCGGCTTCGTAGACGTCGTTGTCCACATACCCAACGGCGATTCCGTTCGCATCTTTCGGCACCAGGTTCGGATCCATCACGCCGAGATAATTTTCCGCGCCGAGCGTGTGCAGTTCAAATAACTCGCGCGCAAAATTTTCGTTCGGTCCCGCATCGGATGAATTATTTTGATTCAAGTAATACAACATCGAAGGGTGTGTCGCCACCGCTTCGAGCATCTGGCGAAAGTTGCCGAGCATGTGCGCGCGCAGAACATCGCGGTTGTACGAGGCGAGGAGCGGCACGCCGTCATCCTGCCAGAAGTACACGTTGAAATGGTTGTGCCAGAAATCGGCAAGCACTTCAACCAGTTGCTTCTTGCTGTAGACCGCGCGCAAAAAAGTCGCGTCCACCAATTCATAAGCGGGTTTGGAATACCATTCCCAATATTCATCGTTGTTTGAATCGTAGGGATTGCTCGCGATGTGATCGAAATACAATTCGTCCTGAGTTTTGTGCAGGGTTTCGAATCCCGTCGCGGCATAACGCGCTTCGAACTCGCTGTCGTCGATCGAATCGGGATTCAACTGCTGTGACACGTACGCGCGCAAACGTTCGTCATCGGTCGCTCCCAACGCGTTGAACACGTCAAGGTCACCGGGGCGCGGTCCGTATGCCATGCGATTCAACGCGATGATCCCCAACTCCACCGGCGGCAGGACCGGCTCCGGCGGCACGCCGGTCGGATTCACTGGGACGACCCGCGTCGGGTCCGGACCCGGGACCTGCTCCGGCGCGCACGCCGCCAGCGCGGCAGACGCACTCGCTACGCTCGCGAAGGCGCCCATCAACTTGAGGAAATCCCTGCGGTTCATTTTGGATCTTTGTTGAAGCATGTTCACATCTCCTCGTCAAAAGGATGCTGTAGTGTACCAAACCCTTATTCAATTACTAAATCACCCATCGGTAGCGATAGACCTGTGAGGTCTTTAAGACCTCACAGGTCTGAAGCAAACACTTCCCCAAACGCCTTTACCACTTCCTCCTTCACGCGTTCCATCGAGGGAGGTTCCGCGAATAAATCTGCCAGTGAAACGATCGGCTCATCCTGCAACCCGCAGGCGATGATGCCGTCCCAATATTCCATGTTTGGGTTTACATTCAACGCAAAGCCGTGACGCGACACGCCGCGCGCGTCCACCTTGACGCCGATCGCCGCGATCTTGGCTGGCTTTTTCCGGTCTTCAGGCTTACACCGCGGACAGCGGGAATGCACGTCGGCTTGAATCCACACGCCGGTCAAGCCGGGGCGTTGACCAGCCGCGAGGCCCAGTCGCGCAAGCGCGGTGATGAGGGTTTGTTCCAGTTTGCGGATGTAGCCGACGTAATCGGAGTTGGGGATACGCGAAGTTGACTCTCCCTCACCCCTACCCCTCTCCCGCTGGGAGAGGGGAATCAGAGGAATTAACGGATACGCCACCAACTGTCCCGGTCCGTGATAGGTCACATCGCCGCCGCGGTCCACCCAATGGATGGCGATTCCTTTTTCTTTGAGTTGCGATTCGCCCCACAATAGATTCTCCTGCTTGCCGCGCCGACCAAAGGTGTACACGTGAGGATGTTCGAGCAGTAAAAGAGTCGGCGAGCGTTTGCCCTCCGCAATCTCCGCGGCGTAATGGTCTTGCAACCGCCACGCGGATTCGTATTCGATCAAGCCGAGGTCTTCGACGACGATATTCATTTTGTGTTCAGAAAAAAGCAGAAGCAAGGCCTGCCTTAAAAGAATATCCTCCGATACAGATCGGATTCCAACAACCCGCTGGGGTCGCATCGCTTCTTGAGTTGCTTGAATTTGGCGATGGTTGCATCCCCCAAAAAACTGCGCGTGGATTCAGCCGACGTTTCGCTGTTCTTGGCAAAATAGAATCGCCCGCCCGCGTCGAGGACGATGCCGTCGAACTCTTGCAACATCTGTGATAATTTTGCGCGATTTTTATCGGTAACTTTGAAATCCAGCGCGAGCGAAAACCCGTCCACGGCGTGGGTGAGCAGGAATTTATCCGGGCGGTGACGTTTAGTCACGCCGAGATACGATGGCAAACCACGCTTCTGCGAGAGCTGTAACATCGCGCGCCACGCTTCCTCCGCCGTTTCCTTTGGCACGAACGATTGATATTGGATCAACCCGCCGCGTCCGAACGAACGCTCCCAATTCGGGACATAATCCAGTAAAAAATGAAACGCCGCGTGAGATTGCCTGAAGGTGTGCTTTCGTAAAGCAGACACATATTTTGCGATATTCACCATGCGCCAACCGGGATTATTGACAAACGGGCTCATGAAATAATGCAAGGACGATTTTGGCATCACGCCAAACAAACGATCGGGCAGATGTTGATACGAAAGGTTTAGCGTCTCTTGCGCGTTCGGGTCTTCGCCCTCTTTCAAATTACGCGCCGCGTGGATCTGTCCGCGCCCGAGGCTTCGCCCGCCGGGGAAGGTATCGAGCCAGCCGACGATGTAATCGTTTTTCGGCGCGTTCTCCAGCAGGTCATTCAAATGCTCATGGAGATTGTGCACAGGACGCGCGTCCACAGATATCAGCCCGGAATAAATGTGTTTCATCTTCAAGGTGATCGAAGTAAAGACACCCAGCATCCCCAACCCGCCGATCATCGCGTAGAACAAGTCCGCGTTTTTCTTCGGCGTGCAAGTCACCACCGCGCCGCTGGGAAGCATCGCGGAGAATTCGAGCACATGCTCGCCAATGGGACCAACTTGAAAATTATTCTTGCCGTGAATGTTCGCGCTAAGACATCCTCCCAGAGTCGTTTTCATCGTCCCTGAGACGACGGGGGGCCACCAGCCATCGGGTTCGACCTTCTGCCACAACTGCTCGAGCGTGACGCCAGACTCGCATCGCACCACGCCTGTGGCTGGATTCCACTCGGCGATCCGATTCATCCCCCGCATGTCCAGAACGATACCGCCGCCGTTGAGGGACGCGTCGTTATAACTCAAACCCGTTCCGCGCGCAGTGACCTTCAACCCGAGTTTCTTCGCGAGTTGAAAGGCTTCATAAATATCTTCTGGTTTTTTTATTGGAATTCGATAGGACGATGTCTTGAGCGAGTGACCGAAATTTTCAAGTTGAGTGAAGGTATTGAAAGGAAGGGACATTGGAAAAAAAGAGAATAGAGACTAGAGATTGGAGAGTAGTCTCTATTCTCCAGTCTCCAATCTCTGACCTAGAAGGTTAACCTTCTGAAAACAAACGAAGGTGTATGTTGAATTGCCAGCATGATCCAGCGCCAGATGGGCGCGGTGTAGATGACCTGCTTGCGCTTCTTCATGGCTTTCAGGATGTGTTGCGCGGCGGTGGAAGGTTCAATCGCAAACGGAGTGGGACCCAACGCGGCTTTGAGCATTTCGGTTTTCATGAAGCCCGGCTTCACGGTCAGTACGTTCACACCGTGACGTGTGAGCCGGTTCCGCAACGCTTCAAGATACGTGGTGAGCCCGGCTTTGGAGGTGTTATACCCGGGATTCCCAACGCGTCCGCGGTCGCCGGCGACAGATGAAATGCCGACGATCTGCCCAGCGTTCGCGGCTTGAAACATTTCGGCGATCGGCGTGAGCCATGCCATCGCGCCGATCAAATTCACCTCAACCATCTGGCGGTCGTTCGCGAAATTGAATTTGTCGATTCCACCGGGCGGTTGGTTGACACTGGCAACGTAAATGACCGCGTCCAAACCGCCGAGATCCGCGACGATCTTGAGGAGCAGGTTTGGAACTTTGTCGTAGTCCGTCACGTTGTGCACGTAGGAACGAGCGTCCCCGCCTGTTGAATTGATTTCACGACAAAGGGTATCCAATTTATCCTTGCTTCGGGCAAACAGGGCGAGTGAATAGCCCTCTTTGGAAAGTTTGCGCGCAAGTTCCGCGCCGAGGCCTTCGGAAGCGCCAACGATCAGTCCGCGGCGGCGTGGATTCAGCGGAGTGGCTGATGCAGGCTTACCCTGAGAATGATCGAGTGGTTTGGTTGAGTCGGGCACGATTCCTCCAAATGAGATTGCAACTCCATTGTAGCATATCCAAATGCGAAAGGCTGTAACGGGCATGCAATCCAACGCGTGCGACCTCGCCGTTATAATGTCGTCAAGTGATAGGACAAATGAGCCAAACGGCGCACACGCAAGTTGTGTTTTAATGCCTCCCCGACCAAAGTGAAGAATGGGCGATATCAGGCAAACCATACTCGAAGAAACTCGCAAGATGCTGATCGAACAGTTTGAATCTCCAGCTGAAACAGAGCACCTGCTCAAACTGCTCGATATTCTGATGGTCGCGCTCGCACGAAATGCGCCCGGCGACGACACAGCACAAACCGAGTTGGCGCGTCAACTGATCGATAACCGCGTGCTTCTTTCCCTGCTCAAGCAACAGATCGAGGAGTTGGAAGCGCTCAAGAAATTGAGCATCAACCTGACCTCCAGCCTCGACCTGCCCGATGTGCTGGACGCGGTCGTCGCCGAAGCCATGCGCTTGATCGACAAGACGCGCGATGTAAATATTTTCCTGTATAAGAACAATCGCTTATCTTTCGGAGCGGCGCTCGATTCGGACGGCACGCGCAATAAACCATGGTCGAAGCCGCGCTCGAACGGACTCACCTACACGGTGGCGCGCAGCGGCGAGACGATCATCGTGGAAGATATGCGCGATCATCCGCTTTTCCAGAATACGCCTCCCGATTGGGCGGGTTCCATCATCGGCATCCCTTTAAAGTTTGGGGAAACGGTTGTGGGGGTGATGAACGTATCGCGTTCGACCACCGGCGGATTTTCCGCTTCAGAATTACGTTTGCTGGGACTATTATCGGATCAAGCCGCGGTGGCGATCTCGAACGCCAGCCTGCACCTGTTGATCAGCCGGCAGGCTTACAGCGATACATTGACCGGTTTGCCCAACCGCCGCGCGCTCGACGAAAGGCTCGAGGACGAAGTTTCTTCCGCGCGCAGGAATGACTATTCCTTTGCCGTCATCATGATGGACCTCGACGGTTTCAAATCGGTGAACGACACCTACGGCCATGCCGCCGGTGACGAGGTTCTACGGCTGGTCTTCAGCCAAATGGCGCACGGGATCCGCAACACGGATTTTCTGGCGCGCTATGGCGGAGATGAACTGACGTTGATCCTCACCCAGTCCGATATGTCGTCGGCTCAAATCGTTGCCGAGAAGATCCTCGAAGGGATGAAGAGGATCAAATACATCTTGCCGGACGGAAATAATCTCAAGTTGGGTATCTCCGGCGGCATCGCGCTCTACCCCCTCCACGGAAAAACGGGACCCGATCTCTTGCGCGCGGCGGATGCGGCGCTCTATCATTCGAAAAAATATCAAAGGGGGTCGTTCCAGATCGCAAGAGGAATGACCGCACCGTTATCGAAACCCAAAGGCGAGGAATAGCCAGCCTCGTCCATGCTGTTCGGGGGTTATAATCGCCAGACATACATCACTCCAGGTCACGGAGAAATTTTCATGGCACCCAAAGTCAAAATCATCCTCAACCCCATGGCAGACATGGGCAATGCCTGGCGCGTGGCGCGCGACCTGCGTTCCATCACCGAACAACACGGCAACGTTACGTGGAGCGGCACGGTCTATCCGGGTCACGCGATCGATCTCGCAAAGCAGGCAAGCGAGGAGGGATGCGACCGCATCATCGCGATGGGAGGCGACGGCACGGTTCACGAAGTGGTCAACGGGATCATGCTGGCGCCGGAAAATAAACGTCCGATTCTTGGCATTGTGCCTGTCGGCTCTGGCAATGACTTTGCACATGGCATCGGCGCAACCAAACAATCGGATAAAGCCTTGCGACACGCGCTCGACGGCGAATCTTCCGCTGTAGACCTCGCTCTGATGACGGATGGCGACGGGCGAAAAGAATATTTCGACAACACCCTCGGCATCGGCTTCGGCGCGACGGTCACGATCCGCTCGCATCGTCTGCCCCTCCTGCGCGGTTTCCTCATGTACCTCACCGCGGTGTTGCAAACCATCATCATCGATCACAACCCGATCAAAATGCAGATCGAAACCGATACGGAAAAATGGGAACAGAAAGTCATCTACCTCGTGCTGTGCAACGGTCCACGCGAGGGCGGCGGTTTTCTCATCGCGCCGGAAGCCAAGATCGACGACGGCATCATTCACTACGCCATGATCACCGACGTGAGCCGCGCCATGATGTTCCGCATCGTGCCGGAGGTGATGAAAGGCACGCACGGACGATTCAAACAGGTGAAGATGGGCACGTGTAAAAAATTCTCGCTCACGGCAGACTGCCCGTTGTTTATTCATGCCGATGGCGAGATCTTTTCGGGTCCCGGCAGTGACGTGCGCAAGGTTAGTTTTGAAATCCTGCCGAACGCGTTGAAGGTAGTGCGCGGGTAAACAAGTACACACGGAGATAGGTAGACACGTACACAAGTAGACAGGTACAATACTTGTGTACGTGTTTTCTTGTCTACTTGTTCACCTTCACCCATGCCTGACTTAATCCACTCCCTCCTCAAACAGGATATCGGACATCTCCGCATCCTCGCGGAGTTTTGGGGACTTGAATTGGAATCACAGGATGCGGATTCCGCACGGGAAGAACTGTCCGCTTCTCTCCTCGACGTGCGCCTGCTCACCGAACTTTTAGATTCTCTCCCCCCCGAAGCGGACTCAGCGATCGCCGCCCTCATCGCCTCCAACGGACGAATCCCCTGGGCGACGTTCACGCGTCAATTCGGCGACATCCGCGAGATAGGCGCGGCAAAACGCGACAGGGAACATCCGCATCACAAACCAACTTCAATATCAGAGATTCTCTTTTATCGCGGGTTGCTGGCACGAGCATTTTTCGAAACAGACAAAGGCTCACAGGAGTTTGCGTATATTCCTGATGACCTGTTAATGCATATGAACCGTGAAGAAAGGAAAGATGAAAGAGGAAAGAAAGAGGAACTGTTGGGCAGGCACGCATCTCCCGGCGAAAAAGGGAAAGAGATCCTCGCCGACGATTCCATCCTCGACGACGCGACAACCCTGCTCGCTGCGTTGAGAATGAGCAGGTCAAATTGGCAATTTGACCTACGACTATCTGCATTACTTACCTCTGTAAATCTTATCTCCCCCTCTCCCCGCGGGAGAGGGGTTAGGGGTGATGGAGAAATCAACGTCGAACCTGTAAAAACGTTCCTAGAATCGCCGCGCAAAGATGCGTTGAAGATGCTTCACGATGCGTGGCTCGAAAGCGAGGCGTTCAACGAACTCAAACTCATGCCGAGCCTCGTCTGTGAAGGTGAATGGACAAACCAGCCGAAGGAAACGCGTGAATTTCTGCTCGACCTGCTAGATGCAATTCCCAAAGGCAAATGGTGGAGCCTGAATGCTTTCGTCGGTGACATCAAACGGGAGCATGCCGATTTCCAACGCCCCGCGAGTGATTATGACTCTTGGTTCATCAAACGCGCCTCCGACGGGCAATACCTGCGCGGCTTCGAATCATGGAATGAAGTGGATGGCGCACTGGTCAGGTTTTTTATTACTGATATTTTGCACTGGCTGGGACGGGTTGATCTTTCGATTGCGGAGGGAACAACCGAAGTAACTGCTTTTCGAGTTTCATCGGTTGAGAGCAAGAAAGAAGAAAGAGGAAAGATTACAGCAACTTCCAGTGGAAAACTAATTGTTGAACGATCTTTCCCCCGCGTTGTTCGTTATCAGATCGCACGATTCTGCGAATGGGATGAACCTGAGGGTCGAGTAGTGGCGCGAAGCGCGCCACGTATCGAGACCAAGAAAGACGAATACAAATATCAAATCACCGCGGGATCGTTGACCCACGCCCAAGAGCAGGGACTGAAAGCTGAGCAACTGCTGGCATTGCTGGTGAAGCATACCGATAACAAAGTCCCGCCGCCGCTGGTGAAGGCGCTCAAACGTTGGGAAGCCAACGGGAGCGAGGCGCGGGTGGAGACTCAAACCATCCTACGGGTGAGCAAGCCCGAAGTGTTGGAAGAGATGCGTAAATCACGGGCGGGAAAATTTTTAGGCGAGGTATTAAGTCCAACGGCGGTCATTGTCAAACGTGGAGCCATCCAAAAAGTGACAGAAGCGATGATCGAGTTGGGTTTGTTTGCAGAACTACACACTGACACGTCATTGCGAGCGAACGAAGTGAGTGAAGCAACCTCCGACACGACGAGGGGATTGCTTCTCGAAGACTCGCAATGACATGAACTTAAGGAGTTCCCATGTCTAAACTTGATTGGCTCGCGCAGGAAATTGACGGCTTGAAAGAGCAGGGCTTGTACAACCGTATCCGCACGATCGGTTCGGCGCAGGGCGCGCGCATCATCGTGGATGGGAAAGACGTGTTGAATTTTTGCTCGAACAATTATTTAGGTTTAGCGAATCATCCGAAGTTGGTCGAAGCCGCGAAAGATGCCACGAAAAAATACGGCGTGGGTCCTGCCGCGGTGCGTTCGATCGCAGGGACAACCGATCTGCATGTGCAACTCGAACAGCGGCTTGCAAAGTTCAAAGGCGCGGAAGATGTCATCACGTTTCAATCAGGCTTCACTGCCAATCTCGGAACGATCTCTGCACTTGTTGGAAAAGAGGATGTGATTTTTTCAGATCGCTTGAACCACGCGTCCATTATTGACGGATGCCGACTCTCAGGCGCGAAGATCGTCGCGTATGAACATAACGACGCGGGCGCGTTGGAGGATGCAATTAAAGAAAATCTTTCAAATTTCCGCCGCGCGTTGGTCATCACGGATGGCGTATTCAGCATGGACGGCGACATCGCCCCTCTGCCCGATCTGGTGGAGGTCGCGAAGAAATACGATATTTTGTTCATGGTGGATGACGCGCACGGCGAAGGTGTACTTGGCAAAGGCGGGCGCGGCATCGTGGATCATTTCGGCTTGTCGAAGATCCCGCGTGTTCGTGGCGGGACAGGCAAAGTGGACATCGAAGTCGGCACGATGTCTAAGGCGTTTGGCGTCGTGGGCGGAATGGTCGCGGGCGATAAAGTCATCATCGAATGGCTGCGCCAACGCGGACGACCCTTCCTGTTCTCGTCCGCAGTCACCGCGCCCGATGCGGCGGCATGTCTCGCGGCGATTGACCTGCTTGAAGAGTCAACAGAATTGGTGGATAAACTTTGGGACAATGCCAAATATTTCAAAGCCGAAATGAAGAAACTTGGCTTCGATACAGGCGTCAGCGAAACGCCGATCACGCCCGTGATGCTCGGCGAAGCGCCGCTGGCTCAACAATTCAGCCGTGAATTATTCGAGGAAGGTGTGTTCGCCATGGCAATCGGATTCCCCACCGTGGCAAAAGGCAAGGCTCGTATCCGCGTGATGATCTCTGCTTCACACGACCGCGATGATCTGGGTCAAGGCTTGGAGGCGTTTGCGAAAGTTGGGAGGAAGTTGGGCGTGATTCAGTAATCAGTGAGATTGTGAACAGTTATCAGTAAAACACACGACCTCCGAGTTTTGAGAAACTCGGAGGTCGTGTTTACGTGTCTACCTGTTTCCCTGTCTACCAACCCTCACGGCACATACACGTTCAAGAATTCATCCCAATTGGTGGTCAGGGCAAAATCGAGGGTGAGGAAATAGGCGTGGTCCAGCTTCTGGTTTGCTCTAGAGGGACCGTAAATGGTGATGCCATGCGCGTCTGCGTATTGCGACACATGCCGTTCATGCAACACGACCGAAGCAAAAGCATTCATCACTGCCTGACTTTTGTTCTTGATATTGGTATCAGAGACCTTGTTCTTGATCTCAAACGCCAGATCGTACAAATCTTTATCCATCGGCGCCTGCCAGAAGGAACGCGTCGCGCCAAAGGCAGTATCATATTTTTTCTTATTCGCGGGGAGACCGTTCTTCAAAGCGACCGACCATTGATCCACGGCGTTGAGCAAGGTGGTGAGGCGTGAATCCACTGCCAAAGCGGACCACGTTTTATCGGTCGTCGCGCTTTGACTCGTGGCTATCGCGACCTGATCGGCGGTCATGTTCGGTTTGGCGGCTAACTGCGCAAGGACAACGTCATACTCAATGCCATCCCAACCCACCCATTCCTGTGAGCCGGTCAACGCGGTGGCTTTGTTGTGCCAGAGTTTGAGGATCTCGATGGACGCCATGTTGCATCCGTCGTAGCCGACCACGTCGATGAAACCGAGCGAGGGAATTGCGGCTTTCATTTCCTCATAGTCGAGCGTATCCGCATCCGTGTCGTCTTGCATCACCCAGCCGGGATGCCAACTCCAACCGTGACCCCAGAAGTACAACACGTAATGGTCGGCTGGATAATTTGCCTTTGACCACGTGACAAAATCGATCAACGTTTGCGGGTCGCCCATGTTGCGCTCGCCCCAATCCGCGACTGCGCTTGCTGAGTCCGCGAGCATGCCCTGCGTGACGCGATACAACTTGGTCGTCTGCCAATCGCCGCGACTCGTGTCGTAACCGGGTCCGCGGTCTGCCAGAGCCACGACCTGTACATTTGCACTCGACCCCGTCGGCGCGAGTTCCAATTCGATGTCTTTTACCACGTACTCTTCGAGATCATTATCCCCCGAAATGTAAACCATCACCGTCCATTTGGCTTTTGGCACGGGAGGCGCGGCAACCGCCGAACCCGCCAACACACTCACCAACACGAACACGGAAACAAACGTACCGATCAGGCGAAATGATTTGCGCATGGCTCCTCCGTTGTCTGGTTTCGAACAGTGTAGCATAATAAAATTACGATTTCAAGCATTACTTGGCGTACTCATCGAGGAATTCATCCCAGTGAGTTTGAAGGGCAAGGTCCACGGTGGAACGATAATAGGTGTACTCTGAATCTTTTTCAGCCGCTGACGATATGTGATAGATGGTTATGCCGTGCGCATCGTCATATTCATCGTCATGGAATTCATACAGCACAACCTGGTCCACCGCCTCCATCACAGCCCGGCTCATTGACTTTATCTCGGCATCCGATACGACACGCTCCAGTTCGTACGCCATATCGTACAAGTCCTTGTCCATCGGCGCTTCCCAAAAGGATTGCGTGTTTTCGAAAGCCCGGTCATAGTCCGCGCGGTTCGAGGGCAGACTCGTTGTCAACGCGGCGGACCAGGCGTCCACAGCGGAAAGAAGCACATCGAGGCGCGCATCCGTTGCCAGGGCAGACCATGTTTTGTCGTGCGTCGCGCTCCGAGTGGTGGCGATCGCCACTTCATCCGCCGTCATTTTTGGGTTGGCGATCAATTCAGCGAGCAGGAGGTCATATTCGATCCCGTAGTCTTCCACATATTCCTGCGAACTGGTCAGGGCAGTGCTGTACCCGCGCCAAAGCTGTAACATCTCGATGGACGCCATGTTGCATCCGTCGTACCCGACGACGTCAATGAATCCAAGAGAGGGAATGGCATCTTTTATTTCATGGTAATCGAAGGTGTCCCCATCGGTATCATCGATCATCACCCAGCCGGGATGCCAACTCCAACCGTGACCCCAAAAGTACAACGCGTAATGCTCGGCGGGATAGTTGGTCTTCGACCATGCAACAAAATCGATCAGCGTCTGCGGATCGCCCATGTTGCGCTCGCCCCAATCCGCGACCGCATCTGCCGGATCTGCGATCATGCCCTGCGTGACGTGAAATAGTTTTGTTGTCTGCCAGTCGCCGCGACTGGTATCGTAACCGGGAGCGCGATCTGCCAACACAAGTACCTGCACTTCATCACTCGAACCTGTGAAGGCAAGTTCCCGTTCGATATCGGGTACAACGTATTCTTCGAGCTCGTTATCGCCCGCGATGTAGACCATCACCGTCCATTGCGCTTTGGCTTGCGATGGATTCAACGATGTGCATGACTGCGCGCTGATGAGCATAAACAAGATGACCAGCAGGGGAAACTGATTTAGATACTTCGACGACCCTTGCATTCAACCTCTGCTATCGGTGGGATTTGGCGCAGTGTAGCACAGGTCGAACTCTTTCGACGCGTGGAAAGGTTACAGCCTGCGCTGGCTCCGTTTACGATTCCCATGCGTCATCGCCGCTTCGATCCGGACAGCGAGCTGGTCAGGCAGTGGAAATGGTTGAACGGCAATTAAATCTTTTCACTCAACGACAACGCGCGATTCTCGGCTTCGAGAATCAACGGCTTGAGTCAGCGCGTGGTGAGTCGCATCACTCCTCCGCCGAGAATCACCGCATCGAAGTGATCGTCCGTTGCAGGGATGAAATTTCATAACCAGACATCCGAATTCTTCAAGACTTTGGAAATCTCTTTTCCCTCTTGACAATCATAAATATACAGTGTATATTTACACCGTAAATATAGTAAGGAGAAAGTATGGTCAGACCGATAAAGAAGAAACAAATACCGAACTTGCAAGAAGCCATCAAGGAAACCGCGTGGAAACAGATCGCCGAATTCGGCGCACCTGCCCTTTCACTGCGAGCCATCGCGCGCGAACTCAAGATCACCGCGCCTGCCATCTACAACTATTTCCCCGACCGCGACGCGCTGGTGACCGCGCTCATCATTGACGCGTATACCTCCTTCGGCGATTCGCAACTCGAAGCGCGTGAATCTGTTGCGGCGGATGATTTTGCAGAGCAACTCAAAGCCATCGGGTTGGCATATCGAAACTGGGCACACACGTATCCGCAGCGTTATCAACTGATCTTTGGCACGCCAATTCCCGGATACGAAAGTCCAAAAGAGAAAATATTCCCTTCGTCTGCGCGTTCGATCAGCGCGTTATTTTATGTAGTGGAAAGTATCCGCACGGCTGGAAAACTGAATATCAACTCCGTCCCCGCGATCACAGATGCAAATAAAGAACATTACGAGATCTGGAAAACATTTTTTAGCGATGTACACCAACAGTCCATCTACGTTGCCATGATCATCTGGGCGCGCGTGCACGGCATCGTTTCATTGGAGATTCAGGGCAACCTGCCTCTTTATGGAAAAAAAGGCGACGCGTTGTACGTGTTCGAATTGGAATCAAACACCAGTCAATTTATCAAGGAGTAGATTATGACCAAGATCTTTAGCGGAAGATACACAGCCAAAACAGACCAGCCGTTCGTTGTATTCCTGATCGGGATGCGCGTCAACAAATGGTGGAGGTTCGATAAGTGGGTTCCCGTGGCGAACGCGATGGGGCCGATGTTGCAAACGTTGTTTACGAACCCTGAAAAAGGATTCTTGCACGCCGAGTTCTTCTGGAATTTCAGCGGACCGGTGTTGATCCAATACTGGCGTTCGTTTGAGGAACTTGAAAAATTTGCCCGCAACCCCTCTGACCCGCATCTTGGTCCGTGGAAGAAATTTAATCAAGCCGTCGGCTCAAGTGGAATCGTCGGCATCTGGCACGAAACGTACTCCGTGAACCCAGACCAATTTGAAACCATGTACGGCAACATGCCGAAGTTCGGTCTCGCCGCGGCGACGGAACACGCGCAGATCGCGGGTCGCCGCGAAACGGCTCGAGGGCGACTCACATCTGAACCACAAGGAGCATAAAATGACATCAGCAATCATGGCGTTCCTGCATCATCTGTTCGCGTTCACACTGGTGGCGTGCGTGGTGTATGAATTCATCGCTTACCGCAAAGGACTCACCATCGAAGAGGCGCGCCGCATCCAGCGCGCGGACCTGTTCTACGGAATTTCAGCGGGCTTGTTGTTGATCGTAGGTGTGTTACGCGTCTTCTTTTTTGAAAAGGGTGCCGCGTTTTACAACCAGAGCCCGTTCTTTTGGGTGAAGATGGATGCATTTCTCATCGTCGGTCTGTTATCCATCGACCCGACCATCCGTTACATCCGCTGGAACAAAACCCTCAAAGAGAACAAAGCGCCCGAAATCACTGACAAGGAATTCAAACGGACGCGCGTGATCCTCTGGCTGGAAGTGATCGGGCTTGCCGTCATCATGCTGGCGGCGGCATTCATGGCGCGCGGGATTGGATTGAATTGAACAAATCCGCTTCTTTCTCAGGGACAGGCTGACACCTGTCCCTTTTTATTTTGTATTTCATCCCTTACGCACTTCCCCATCAACAAGTATCATTCCGTCCATGCCGCACAAACAAGCCGAGCACAACGACCAGATGGAAAATCGCGCGTCGCTGACGCGTTTTGCATGGCTTTCGATCGCCGCGGCGCTGGCGACGATCGCGCTCAAGACTGGTGCATACCTGCTAACAGGATCTGTAGGCTTGCTCTCCGATGCCATCGAGTCGCTAGTGAATCTCGTCGGCGCGGGGATGGCGCTTGGAATGTTGACCATCGCCGCGCGCCCCGCGGACGAGAGTCACGTGTACGGGCACAGCAAAGCGGAATATTTCGCCAGCGCTACCGAGGGATTGCTCATCCTCGCCGCGGCGGCAGGCATCGTCGGCGCAGCGATCCAGCGGTTGTTGAATCCTCAGCCGCTGGAGCAATTGGGATTGGGACTAGGGGTGAGCGTGACCGCATCGTTGATCAACTTCCTAGTGGCACGCAAATTGACGGGCGAAGGGAAACGGCGCAATTCCATCTCCCTCGAAGCGGACGCCCAGCATTTGATGACCGACGTGTGGACATCGGTGGGAGTCGTCGGCGCGGTTGGGATCGTCGCGCTCACCGGTTGGCTGATTCTCGATCCGCTCATCGCCATCGTGGTCGCTTTGAACATCATCTGGACCGGGTTTCAACTCGTCAGCCGTTCGGTCTCAGGCTTGATGGACGCCTCACTGCCTGCAAGGGAATTGAAGTTGATCGATGAGGTGATGAAGAAATATCGTAGCAAGCGCGTCACCTTTCACGCCTTGCGGACACGCCAAGCCGCGGCGCGGCAGTTCGTATCGGTGCACATGCTCGTTCCCGGTCGCATGACCGTGCACGACGCGCATCACCTCGCGGAGGATTTCGAGTCAGACATCCGCAACGCGCTGGGCGGCGCGGTGACTGTCTTCACACATCTCGAACCCGTGGAAGATGAACTCTCGATGGAAGATATCTTCTTGGATCGTCAATAACAGGATCACAAACCATGCAACCTTTCATTCTCCAAAGCCTCGTCGCTGGAATCATTGCAAGCTTTGCCTGCGGGTTAGGCGCGCTGCCGCTGGCATTCAGGGCAATCGATCTTCGCAAACACACCGGGCTCGCTTATTCTGCCGCAGGTGGACTCATGTTCGCGGCTTCGGTCTACAATTTGATCCTGCCGGGGCTGACCATCTCTTCAGAGCACATTCAACTCGCCGATGCGATCCCCGTTGTTCTTGGGATCCTTTTGGGCGCGTTGTTTCTCTCGCAAGTGGATAATTATTTTTCACCCCAACGGCTCGAGCAAGGCAATTGGAAACGTTGGGGCAACAAAGCCCAGATCCTGATCTTCGTCGCGATGGCGGTGCATAGCATCCCGGAGGGAGTGGCAGTGGGCGTCGGTTATGCCTCGTCCGCGGTGTACGAAAACAACCTCGGGAATTACATAGCGCTTGCCATCGCGTTGCACAACATTCCTGAAGGGCTGGCGGTCGCCATCCCCATGCGTGCGGCGGGCGCTTCGATCTGGCGGTGCTTTTGGGCGGCGTTCCTCACCAGCCTGCCACAACCCATCGCGGCGGTGCCTGCGGCATATGTCTCGTGGTTGTTCCAGCCCATCATGCCCATCCTGATGGGGTTTGCCGCGGGTGCGATGATCTTCCTCGTTATCCTTGAGTTGATCCCCGAGGCGTTGCATTCCTCCTCTCCCATCAAGGTGGCGTGGGCGTTTTCCATCGGGTTCTGCGCGATGATTCTGGTTCAGGTCTTGCTATAACAATGGGATGAAAGCACCTTGTTAAACAAAGACCGCCTTTACTTCCCCAACCTCAACGGCTTGAGGTTTATCGCCGCATTGCTCGTGATCGTGCATCACATCGAGCAACTCAAATATTTCTACAACCTGCCGAATAATTTTTCCTCCTCGTTCGTTCAGATCATTGGCGAACTCGGCGTGATCCTTTTCTTTGTGCTCAGCGGGTTTCTCATTACCTACCTCCTCTTGGAGGAGGAAAAACGGACACAGACCATCGCGGTCAAGAATTTTTATATTCGCAGAATCCTGCGTATCTGGCCCCTGTATTTTTTCATCGTCTTTCTCGCGCTCGCAGTCCTCCCGAACATCCCGTTGTTCGTCCTGCCTGAATACGACAGGGCAACGATCTATGAAGACCTGCTCGCTAAAATTTTGCTGTACGTGTTCTTCCTCCCGAACCTTGTCTCGCCGTTATTTGGCGTCGTGCCGTATGCCTCCCTGCTGTGGTCCATCGGCACGGAGGAGCAGTTCTACCTCATCTGGCCCCCCATCCTGAAATTCTTCAAGAAATATCGGATCCATTTGATGTTCTTCATTCTCATTGGCTACCTGATATTCGCCCGCGCGTTGTTCTCGAGCCGCACCGATTTCATCCCGCTCAAATACGAACTCAATGCGTTCTGGCAGACGTTCAACATCGCCAGCATGGCGGTCGGCGGATTCTTCGCGCTGTTGTTGCACTCGAAACATCCAGCGTTGAAATTTTTCCTCAATCAGTATTTGTTTTACTTCGCGCTCGGGTTCACCGTGATGATGTTGTATCGCGGTGTGTATTTTCCGCACATTACGGTCAACGATCTTCCATTCCCGTATTTGTACAAAGAGTTTTACTCGATCTGGTTCGGTATCATCATCCTCAACTTTGCCGCGAACAAAGATAATCTTATTTCTTTGGAACAAAAACCGATTCGCTATCTCGGCAAAATTTCGTACGGACTCTACATGTACCATCCTATCGCCATCGTGCTTGCGCTTCGGATCACGGTTGGGCTGGGCGCGCCCGTGGACGCGCTACTCTACCCCCTCTCCCTCGCGTTGACGGTTCTCCTCGCGGGCGTTTCGTACAAATATTTCGAATCGTATTTCCTGAATTTCAAGACCAATTACACCAAGGTGACGAGTGGAGACGAAATCCCGAAGGGATGAAATTATTATAGAAATTTGCAAACAATACCCAAATCCCGAAGGGATGACATGAACCGTTTGTCAGCTATAACACCCCTTCTGGGTCGCCAAAATAAGTTCTTGACGCAGTTGCACTGCGTCAAGGCAGGCAAGTGTAATTATCTGACATTCATTTGACCCGTTTCGACAGGGTGAGCGAAAGACGAACCGTCAACGCATCGCCTTCGAGGCTCTCTAGGTAAAAGAAGGAGAAATTCATGCCAAACCAATTCGACATCCTGATCAAGAACGCAAAATTACGCGGAAGCGAATCGCTGACAAACATCGGTATCGCCGATGGAAAAATTCAAAAGGTGGAAAAAGGTCTGGGAGGCGAAGCAGGTTCCATCGTTGATGCCGAAGCGAATCTCGTCACCGAGTCGTTCGTCAATCCGCATCTGCATTTGTGCAAAGTCTACACCCTGCAAATGATGGACGAGGACGCGCTCACGGCGTATCAGGGCGAAGGGATGGGCAAAGCGATGACCGCCATCGAACTCGCGGCGCGGGTGAAAGAAAAATATGACGAAACGTGGATCATCGAAAACGTGCGCAAAGCAGTGACGCAAGCCGCGCGGTTTGGCAACACGCACATCCGCGCGTTTGCCGATGTGGACAGCAAAGCCAAACTCGAAGGAGTCAAAGCATTGATTCGCGCGCGGGAGGATTTCAAGGGAATCGTTGACATTCAAGTCGTCGCTTTCGCGCAGGACGGTTGGGTGCGTGAACCCGGCGCAGATAAGTTGATGCGCCAAGCCATGGAACTCGGCGCGGACGTGGTGGGCGGTATCCCATGGATCGAATACACCGAAGCCGATATTCAAACGCACGTGAAAGAAATTTTCGATCTCGCGGTGGAATTCGACAAAGATGTTTCGATGCTCGTGGACGATGCAGGCGATGCGGGTTTGCGTTCACTTGAAGCGATGGCAGTCGAGGCACTCAAACGTGGCTGGCACGGACGTGCTCTCGCGCATCATGCGCGGGCGATGGCGTTGTATCCTACTCCCTACTTTCAAAAACTCGCCGCGTTGTTGAAGCAGGCAAACATGGCCGTCGTGAGCGACCCGCACACGGGACCGCTCCACGCGCGGGTGAAGGAGTTGCTCGCCGAAGGCGCGTCGGTTTGCTTGGGGCAGGATGATATTTCGGACGCGTATTATCCTTTTGGAAGAAACAACATGCTCGAAGTTGCCTTTCTCGCCTCGCATTTGTTGTGGATGACGACGCGCGCCGAAATGGAAACGCTGTACGACATGATCACCGTCCACGCGGCGAAGGCGATGAATGTGAAGGGACACGAGTTGAAAGTTGGAGGGAATGCGAATCTGGTCGTGTTGAATCAGCCGAATGTGTTGGAGGCGTTGCGCGAACATTCCGCGCCGAGGGCGGTCATCAGCCATGGGAAGGTGATAAACCAGTAAGGAAATATTCTGGCGTATAATTACAACAAAACTGGAGAGTACCCATGCGCAATAAATCTATGCAATTAACTGCGGTTATTGAGAGAGATGATGATTGGTACGTTGCCACTTGTCCCGAAGTAGATGTTGTCAGTCAGGGCAAAACCATCGAGTCGGCACGTTCCAACTTGTTGGAGGCGGTGGAGGCGTTCTTTGAAGTCGCTTCAGCATCCGAAATACGGCGCAGGTTCAAAAAAGAAACGTACGTCATGCCGTTGATGCCAATTATCCGCCCATTGAAAGCCAGAACAACCACTAGAGCTCGGGCATGAACCATGCCGAAGATACGCGTCCTTTCAGGCAGGGATGTATGCAGGATTCTTTCCGAGCACGGATTTGAAAAAGTCCGCCAGAAGGGAAGTCACATCATCATGCAAAAGCGGGAAAGAAATACGACGATAACAATCCCAGTGCCAGATCACGATGAATTGAGAATGGGGACGATGAGGGGAATTATCAGGCAGTCTGGGCTATCACGCTCTTTGTTTGAGACAAAATAACCAAGCCAACAAATAGCCTGCCATGCAAACAATAACCTGGGACGAATTCGCCAAGGTCGAATTGCGCGTGGGAAAGGTGATCTCCGCCAAGCCCTTCCCCGAAGCGCGGAAACCTGCCTACATCCTCGAAGTGGACTTTGGCGAGGAGCTTGGCATCAAGAAATCGAGCGCGCAACTGACCGCGTTGTACAAAGCGGAAGAACTCGTCGGCAGGTTGGTCATTGCGGTGGTGAACTTCCCCAAAAAGCAGATCGGACCGATTATGTCGGAGTGTTTGGTGACCGGATTTCACAATGAAAACGGCGAGGTGGCGCTGTGCGTGCCAGATAAGCCTGTCCCGTTGGGGAGCAAGTTGTATTAAAATCGTCGTAGGAGATAAATTCATGGTTCGCGTTCCGACCAACCGCATCCCCTACTCATCCGGGCGAAATGCTCTTGGAAGAGTTCCTTAACCCGATGGGAATCAGCCAGAAGGATTTGGCTGACAACATTCAGGTTCCATATCAGCGCGTCAACGAGATTGTCAACGGTCGGCGGGGTATCACGCCCGGCACGGCTCTGCGTTTGGCGAAGTTTTTCAATATGTCGGCCGATTTCTGGATGAATTTGCAACTGCGCTGGGATTTGTATTTTGCCCAACAGGATGAAAATAAAGTGCTGGAGAAAATTCACCCGTATACCGCGCTTGCATAATTTTGTATTGGTAGCGGCGATCTCGCGTTGTGCGTGCCGGATAAGCCTGTTCCGTTGGGAAGTAAGTTGTTGTGATGGCAAGAAAGGGGGAGTATAATTTCACCAGTCTTTAATTTACGGCCGTATAACGTCCTAAACGATTTAGGATATTATACGGCGAGGCTACACCGCCCATAAGTTGTTATGCAGCGGCGGTATAACCCTTGTTCGGCGGCAACGACGCTGTTCAAATAGGAGTACAGGTCTATGAGTGACAAAAAGGCGAAAAGCCACGTTCAAGAAAATCTATTGAATCTTTATCTGCGCCTCAATGGCTTCTTCATAACAGGGTTTATTGTGCATTCCCCTGAGCTTGGAAAGAATCGCGCCGAAATTGACGCTCTTGCCATTCGCCTGCCGTACAACGATGAACCCGAACGGGTAATAAAACCTTCTATTCATAGGATACATCATCCAATTTTATAGACTTCCTGATATGCGAGGTAAAAAGCAAAGGTCAGCAATTACACTTCAATGACCCCCTTCGCGACTCAATATCAACTGTTGAAAGTGTACTACGATGGGCAGGTGTGCTTACTGAAGCAGAAGTACGATGTTTTGCACCACAGCTTCAATTGATGTTACAACCTAAAAACTCTCCAAATCAAGAAATCCCTACCTTGCTTATTCCAAGAAATATACGCATTCGGGCTATACTTTGTTCACCAGAACGCCTCAAAAAACATGATAATCAACCCTGGTTCATTCCTGGGCAAGAGATTTTTTCATATCTTTGGGATTGCTTTTGTCCAGATAAACAACGCAATACATGCTCTACAATTTATGACTTTTCGTTGTGGGGCAAAAGCTACGAGCCGTTAGTTAGATATTTCAAAGACAGAAAGCGAGCAGGGAAAACAGAGGGCACAATTAATGATTTGTATCAATACCTGAATATTTGATCGTAAGCCATCCAAGAACTCTAATTAATCGAGACTGAGATCGGGCAAAAGAATGAATGAAAAACTCCAAGAAGCAGTAGCCCTGTACAAAAAAGGCGATAAAGCACAGGCAATGAAATTGTTAGCCGAAATTGTTCGGCAAGAGCCGAATAATTCAGTTGCTTGGTATGGTTTGGCATTATGTTTAGATGAAGCTGATAAAAAGGTTTACTGTCTGAAAAAGGTCTTAAGCCTTGACCCTACTCATAAGAAAGCACAACAACTTTTAGAAAAATTGCAGCCTGCGCAGCCAACAGAAAGAGAAATTATTGGCGTTCAAGGACTACCCGCACAGAATGACCAGCAAGCAGTTGAGCGTTTTCAAGGTGAGCGATCTAAAGGGATCAATAGCCCGCAGACTCAACCATCAGATAAGCAATCATCTTTTCAATCAAAGTACCTCACTGCTGTAGCAGGAATAGGCATAATGCTTGGAACAATTTTTACCTGGGCAGTGGACGAATCGCAGGCGCGAGGTATTATCAACCGATATTCAGGTTGGGACGAGACACATGGTCTATTTACGTTTGTGGTGGGTTTGGTAATCATTTTTTTAGCGTTTTTCGGTAGAACAAATTCAGGTAAAGCAAATTCACCCATCTCATCTTTTTTAGGAATAGTAACCCTGCTTGCAAATTTTCTTTGGGTGCTAAATTCCCATTGCGCAGATTTGGGTGCTTATTTTGGAGATCCAAATGCTGTTTGTTATGTTGTTGGCAAGGGATTTGGATATAATCTTTCAATGCTCTCACTGTTCCTTGGTTTCATCTTTGGTTTGATTCCTAATCCTAAGAATCAGATTTCCGATTAGAAGCCGCCGAACAATGCGTGCATCCGCGCAGGTACCGATAACTTGCAGTGTCAAGGATGAGGGGAGTAGTCTTTGGTGATCTTCCAC
>CAZQES010000031.1:0-25137 GCA_964591425.1 uncultured Anaerolinea sp.
TTGAATCTCATGGACTTTTGTCAACCTTCATCTCAAGGTAGCAACTTGGGTTATTTATGAAAAAGATCCTCGCCATTGCATGGAAAGACGCCATCATCCGCTTTGCCAGCCCATCGGAGTTGTTGTTCTTCATCATCCTGCCGATCGTCTTCACCTTCCTCCTGGCAGGCGGGACGCCTTCGGGAGACGACGACAACCGAATACGATTGCTCGTGGTGGATGAAGCGCAGACGACGATCTCCGAACAGATCATTGGAGAATTGGAGAATTCGACAGCCGTTCGACCCGAAGTGACGACTCGCGATGAAGCCCAGAGTCAATTTGATGAACGGCGCGCCTCGGCAGTTTTGATCATCCCTGCGGGAATGGATATCGAGTCACTGCAAAGCGGCTCTGCCGAATTGGAAATGCTTCAACAACCCAACAACATCAACACCACCGTGCAGGAGCGCGCGGTGTTGACCGCCATCCGCCGCGTGAGTAGTTCCGTCTCCGCCGCGCAGAATGCTGTGGCTCAACACGAAGCGAAACAACCGTTTGCCTCCGAAACGGAAAAGAAAGCTTTTTTCGAGAGTTCGCTGGAACTCGCGCAGGAAATTCAGAGCGACGCGCCTGAACGGGTGACCGTCATCGAAGGGACGACGCCCGATCAAGTTGAGTATGACCCACGCGCGAATTCGTCGGCAGGACAATTGATCACGTGGGTGTTCATTCCGCTGTTCGGCATTTCAGCCTTGTTCGCGGGTGAACGCCAGGGAGGGACGTTGCGCCGTCTGCTCACCACACCTTCCTCCAAAGCGACATTTTTACTTGGCACGATCTCCGGTCAGGTGGCGATGGCGCTCGTGCAAATGCTCTTGCTGGTTGGCTTTGCAGTCTTGGTGATGAAATTGAACTGGGGACGCGAGCCGCTCGCGCTGTTTGTCATACTCTTTGCCTCCGCGCTCGCGGCGGCGGCATTTGGCACCACGATGGGAACCTTCATCAAGACCGAAGGGCAGGCAAGCGGGTTGAGCATCATGTTCGGCATGGTCATGGCATTGATGGGCGGATGTTGGTATCCGCTGGAATTATTCCCCGCGGCGATTCAAAACGCGGTGAAAGTTCTGCCCACCACTTGGGCGATGCAAGGCATGTTGGATTTGGTCCTACGCGGCGGAGGATTAATGGATGTTTTGCCCGAAGCGGGAGTCCTGCTTGGGTTCGCGGTCATCTTTTTCAGTGTGGGAGTTTTGAGATTCCGTTACGAATGAATCACAGCAACAATAGCAAAAGCGGAAGGCAAAGGATTCTCAGCCTTCCGCTTTTTTGTCCCTGTTTTCCGAATCAGTCTGTCACCAGCATCGCCTTCGCCATCCGTCCATGCAGTTGCCCGATGCCGCGGGCAAAGTTCATGAACAAAGTCCACAAGAAGATGCCGCCCACTACCAGCAATGGGTAAGACCAGGTTGGGAAGTAATAGCGAAAGTCATTATTTTCCACAAAGCCGCGCCCAAACAATTCCTGCAAAAACGGAATGGCAATGAACGACAGCGAAAAACTCAACACAACAGTGAACAAAACAAAATACAACGTTCCCAAAATGAACTGGATGAACATGTACAGGATCGAAAACCATGTATGTCTGTCGCTGGCAAGTTCTTTGAGTCTTTCGATCCATTTCAAGTTCTGTTGAGTGAACAACGGTCGGCGCGGCATCCGCACACCGAGCAATGCTTCCACGACCCGTCCCTCTAACAACGCGATGCCGCGCACAGAAATGAAGAACAACAACGCGAAGGGCAAACCGAAGATGAACAGCGCAAACGACACGGAAAGTGAAAATCCAGTCACAGCCCAGGTGAAATAAATGACACCTGTCAGGAATGAGATCAACATATATAGCAACGCGCCCCACGCACGCGGGTCAGTGTACACACTGAAGAATCCACCCGCGGCAGATTTCGGCTGTGGACCCTCCCGCGATAGTTGAGGAGTTGTGCGACGCTCCACCTCGGCATACGCGGCCGCAGTCTCGGATGGTGAACCATATTGTTCGATCACTTGATTCAACGCCGCCTCTTCCGACAATTTAGGCTGTTTCTCTTTCAACCCAGCCAGCGCGGCTCTGAGATGTTCCTCCGCGTCGGCAAGCGCGTCCTGCACCGTTGCGGAGTCACTGCCCTGCATTTCTGTTTTCAACTGTTCCAGATATTCTTCCACAGACTTGATCATTTCGATGCTCCTTTGATCGCTCGATCAACGAATGATTTCATTTCCTTCCAAACACCCTGCCAGATGGCAAGCATTTCCCTGCCCTCAGCAGTTATCGCGTAATATCTGCGAGGCGGACCCGAAACCGATGGCTCGACATTGCTCTCCAGCAAGCCTCCGCCCTCGAGTGAGTGAAGCACGGGATACAGCGCCCCCTGTTTCATAAATGAAGCGTCGCCGCTATACTCTTCGAGCAGTCTGGCGATCTGGTAGCCGTACATCGGCTTTTTACTTCTATTCAACACGCTAAGCAACACCAGCGACGCAATCCCCGCGTTCAACTCTTTCTGGAATTTTTTCTTTAGGGTGGGGGTATCAACCACTGGAACTCCTTTGGTATCTTGAGGTTATTACTATTACGAAGTAAATAATAGTACGGGATTGATATTGCGTCAAGGGCTGAAAAAGAAAAACCCCTCCTGCTACAGAGGGGTTTTTCAGTGAATTCAAACCTCATGGTACGGGTCGCAACGCTGGTTGAAGACTGTCGCGTTGTGAGAAAAATCCGCTGGGGAGTTCGATGGGGGTGTACGGTGTGCCTGCCTCGATATCCGCCAGTGCCACGTAGTACAGCATCACATCGCTACTATCGTATCGCTGGTGGGCAAAAAGAATATATTTGCCATCCGGACTGAAGCGCGCATCGCGGTAACAACAGACGCCGTCCAGCGGATTGATGATCGTTTCCTGACGGGTTTCGCTGTCATACAGGTACAGATCACCGAAGCCATCGTTGCGAACATCGTCATTCAACAGGAAGAGGTCGCCGCCGTTCCAATCGAAACTGGTGATGCGTTTCGTGCTTTCCTTGTTCGTGAAGGCGAAGTTGAGACCGGGGAATTTATCGATGCGGGTGAGCCCGATGTTGGCGCAGTTCGCAACATCCACGCTAAGCAGAACGACCTGATCGGAGGTGATCAACTCGGTATCCACGATGCGGGCGGCGAGCCGGGCGGCATCCTTCGACCAGAGGATCTCCCGGAACGGATAGGAGGAATAGAAGCAATTGTCGCGGCGGGCAGTGAGGTTGAAGCGGGTATCCATCTCTTTCAGGGCGGCAATGTCGAAGGGCAGGATGTTCAAGGTACGCTGGATGCTGATCGCGACATGCGAGCCGTCCGGCGATACTCGAAAACCTTCGAGTGTTTCGTCGATGTTGAAACACACCAACTGTTCGACTTTTTTCGTGTCGCCATGCACCATGAACGCGCAGTTGCGCGAGATATACACCAGGCGATTGTTTGTTATCCACTGCAAATTGGACTTGGCGGAATTATCGGTGCGGATCTGGATCAATCCACTGCCGTCAATGTTCATGAAATACAACTCGTTCCCGGAGGTAAAGGCGATCTGGTCCGCGCCGCCGGGGATGGGAGGGATGGTGGGGGTGATTTCCGTCACTGCGGGGCTGGGCGTGGTCGCGGGGATGGGCGTGTCGGTTGGCGAAACGATCGGAGGGGTAGATGCCAGATTTCCCGTCGGGGTGGAAGCGGGAGCAAGGAAGGGGATTTGTCCGCGCAGAGCGAGAATCCCCAAGATCACGAGTAACAACGCGGTGGTGCCGATCCAGATATTTCTTTGAGATACGACCTGCCTGCCGCTCAAACTCGCGGAGGCGGGGATGGGTCGTTCATCGCCGAATGCCGCGTGGTTCAATGCGCGCGCCAAGTCGAGCGCAGTTCCGTACCGCTGTTCTTTGTCTTTTGCCAGCGCTGTTTTGATGATGGTGTCTACTTCGGGTGGAAGGTCGGGTCTTAACTTTAAGATATCGGGGATCGGATCGTTGATGTGTTGAAGCGCGATGCCGATGACCGTGCCGCCGTCGTACGGGCGTTCGCCGGTGAGCATTTCATAGAGGATCGCGCCCAGCCCATAGATATCGGCGCGGTGGTCCACCTGTTCGCCGCGCGCCTGTTCCGGGCTGATGTAGGCAGGCGTGCCGATCACCTCTTCGCCGGTGGAAGAGACCGCCGACTCGGTCAGTTTTGCCACGCCGAAATCGGAGAGGTACGGGTTGTGGCTCCCATCGAACAACACATTATCGGGCTTGATATCACGGTGGATGATCTTGCGTGAATGGGCATGGTCGAGCGCGGCGGCTAATCTCTCGATGATCAACGCCGCGTCTTTGAGCGAAAACGTCCCTTTTTGGATCATCTCCGTCAGCGAACCGCCGGACATGTAACGCATGACAAAAAAGGGCTGGTTATCGTCATCGCCCACGTCGTAGACCGGCACGATCGCCGGATGTTCGAGCGAGGCGATCAACTTCAGTTCGCGTTTGAAACGGGAGCGGGTGAGCAGGTTGTGAAGCATCTCGCGCGGCAGAAGTTTGACCGCCACCTCGCGATTAAAACTCGGGTCGTGGGCGCGATAGACCGTCGCCATCCCGCCCCGCCCGAGTTCCGATTTGATCTTGTACCTGCCGACTTTGTCGGGAGACATATGGGGTAAGTATATCAAAGCCGAGGCTGTGACAAAAAGTGCAAAAACCTGTTAAAAAGAAAAGGCGCCGCCTCGCACGACGCCTCAAGTTGATTCAACACAGGCTACGAATCCTGTATTTCAGCTGCGCGGAAGGTATTGCGCATGAGCATGGCGATCGTCATCGGTCCCACCCCGCCGGGGACCGGGGTGATGAAACCTGCCACTTCCTTTGCTTCGTCAAAGTTGACATCACCCACCAGCCGATAACCGCTCTTTTTCGTTGCATCGGGTTTGGAGTTGATACCCACGTCGATGACCGCCGCGCCGGGCTTGATCCAATCTCCGCGCACAAATTCGGTCTTGCCGATGGCGGCGATCAAAATGTCCGCACTGCGCACCACGCTCGGCAGATCCTTCGTACGCGAGTGGCAAACCGTCACAGTGGCGTTCTTCCCAATGAGCAACAACGCGGCGGGCATGCCCACAATGTTCGAGCGCCCCAACACGACCGCATTCGCGCCTTCGATCTTGACACCGACCTTCTCCAACAAGTAAATGCATCCGTACGGAGTACAGGGGACGAACAACGGTTCGCGCCCTTTTTGCGCCAGCCGACCGATGTTGATCGGCGAGAATCCATCCACATCCTTTTCGATGCTGACGAGTTGCAGAACGCGTTCCTCATTCAAATGCGAGGGCAGGGGTAATTGAACGAGAATCCCATGCACGGTTTTGTCGTCGTTCAGCGACTTGATGATTCCTTCCAGTTCGTCCTGTGAAATATCGCCGGGCAAATTCTGGCTCAGCGAACCCATGCCCAATTCGGCGCAGGCTTTCTGCTTGGAAGCGACGTACGTGGCAGAGTCCACGCGGTCGCCGACCAGTACCGTGGCAAGCGTGGGTTTGATCTTGCCCGCGGCGAGTCTTTTTGCCACGTTCGCGGCGACTTCATCGCGCACCTGTTGCGCGATCATTTTTCCATCAATGAGTTGTGCGGTCATCGTCCATCTCCTGATTTAAAGTTAATTCCATTGTACAACCCTGCCGCGTATCGCCCCAGTGACACTCATCCCCTCCCGGAGATGACGCCTTGCAATAAATCTCCAACAACGCCGTTCACACACACTTCATCCACTTCGTTCCAGCGCGGCGATTCGGCGAATGCCTGCACGCGCAGGTAATTCCCGGCCAACCCTTCCATTTGCCAGCCGTGGTCGCCCATCGCCGAAGTAGATTCCCACAACACGGACATTTCGCGTCCGATGAACTTCTCACGATAGGACTTTGCAGATTCATCCAACGCCTCGCGCAGGATGTGATTCCGCTTCTTGCGGACTGGAGGCTGAATCTGCCCCTTCATCTTCGCCGCCCCCGTGCCGGGACGCGGCGAGTACGTGAACACATGTCCGCCCGCGAAATCCATCTCACGGACGAAATTGAGCGTCTCGGCAAATTCTTCCTCGGTCTCGCCGGGAAAGCCCGCGATGATGTCTGTTGTGATGGCAACATCGGGAATCATCTCACGCGCGGCAGAGACCAACTCGCGGAACGAATCGGTCATGGTGTTGCGGCGCATCCGCTTGAGGGTCGAGTCGCTCCCCGATTGGAGAGGCAGATGCAAGTGCGGCATGAGGCGGGAATCTTTCCACAGCGAGAAGAAGTCCGCGTTCAAGTCCCACGGTTCGAGCGAGGAGAGTCGCAAACGCGGCGTGTCCGTTTTTCGAAGGATCGCCTTGATAAGTTCGGTCGGGTGTGAATCAAATTCATAACCCCACGAACCGAGGTGCACGCCGGTTAAAACAATTTCCTTCGCGCCGCCAGCCAGAGAATATTGAATGTCCTGAATTACATCCGTGCTGGTTCGACTGCGCGCTTCACCGCGTGCAACGGTGGTGACGCAGAACGTGCATTGATTGTTACAGCCGTCCTGCACTTTGATGAAGGCGCGCGTGCGGCGATGCAGACCTGGCAGAGGTTGGCGCGTAAGAGGTTCAAGATCGAATGACTCTTGTGAAAGATTCAAAACATTGGGGACAAGATAATCTTTGCGATCATTCGCAATCACGCGCGTGACGTTTGGCAGTTCAAGTGCGCGCTCGGGTTGAAGGGTCGTCCAACAACCGGTGGCGACAATGTCGTTCACACCCGCGCGCGCGATCTGTCGAATTTTGCCCCGCGAAACAGATACGGCATCGTTCGTCACCGCACAGGTGTTGACCACCGCCATCTCGGCGAGTTCAGCCGCCGCGACGATCTCATGCCCCGCCGCGCGGAATCCACGCGCCATGCTTTCGATCTCGCTTTGGTTGAGGCGACAGCCGATGGTATCCAGATAAATCTTCATAAGGTCACGTACAAAATGAGAATTCGAGAATTGGAGATTAGAGACTGGAGATTGTGGTTCTAATCTCGAATCTCCAGTCTCTGGTTTTTACGGTTGCATCACCACAAAATTATCGAACAACACGTCCACGCCGGGTTTGGTGAACGAGCCTGCCAGTACACCGACATCACCGGTTGCGAGATCGGAATCCTTTGCGCCGGCGATCAGGTTGTAGTTGATGTACAACACCAAGGAATCGCCGATGCAATCGGCGCGCAGGTGGTTGATCGAATCCGCTTGGATCATTTCAGAGGCTTGCATTTCGCTCTGACCGAGCAAAACGGTCTGCCCGCCGATGAATTTACCGATGGCATAGAATCCGTCGTTCGAGATGATGAAGAAATAGTAATTGCCGTTTTGGTAGCGGCACATCAGCCCCACGCGGTTCTCGCTGGGACCGTTGAGCTTTGTCACGTCCGCTTCGATGCGCACGTCGCGCAGATCCATCTCCGGCGTGGACCAGAAATTCATCTGCGGCTGTCGGATCAACATGCGGTAGCCGCCGCTGTCGTAATCCATGATGCCGACATCATTAGCGAGACGGTCCCATCCGCTGGCGTTGTTTTCGAATTCATCCTGAAAGATGACAGTTCCTGAGGGCGGCGGAGGTGTTTCGGCAACCGGCGAAGGGGAGCAGGAAGAGATGAGAAAGAGGAAAGAGGAAAGCACTACCCTGAGCGTACCGAAAGGAAGAATGGATTTTTTCACGGTTGTGATTCTATCACGGCAGTCTATGGAGAAAGTTGTTTCAACATGTCCTCCGCCTGTGCGTTCCCCAGATCGCGCGCGTGGATCAAATTCTCGAAAGCGCGCGGGCGGTCGCCGATGCGCAAATACACCATGCCCAAATTCAAATAAGCTGAGTCGTTTTGCGGATCCAGTTCCAACGCGCGGAGCAGGTGCCTCTCCGCTTCGAGAAAGCCGCCATGGAGATACCACAGCCAACCAAGCACAGCCTCTGACCGCGCATCATCGGGCGCAAGCACCACGGCGCGCTGCGCGGCGGGAATGGCGATGTCTTTCAGTTGAATGCCGTTGCGGCCGCAAAATTCGGCGAGCGCGCGCCAGTAGGTAGCATCGCCCGGCGCGATGAGTGCCGCATACTGAAACGATTCCAACGCGAGGACGAGATCTCCGGTCAGCGCATACGCATCCCCCAGTGAAACAAAACGCGCGGGATTTTGCGGATCGAGCGACGCGGCAACTTGAAATTCGGTCAACGCCTCGCGGTAATTTCCAGTCCGCTGGAAATACAGCCCGCGCAAACCGCGCACCGTGGACGAGTTCGGATTCAATTCCAGCGCGCGATCCAGTTCTGCGCTTCCCTCCCGACCGGTGTGCTGGTTCGCCTCTCCCAGCCACGCCCACGCCTCGGCATTCGACTCGTCCGCGCGGATGGCGGATGCGAACGCGGCGCGCGCGAGTTCCCACTCCTCCACCGAGCCAAGTCCCGCGCCGATGACGACGAACTTCTGCGAAGCCGAGTCCGCGAGCGACGCCAGATTCAAAACCGTGCGCAGAGTCTGCACAGCCGGGTCAAATTGAACGTCCAGTTGTGAAGCGAGGATCAATTCCGAGGCGGCGCGATCCGGGTCGGATAGCGTCAAGAACAGTCCAAGTTGATAGTGCGCGGAGGCATCCTGCGGTTGATGCTCGACATACGTTTGTAAATATCCCGCGGCGCTCGCGTGATCTTCCGCCTCCTGAGCCGCTTGCGCCAGCCGAAGATAAAGCCCGTCCGATGGATTTTCCTGCGCAAGCGCTTGATTCCAGACCTCCACCGCTCGCGCCGTATCGCCGTTCAAATAGTTGACATCACCCCACGCCGCCCAACCTTCCGGCGAGAGCGCGTTTCGGTCAAATGCAATCCGATACATTTCATCGGCTCGTTCGTAATCGGTTGCATGGAAATAGGCATGACCGGCAAGTTCGTACAAATCCGCGCGCCAGGGCAGGCGTTGCGCGGCGCGCAGATAATGTTCTGCAATCTCGTTGTACGATTCTGCCGCCGCCGCTTGATTCAATTCGGAATATCCGCTCAGGATCACAGGCGCGGCGAGAGCAAGGATAAGCAACAGAATGATAGAAAAGACCCGCACTCCACGGTGTTGCATGGAATCAGTCCCCTTCTCGAAAGTTTAGGCGACAATCCAACGACCGCCTGCCTTGAAGCAGTACAACTGCTTCGAGAACCGTTTTGCTCTGCATGGAATCAATTATAGCCGTAGGGCAGGGACCAAATCTCATGCACTTGCAACCCCCGGTTCACGACAGAAACCCTCAAGTGGAATATAATCACAGGCGACATGGACGCCAATGTAGTTCAAATTTTCAACGTCCTTACCGAACCAGCCGGAAGCCTGATCTATCATCTCATTCTGGCTTTTTCTGTCGTCAGCACATTGCAGGCGGCGTATGTGCACTGGCGTTCGAGCGGATTCCCGCAAGCCCGCCGGACGATCATCGGCTTGGGGTTCATCCTGATCGTTCAACTTACGCTTTTCGTACTGGGTGGGTTCGGCAGGCAGGGGTTGATCAATCTGTCGGTCATCCTCCCGCCGTTGGATCGAGCGTTCACGCTCTTTTCGCTCGTATGGATGCTCTGGCTGTGGAACTTCCCGGAACCCAGCCGCGCCGCAGACGCCGCCACCGGCCTGTTGAGCCTGCTTCTCGGAGCCGGGCTCTCGCTCAGCCTTGTGGCGTACGCGCAGGATTTCACCCGTCCACCCTACAACACCACGATCAACGATGGCGTCTGGCAATTGGCAAGCATCGCGGTTGCAGTCTTCGGTTTGTTCCTGCTCGGCTTGCGCCGCCCGAACGGCTGGGGATACGGTTTGGCGGTATTCCTGCTCGCATTCACCGGTCATTTACTTCATCTGGTGGTGGGACGCTTCGACGGGAATTTTCCCGGCGCCGTGCGCCTCGCATATTTGGCGGCATTCCCCATGCTGATGACATTGCCTCAGCGCTTCCCCGCGCCGGCGACCGGTCCCACTTCGGTCAAACAACACGCGCCCGTTGACGAACGCCGGCGCTACAGCACCGACCCTAAAACTTTCCATGCATTGCTCGGGCTGGCGGGCGAATCCAACGCGGACAAGTTGAGCCAGGCGATCACGCGCGCCATTGCGCAGACCATGCTCGCCGACCTGTGTTTCTTGATCTATCTGACCGATAACAAAAACCAAATACAAATTGCAAGCGGATACGACCTGATCCGCGAAGACGTGTTGGAGGGAGGCAGTCTCAATAAGAGCATGATCCCGATGTTGACGAATTCCCTGCAACGCGGAAGACCATTGCGTTTGCCGTCGAGCAGTACCTCCGCCGATATCAAAGGCTTGAGCGACCTGCTCGGGCTGGCAAGCCCCGGTCATATTTTGAGCGTGCCCATCGTCACGCCGGAGAAAGATTCGCTCGGCGGTGTGCTGTTGCTTTCGCCGTACTCGAACCGCTTGTGGAGTGCGGAGGATCAGGCGTTCCTCACCAACATCGCTGTGTCGCTTGTCCCCATCATCCAGCGCGGACAAAAGATGACCTCGCTCGAACAAAAGGGCGAGCAGACACGTCAAGCCCTCGAAGTTGCCCAGTCTCGCATTGCCGAACTTGAACGGCAAAATCAAGACCTGCTCAAACAGATCGATGCAATTCGAGCCGATGCCCAGGAAGGCTTATCACAGGCAGAAAACCTCGCGGCATTGACGCAGATGCAGGAGGACTCGCAAAAAGCCATCGAGCGACTCAAAAAGGAAAACGAGGAATTGCGCGCGGGACGAGGCAAGGCCGGCAATTCCGCCCAGCTCGAAAACGAACTGCGCATGACGCTGGAGGAAGTGGCGCGGCTTCAAAACCAACTCGCGGAAACGAACATGCAAATGGTGGAACTTGAACAAGGGACCGCCTCGGCGCGTTCGAGCGAACAAGCGGAAGTGGTCGCTTCGATCTCACAGGAATTGCGCCAGCCGATGTCCTCGATCGTGGGATACACCGACCTGTTGTTGGGCGAATCGGTGGGCATTCTCGGCGCGTTGCAGCGCAAATTCGTGGAACGCATCAAAGCCTCCACCGAGCGCATCGGCAACCTCGTGGAAGATCTGATTCAGGTGACAACGCTCGAAACCGGGTTGAACGAACTCAAACCCGAACCGGTGGATTTGAATTTGATCATCGACAATGCCATGTCGTACACGAGCAGTCAGGTACGCGAGAAGAATATTTCGCTCCACCTCGACCTGCCGAAGAACATGGCGCCCATCCACGCCGACCGCGAAGCCCTGCAACAGATCTTGATCCACCTCCTGCAAAACGCGGGAGCCGCCTCCCCGGTGGAAGGAACCGTGCATTTACGCGTCCAAACGCGTTCAGAGCAGGGCAACGAGTACGTGTTGATTCAGGTCACCGATTCGGGCGGAGGCATCCCGGCTGAGGATATGGGGCGCGTGTTCACACGCCTCTATCGCGCGGATAATGTGCTCATTCAAGGTGTGGGAGATACCGGCGTCGGGCTTTCGATCGCAAAGACGTTAACCGAGGCGCAAAAGGGACGCATCTGGGTGGAGACCGACGCCGGCGTCGGATCGACGTTCAGTGTGTTATTGCCCATCGCGAGAAATGTCCCGGCGCGCGTCGCGGAGTATTGATCATGCAAGCCCTGCGTCAAATTGGGGGTGGAGTGATCATCGCCATCGTTTCCATCATCCTGGTTGTCGGCGGAATCTCGCTGGCGCTTGCCGAATCGACACCTTCCTCGGCTCCTCCGCTTGCAAGTCCGATCATACCCGCTTCGCCAACTTTACAGTTGGTCTTTCCGTCATCCACGTTTCCGCCCGTTTCGACACAGACCGTATTTTTCGCTGATACTGCAACCTCAACGCTTGCCATCGCCTCAACATTCACGCAAACGACCGTCTGCACTCCGCCCAGCGGTTGGGTTCAGATCGTCGTCGGTGTGAATGAATCGATCTACACGCTCGCGCAACGATATCAAACCAACGTGGACGCGTTGAAGAACGGGAATTGCCTTGCTTCCTACGAATTGCAATCCGGCAGTTTGTTGCATGTGCCTCCCATCGTTGCCACCGCGCCGCCGGTCGTTTGCGGTCCTCCCATTGCCTGGGTTCGAGCGTACGTGGTGCAAGCGGGCGATAATCTCTATCGCATCTCACTTTTATACCGGACCACCGTCGAACAATTGCAATCGGCGAATTGCATGGGCGCGTCCATCACGATCTATACCGGGCAACGATTGTGGGTTCCCAACGTACCGACCAGCACACCCGGTGTCACAATCACGTTGATGTTCCCAACCTCCACTCCTTCCTTCACCTCGATCCCGCCGGCATTCACATTTACCCCGTTGCCCACGACCACTTCAACATTCCTACCAACACTCACACCTGTGCCTACCGCCTCGCCAGTACCCACCTCAACGAACACGCCGGTGCCGGCAATAACTTCAACGCCTTCGCTTACCGCGTTTCCAAACCCATGAGAAAATCCCTGCAAGATTTCATCAGCGGGAGTTTCATCGCTTCGATCATTCTCAGCGCGGGACTCGCGGGATGCGGCGCGTCCGCGCCTGCCGCCGGGCAACCTCCGCTCCCGTTTGCATTGGTGACCGTTGCGCCGAACGCCTCGCCGACGCCGACGCCATTTCAACCGATTCTTTGGACTCCAACCCCAGCGCTTCTTTCTCAACCTCTGGCTTTCGATCAAACGCAGGGAGGGCTTGATCTGGCGCTTTCGACCGCTACGCCCCCCGCGCCCACACAGACGGACGTTCCGACCATAGACCCGAACTTCCTCATCAACACCGTCGCGCCGTTACCGACGATCGACAGTCAAGTCCTCAATAACGGACAGGAAACCGTCAACTTTTTGCTCATCGGCTCGGACCGGAGATCGAACACCGGCTCCACCCGCACCGACACGATGGTCGTCGCGATCCTGCGCCCCAACGAGGGACAGGTTTCGCTCATCTCGATTCCACGTGATTTATGGGTTTCGATTCCGGGCTACGAGAACAACCGTATCAACACTGCCTATCAACTCGGCGTTTCCAGCGGTTACCCCGGTGGCGGACCTGCACTGCTCAAAGAGACCATTCAATACAACCTCGGCATTCGCATCGATCACACCGCCATGGTGGATTTCAACGGGTTCAGCAAGATCGTCAACACCCTCGGCGGCGTGGATGTGCCGGTCTCGTGTTCATACACCGATTGGAAATTGATCGACCCAAGTTACAACCCGGAACTGGAAGCCAACTGGTATCTGCAAACGGTCGACCCCGGCGTCATTCACATGGACGGCGATCTCGCGTTATGGTACGCGCGCTCGCGGCAAAAATCCAACGATTTCGACAGGGGGCGAAGGCAACAGGAAGTGCTGCGCGCGTTATTCGTCCAAGCCCTGCAAGCGGGGACTCTGACGCGCATCCCTGAACTGTACAACAATTTAAAAGATTCCGTAGAAACCGACCTGGGACTGGGCGACATCCTGCAACTCTCGCTCTACGCTCCGAAAATGACCAATGCCGACATCCGCAGTTACTACATCCGCCCGCCGATCGTCAACTCGTGGATCACCAGCGGCGGCGCGTATGTTCTCTCCCCAAACCAGGAGTTGCTCCAGCAACTGCTGGCGGAGGCGCTTTCCCCTTCTGCAAAAACCATCGAGCGGCAGGCAATCGTCATCGACGTGATGAACGGTACGACCATCCCCGGCTACGAAACGCTCGCCGCGACCCGTCTCAACTACGCGGGCTACGAGACTCAGATCATCCCTTCCGAACGGCAGGACTACGCTTACTCTGTGTTGATCGACAAAACCGCCGTGCAAGACCGCAACTTCAGTTCTCCGATCCTCAACGTCATGGGCATGTTGCCGAGCAGTTTGATCTCTTCACCCGACCCCAACAGCGCGTCGCATTATCTGTTGATTTTGGGTTACGACTACCAGCCGTGTTTTAGCCCCGAGAAATTGGGGCAATGAACAAGGTATAATTAAATATAGAACATGACTATCCATAGCGTCGCCCAAATCAGCGATGTGCTACGAAACGCCGCCACCTTCAACTTCAAGAAAAATTCTGAGGTCATTATGAACGCGGACACTCTTTTGACTCAGGTTGAGCAATTATTTGATTTGCTTGAATCTCGCAACGTGGACTACGTGCTCGTCGGTGGTATCGCTCAGCTAACATATGTTGAGGGTCGCAACACGCAGGATATTGACCTCATCATGGCTCTACCCTCACTGTCCAAATTACCCGAAATCAACATCGAAAATCAGGATATGTATTTTGCGCGCGGGAAATTCGGCGAACTGCAAATTGACATCCTTCTGACGAAAAACCCCCTGTTCGCCGAAGTGGAAAAGAAGTACACAACGACAAAACAATTCAGGGATCGGACCATCCCCTGTGCAACCGTAGAAGGGTTGATCCTGTTGAAGTTGTTTGCCCTTCCTTCTTTGTATCGTCAGGGAAGTTTCGAGCGTGTGGGAATCTACGAAAATGATATTGCCACCTTGATGAATGCGTTCAACCCTTCAATGGAACCCCTTTTCGCGGAACTCGGCAAACACCTCAACGAAACCGACATGACGGAAGCCCGCAAAATCATGGCGGATATAGAGTTGCGTATCCAGCGGTTTCGGAAGGCAAAGAAATAATGCGCTACAATCCTCTCTCCAACAGTGACGTGCAGACTGAAACGGAGAATCCATTATGACCTACAAAAAAGGGATATTCCCCGAGGGGACAAACCCGATGGGACCGTATTCGCCGGGTATTGTGAGCGGCGGATTCCTGTTCGTCGCGGGTCAAGTCGGGCGCGGACCGGATGGCACGATCGGCGCGACCATCGAAGAGCAGACGCGCTTCGTGCTGGAAAATATCGGCAACGTGCTACGCGCTGCGGGATGTGATTTCAAGGATGTGGTGAAGACAACCGTGTTCATCACCAAGCAAGAATTCCTTCAAGCGTATAACCCGATCTACATGGAATATTTCCCCGAGCCGCGCCCTGCCCGCGCGACCGTGGTAGCCGCATTGGTGGATGAAAAATTCCTGATCGAAATCGAAGCGATCGCAAAACTGCCGTAAACGATAAAACTTCGTAAGTTAAGGACGTAGGCTAAGCCAATGAAATACTGCCGTGGCAGTATCTTCCCGGCGCCAATCGCAAGGATCTTCAATCACATTCAAATAGAGATAGCGCGTCGAAGTAATTCGAACGTTATACAGCCCCACCTGGTTGGGCGCACAGCCGTTTAGACCACCGGTGTCTAGCAAGATAAGAAGAGAGTCTTTCAATTGATACGTACCGATCTCATCGAAATCGCTATTTCGATAGCGATCCAATGATAGCGAGAATGCATACGTGCCATCCTCGTTAAAACCCAACGTCCAAGACTCGGTAATACCACCGGTTAGTTGCCGTTTCCAGACCCAAATGCCAAGCAAATCCTGAACCGTCGGGGTATGTGTTGGGGGCGGTACGTCGGTGGGTGAGAGTGGCGTGGCTGATGGAACTGTGGAGGGTTGAGGCGCAAGTGTAGGGGAAGTTACTAAAGGTGAACTACTCCCGCAACCGGAAAGTATGAAATTAATTAGAACAATAACAAAAAGCAAGGAAAAATTCAGTTTCATAATTTCTCCGAAGAATAGTTAATGGAGGTAACAACATCAATAAACGACTTTTTTGTAACAAGCACAAGTACTGTTAATTCAATACTGCAGGCTACATAAAAAACTCTGGACTAAAACACAAATAATTCTCGAAATTTCCAAACGGGATGTTGCACATGAATAGCGCGGTAAAGGAATCATTTTTGTAATTGCGATCCATGAAATATTGGATCGCTTTTTTGTTGATGAGCGGAGTCTCCACGCCGAACTCGCCGCCTGTTTCCGCGACGAGGCTTTCCGCGTGCGCCAGCACAGCAGGGAAATCGTTTTCATCCAACACAGCGAACGGACCTGAACTCGAACCAACGTAGCCATAGCCGACTAATTCATTCCTGCGTTTGTAGACGAACCCGTCTCGCGTTGTGGCGATCCATTCGTGGACGATGGGACGCGAATGACCAATGATCTGTTTATCGATCTGATTCATCCTTTCGATGTGAATCTTTTGTCGCATCGGCTCGATGGAGAGATCGGTTTTGAAGTCCACTTTTTCGGCGGGGCGATAAAAATATTTGAGCGGGAAGCGCGCGTACACGCCTGCTTTCAAATATCGCGCTAACGCGCGTTCGTCGAGGGTGGCGATGATGGTGCGATAGGGCGAGTCCGTTGGGGGGAAGGCGCGCGCCAACAATTGGCGGCCCAACCCTCCCGATTGTTGAAGCGGCAACACGAAGAACTCGGTCAACTCGATCAAGCCGTCGTGTTCCATCGAGCGCGCGTACGCGACGATCTCCCCATCCTGTTCTGCGACCCAAAAGTGCGAAGCAGTCTGCGCGAGAAACTCGAACATCGCCTTACGCTGTTCCCACAGGGATTTCAATACCTCAGGGTCATCCCCGCCTGTGATGCCCATTACGTTCATGCGTTCGCTGTAATCCATGATGGTCTTGACGAACACTTGAAACACGGCATGCGAATCTTCGATGGTGCCTTCGCGATACGTGATGGTCATATGTATTTCCTTTCTGTTCGCAGTATAGCATGGCTCATCAAGGCTTTAACGCGAATTACGCGAAAAAAGCGAAGGGCGCGAAGTTTCTTTTTATTTTCGCGGAATTCGCCTAAATTTCGTAATTCGCTTTAAGATTTACGCGTCTTTTCTCTTTGTCATTAAATCATGTTGGAGTACAATACGAGTTGTCCTATTCCCCCGCCGCGGATTCGGCGGGTACCTCAACACAAGGAGATTTCCCATGTATCACACCCTCATCATCGTCGGCAACGTCGGTAAAGACCCTGAAATGCGTTACACACCTTCGGGTCAGGCGGTCACATCGTTCTCGGTTGCCACCAATCGCCAGTACACCACCGGCAACGGGGAACAAGTGAAGGAAACAATCTGGTTCCGCGTCACCACGTGGGGTAAGCAGGCGGAGGTTTGCAACACGTATGTGAAGAAAGGCATGAAAGTCCTCGTGGAAGGACGCCTGACACCCGACAAAACGACCGGCGGACCGCGCATCTGGCAGAAGTCGGATGGCTCCTCCGGCACCTCCTTCGAAGTGACGGCTGGTACCGTTCGATTTTTATCGGCACGCGGCGAAGGCGGAGGCGATGCGCCGATGGCTGGCGGAATGGAACATGCCGAGATGCCTGCCGAGGACGATATTCCGTTCTAACCCTCACCCTGCCCTCTCCCAATGGGAGAGGGAAAACCAATTATGACCACACCTGAACCTCAACCCACCAAGCCGCCGAACATCCTGGCGCAACCTGTAGTTCCCAAGATCAAAGTGAAAGATGGGCTCGAACCTGCGTATGCGAATTTGGCGCGCATCTCGCACTCGCCCACCGAATTCGTCGTTGATTTCGGTCACATGATTCCGGGTGAACCGACGGCGAACATCAACTCGCGCGTGGTGATGACGCCGCTCAGCGCGAAACTGCTCCTGCGTGCGCTCAACGAGAACCTGGCGCGGTACGAAGCCGCGTTCGGCGAGATCAAGATCCCCAGCGGCAATTCGCTCGCCGATAGCCTCTTTCGCAACCTGCATCCACCCGAACCGCCGAAAGAGTAAAGTTTGTCATTCTGAGCGAAGCGAAGAATCTCTTTACGTTATATCGAGATTCTTCGTCGTTTCGCTCCTCAGAATGACATAAGAAGTGTAATCATGCATAAACTCGAACAGATCGCCGACGAAATCCGTAAAAGTTTCGACCTCCGCACCACGATGCGCGATCAAGCGCTTGCCCTCACGCGCCAGTTGACGCGCGCCTGCTCGCTCGCCATCCGCGCGGTGCATCGCAGCGCCCACGAGGAAATGGAAACGCATCTGGGCGAGGCACACGAACTGGCAAATAAACTTCGCGGCGATCTGGCGGATCATCCCGATCTGTATTATGCGGGATACACACAGGACGCGCTCAAGGAATTTGTCGAAGCCAACGTTACGTGCGCGCTGATCCAAAACAAACCGCTTCAGACTCCCGAAGAATTAGGCGTTGAAAATAATACCTATCTCAACGGACTGGCAGAGGTTGTCGGTGAACTGCGCCGCCGCACGCTGGATATTCTCCGTTCGGGGTATTCAACGGAAGCCGAACGCCTGCTCAGCCACATGGACGAGATCTATTCAGTATTGGTGACGATCGATTATCCCGACGCGATCACCAATGGCCTGCGCCGCCAGACCGATCTGGCGCGCGGCATAATCGAAAAGACGCGCGGCGACGTGACCTTCAGCCTGCGCGGCGAAGATCTGAGTCAGGCGATCCGCAAGCTCAGCAGTCAATTGAACGGCGGGTTGGACGATGAGCAGGCGGGCAAGGGACTGTCCGTGCACATGAACGAGGACGATTAGATTTTTATGGCAAGACGAGCCGGTAAAAGGTATCCGTTGGTTGTGTATCGTTTGATGCTCAACCGTTGGTGGCCCCCCACGCTGGCGATCGGGCTGGTCATGCTGATCATTGCCTACAGCGAATACATCGGTTTGGGGCAATTCCTCCCGTCGCGTTGGCTGGTGCCGGCGGCAGTGGGCATCCTCGGTGTTTTCGTCGGTGTGCTATTTTTTATCTTCCGGTATCTGGCATACGTGCAACCCTGCCCCGATCATTTGAAACTCATCACACCGTTCCTGCGGTTGAACATTTCATACAAACGCATCGTCCGCACGACCACCACCGAGATGAAGTTGTTGTTCCGCTTCAAGCCCAGCGGACTAGGAGCCTGGCTCGACATCCTGGGTTTGAACGAACGCGATGCACCGCTCGCCACAAAGACCGCGCTGGTGATCGACCTGAAAAGCTACCCGATTCCCCGGCAGGTGCTGGAATTTTTCCTTTCAAAATATTTCTTCAAGGATAAAACCCCGCATCTCGTGCTCCTCGTGGACGACTGGATGCGATTCAGCACCGAAATGGAAAGCATGCGCACCGGCACGGACCCCGAGCCTGCGCCGCGCCGACGACCGAGCGACTCCATCCTTTCGCGTTTGTCGCAGAAATAAAATCCCCGTTTGCAAACGGGGATTTTTTATGAAGGCTTTTTTCCAACCTGAACCGGTTCTGCCTGAATCGGCAGGACGATGAAGAATGAACTGCCTTTGCCCTCCGCCGATTCCACCCAGATGCGTCCCTGGTGATTGTCCACGATGGTCTTGACAATGGCAAGTCCAAGGCCCGAGCCGGTGATACCGTCGGTGATGTTCCTGCCGCGATAGAACTTATCGAAGATGTGCGCCTGATCTTCGGCAGGGATGCCGGGTCCGTTATCGCGCACGTTGAGGATGATCTGATCCCCCTCCGAACGAATCGAGATGTGCACCTCGCCGCCGTTGTACGAGTATTTGATGGCATTGCCGACCACATTATCCAGCAACTGACGCAAGCGGATGGGATTCGCGCGCATTGGGGGCAGAGACGGCGCGATATCGGTCTGCACCTTGAGCCGCCGCGATTTCACTTGCCCTTGCAACATATCCAGTGTGTAACGCAAGATCGCTTCCAATTGGACATACTCGCGGCGCGTGTCGAATCCCGCTTCCACACTGCCCAGATCGAGCAGGTCGTTGATCAGCGAGGTGATGTGTTGCACGCTGTCCTGAATTCGCTTGAGAAAATCGCGTTGGTTCTCGTTCAAGTCGCCGGCGCGTTCCACCAGTTCGGTGTATCCGATCACGGAAGTGAGCGGCGAGCGCAGATCATGCGAAACGGTGTGGACGAACTCGCTCCGCACGCGATCCATTTCTTTGAGGTAGGTAATATCCTGCATGGTGATGGCATATCCGACATCCTGGATCGCCGTGAATTGTGCGTTACCCACCCTGCCATCCGGGAAACTGACTTCGTAATATTGGAGCGGGTCACTGCCGTTCTTGCGCGCCAGCAAGGCGATCAGGTCCGGGTGAGTGACCACATCCATGATCGGTTTACCCTGCGCGGTTTTGGGATTCAACCCAAGCAGGCGGCACATGGCAGGGTTGACCAGCAGCACTTTTTTCTCTTCATCGAGGATCATCACGCTGTCTTGGATGTTATTGAACACGGTTTCAAGCCGCGCCCGCTCGGCATCGGAGATCTGCGCCTGTTTTTTCAGCGAAGCCGTGGTGCGTTTTACCTCGCGCCGCAACCAGTCGCCGACGCGGCTCGCGTTGCGAAGGCTGTTCTCGACCGCGCCTACAATATCGTCCGTTTTCAAAGGCGGGGCAAGATATCCACTGATTCCCACGCGGAAGATGTTCTTGATCAGGTCAGGCGTCAATTTTTCAGTATAGATCAGGATGGGTAAGGTCGGGAAGCGTTCCAGCAATTCTTTTGCGATCCGCACCCCGTCATGCCCATCGAAGCGTTCCCCCACGAGAAGAAGCGCCGGGTTGTTCTCCTGCAAGAGCCTGCTTAAACCTTTGGTATCTTTCGAGATGGCCGTTTGGTATTTCACACGCACGGCACGATCCATCAAATTCAAAATGGGTGAGTCATCCAGCGCGAGCAGGATCAGGTCGGATTTTGGCATGGTGTGATGAAGGATTAATATCCCTACGGTTCGGTCGCAACTACGGGCGGATTGTACACCCCGCCGCAGTTTGTGGCAAATCCTGTCATTGTCATGCTATACTCGCCGAAAACTCCCCTGTTTCCAACCTCCTTACATTTCGAAGGCAGATATGAACATCACCGATTTCAAGAAGGAATTCCAGCCGAAGATCCTGCTCCCCAGCCTCACCGCCGGGTTGATCGCCGCCATCGTCACCATCAGCATGGAGATCTCGCTGGCGGCGCTCATCTTTTCCGGCGACTTGAGCCAATTCCTGCCGGGCGGAATCGGCTTGATGCTTTTCGGCGCGTTCGTGATCGGTATTATCGTCGCGCTCACCACCTCATTGCCCGGGACGATCACCGTTCCGCAGGATACCCCCGCCGCCATCGTCAGTTTGATCGGCGCCGCGATCGCGCTGGGCATGCAAGGCGCGGAGCCAAACTCGATCTATGCGACGGTGCTTGCGGCGATCTCCATCACATCCATTCTGACCGGCATTTTCTTTTTGTTGCTCGGCAGGTTCAAAGCCAGCGGATTCGTTCGCTACATTCCATATCCGGTGGTCGGCGGTTTTCTTGCCGGCACAGGCTGGTTGTTGAGCCTTGGCGCGTTCGGCGTGATGGTGAGCGGGCAACTCAGCCTGTCGCAATTATTCACCGCGAACAATCTCGCCAGTTGGGTGCCGGGTGCGATCTTCGCCCTTGCATTGCTGTTGATTTTGCGCCGCTCGAATCATTTTTTGATCACGCCGGGCGCGCTCATCCTAGCCACCGCGCTGTTCTACGGCTATTTGCTCCTCGCGGGAATTTCTGTGGACGAGGCATCGGCGCGTGGCTGGCTTCTCGGACCCTTCCCTTCCGGCGGTTTGTACCAACCGCTCACACCCTCCTTATTCGCCTCCATCGACTGGGGCACCATCCTCCAAAACTTCGACAAGATCGCCACCATCCTCGCGCTTAGCGTGATCGCGTTATTGCTGAACGCCAGCGCGCTCGAAGTGACCGTCAAACAGGATATCGACCTCAACCGCGAACTGCAGAGCGCGGGCTGGGCAAACCTCCTCGGCGGATTAGGCGGCAGTACCGTCGGTTATCAAACATTGGGACTATCGTCACTTGCCCATCGACTCGGCGCGAAGAGTCGGTTGGCGAATCTCATTTCCGCTACGATCTGCGGATTTGCACTCTTCTTCGGCGCGTCGATCATTTCATTTTTTCCGAAACCCGTTCTTGGGGGGATGCTGTTGTATCTCGGCTTATCGTTTCTCTCCGATTGGCTGATCGATGCGCGCAAGTCGCTCCCACTTCTCGATTATTTGCTCGTGTGGGTGATTCTTTTCATCATCGCCTCCGTCGGTTTTCTGGAAGGCATCGCCGCGGGCACTTTCATCGCTGCCGCGTTGTTTGTCATCAGTTATTCCCGCGTCAGCGTGATCAAAAATACGCTGAACGGTTCGATCTACCACAGCAAAGTGGACCGCCCGAAAATTCACCGCGACATCCTGCACCAGAACGGCGCGGAAATTTTCATCATGAGCCTGCAGGGATTCCTTTTCTTCGGGACGATTCAAGGCGTGCTGGATAAACTACGCACGCGAATAGCGGATCAATCGCAGGGTCGGCTTGGGTACATCGTCCTCGACTTTCACCGCGTCACGCACCTCGATTCGTCCGCCGTGTTCGGCATCACCCGCCTCAAACAGGTCGCCGAAGCGAACAACATCCTCATGGTGTGGACGGAGGTCAAACCGGAGATCGTGAGGAACCTCGAACTCGGCGGTTTGCGCGATGAACACGACGACACCTTCATCATCAAGCCCACGCTTGACGAAGGCGTGGAGTGGTGCGAGAACCGTATCCTTGCCAAGCAGGGCATGAACGACCTGACCGGCTTTATCGAGCGCGTCGAACATCAGATCAAGCGCGTGTTCCCCGGCTTGCAAGGCATTGACCGCTTGTTGAAATATCTGGAAAAAAGAGAACTCCACGAAGGCGAAGTGCTCATCAAACAGGATGACCCCGCCGAGGAAATGTATTTCGTCGAATCCGGTCTCGTAACCATCGAACTCGAACTTCCCAACAACAAACGCATGCGCCTGCGAAGCATCCGCGGCGGCGCGACGGTGGGCGAGATCGGTTTGTATTTGCGCAACACGCGCACCGCCTCGGTGATCGCCTCGCGCAAAAGCACGGTGTATCGTTTAACAGGTCAGGCGTTGAAAGAGATGCAGGAAAAAGACCCGGAGATCGCCGCCCTCTTCCACGAGTGGATCGTGCGCCTGCTTGCCGAGCGCATCATCGATAACAATCGCATCATCGAAGCGTTGATGGAGTGAAATCTCAAACACGAAGGGCACAAAGTACACCAAGGTGGGTTGAGTAAAGATTTTGTCCTTTGCTCAAGACTTTCATGAAAGACAGTCAAAAAGAAGTCTACACATTGCGCCACGAATTAAAACTTTGTGACCGTGGTGTCCTTTGTGTTTAAAGAATTACAACTCAAACACCGGGCGCGATTGACCAGTGACTATGCCGCGATGATTCTTGACGGGGAGCACGGGTCCGAACGACGCTAACGCCTGCTCCTGCTTCGTAGACAGGGCACCCAACTGACGCAGGGCTTCCAACATCACCGCCGGGCGGACGCGACTGCTCGATTCGAGATTCACGCTTATGCGCGACGCGTCGCCATCCGACACTTTCAGCACGATGCCAATGCCCGGTGAATCCTCCCCCAGCGCGCCGGGGAGCAAGCCGACGATCTGAAATCCCTCTGCGCCGCGCTTGCAAACAATTTTCCCATCGCCCGCTTTCATCAACTCACAATCGAATTCACCAATGCCGCTGACCATCTCGGGGTGTGAGGTCATCGCGGAGGTGATATTTCTGCACGCCTTCGCGCGCGCTTCAATCAATTCACGAGGGTCGCACAGGCGCGCCATGCCGACCGCGGCATTGAACAGCGGAACGGCGAAGTTCGGCGCGGAGCACCCGTCAATGCCGAGGGAAATTTCCCGAGGGGGAATCAGGCACAAGTCCGAGAATGAAGCGAGGATGTCGCGTTGAATCGGATGCTCGAGGTCGAGATAATTTTCCAGCGGATGCCCACGCATCTTCGCATACGCCAGCATCATCGTGTGCTTGCCGGAGCAGTTGTTGCGAATCGGGGTCGGAGATTCGTTTTGGGCGATCAACCTTTTCAGCACAGCGATATCGTCGGGCAGGTGTGCGCCGCATTGCAAGTAAGTTTCGTCGATTCCGATCTTCTTTTGCATGGCTTCGATGGTTTGCACGTGCATGTCACTGCCCAGATGCGAAGCGCACGAAATGGCAAGTTCGCGTTCGGTGAAGCCGAAATGCTCCACGCCGCCGCGCTCGACGAAGGGAATCGCCTGAAATGGCTTCGCACTCGAGCGCAAAAAAGCGACCGTGTGAGGGTCGCCATGCGATGCAAGCAATTTTCCATTCGAATCAACGACGACGATCGAACCGTAGTGAATCGATTCGACGATACTGCCGCGTGTGATTTCGAAGAGGAGTTGTGAGGTCATTACTCATCCATCGCGTGACGCGACGAGGAGTGATAATGACGGATGTAGTAATGATGTACGCCGTAGCGCAGGCGCTGTGCGTATTGCTTCTGGCGCGCGGCAGGCGCTTTAAAATCTTTCAGCATTTGGTCGGCGAGTTTATCTGCCGAGGCAACCGCGGAACGCTTTTTGCCGAGTTTCTCCAGTTTAGCCAACATGCGCTTCAACACTTCGGCTTGATGTTTGACGACTTGCGAGGTGACAACGCCGCCGCGTCCACTCACGACCGTATAACCCTTGTACTCAGTTTGGAGGAGCCCAAGCGCTTCGATCCACGCGGGCAGGTCGGCGTGCGCGATGAACGGAGGTTGACCCTTCAAGACAGCATCACCGACGAAGATGATCTTTTGTTCCGGCAGGATCGCCCAGATCGCTCCTTTGGTAGGACCCGGATGACTCTCCAAGAGAATCGGCGTTTCGCCCCAATGCAGGGACAGTTGATCCACGAACGAAATCTCCGGCGGTGCCCAGCGGACACTTCCCAAGCCGGGGATTGCCTCCCAGTTCGCGCCGGTCTCATCGCCCTGCGCTTTGAACGTGTTGGGGCGGTTGCGGAAGGCGAACGCAGTCTTCTCGTGCGCGATGACCGTGCAATCCATGGCGCGCGCGCCGAGGGTACGGTCGGGATGCGAATCCAAATTGACGAGCACGCGTTCGGGTCCGTTGCCCATGCCCATGAGCGAAGCGCGCCACAAGCGGCTGTGTTCCGGCGCGGGCCGCGCATCGATCAACACCAGCCCGCGAGGCTGGCTGATATCACCCAGCGTCACGCCGAGGTAGGGTCGCCGCTCCGGAGCCGGCCGCCCTGCCTT
>CAZQES010000031.1:25147-29422 GCA_964591425.1 uncultured Anaerolinea sp.
GAGCGAGGCGCGCCACATGCGGCTGTCTTCGGGCGAGGGCGGCGCGTCGATCAACACCAGTCCGCGCGGCTGGCTGATGACGCCCAGCGTCACGCCGAGGTATTTATCTTCGATGTAGACGTTCTTTCCGATGGATTCCATTTAATGATCAGGCTCCTTGAAATAATTTCAATCTGCGACTTTGACCGTTTGCTCCACCGTTGCGACCGGGAAGGTGAAGTGGAACGCCGCGCCTCTGCCGGAATCGGATTCGATCCAAATCCTGCCGCCATGTCCGTGCACTGCGAGGCGGCAGAACGCGAGACCGATACCGAGACCGGGTTTGTTCGAGCCGCGCAGGCGCGTGAACTTATCGAAGACGCGTTCCTGTTCGGCAGGCGGGATGCCTGGACCGGTATCCTTAACCCACAGATGCACCCAGCCGTTTTCCTGCCGCGCGCCGACGTAAATCTCGCCTTCGGTGGGAGTGAACTTGCTTGAATTCTCGACGAGGTTGATCAACACGCGCCTCGCCATGTCTTCGTCCACCCAAATGGATGGCAGGGCTTGCGGTAATTCCGATTCGAGTTTTTGCCGCCGCCCATCCGCAACCGGCTGCATGTCGGTGACCGCCTGCTGGATGAGACGAAGCGCATCCACCGGTTTCTGGTTGACAACCGGCTGTCCCGACTCGAGCCGGTTGACATCCAATAACGAATTGACGAGACGTTGAATTCGATCGGTCGAGTTCTCCGCGATCTTGATGATCGAAAGCACCGTTTCGCGGTCTTTCTCCGGCACCATCGTGTACAAAATATCGAGGCTCGATGAAATATTGGCAAGCGGCGAACGCAGGTCGTGATAGATCATCGAGGTGAGGTCGCCGCGCAATCCGTCGAGTTCCTTGCGCTGGGTGATGTCGCGCAGGATCCATTGGATCGAATCTGCCTCCTCGAACTCCACGCGCCGCGCAAGGACTTCGATGGGAACGTGCGAATCATCCTGCGTGGAAATGGACGACTCATACGAAGCCGTGTGATTCTCGCGCAGGGTTTCGAATTCCATGCCGATCTTGCTCCAATTCACCTCGTGCAACTGGTCAATGGTCAGGGTATGAAGTTGATCGGGGGTATAGCCGCTGAGCAAAACGGCTTGCCGGTTGGCTTCGAGGATTCTTCCCTCCCAGTCGGTGATGATCATCGGGTCGATGCTGTCTTCGAACAATTCGCGGTAACGCTGGTGCGCGGCTTGCAGTTTCTCGAACAACTGCGCGTTCTGGATGGCCGCGCCCGCCAGGCCGCCGATGCCCGCCATGACGAGCAGTGCGTCGGGGTCGAAGGATTTCGCGATCGGGTTGATCGCCTCTAGGATGCCGATCATGCGTCCCTGCGATTGAATCGGCGCGACGAGGAGCGCGCGCATCTCGACGCCGCCGAATTTGTCTGCATCGCGGAAATTTTTATCCTGCGTCACATCCTGCACCACCACGCCGCGTCCATCGCGCGCCGCGGTGCCGGCAATGCCGTCGCCCAGCGCGATCTGCCGCCCGATGATGTTGCCGGCATTGTGCCCCGCCGCCGCACGGAAAGTGACATGTTCGCCCTCGATCATGCCGAGCGCGACCGTCTCCACTTGCAGTGCCTGCATGGTCTGGATGAGAATACGCTGGTGCAGATCCTCACTGCGGAGCGAAACGTTCATCGCGCTCGCACCTTCGGCGAGCGCGGTCATTACACGCGCCTGACGCTGGCTTTCGGTGTACAGCCGCGCATTGAGAATCGCAACGCCTGCCTGGTCGGCGATGGCTTGCATGAGGTCGAGTTGTTCGGCGTTGAATGCGTTGGGGGTCGGGTGGACTAGGGTAAGTACCCCCACCAGTTTTTCGCGCGCCTGCAATGGCACACAGATCGCGGACTTGGCTCCGGATTTGTTCATCGCGTCGTCTGGGCGTAACAACCAGCGTTCGTCCTTGCTGGTGTCGGGGATGTACACGCCACGACGGTTGCGGACCACCCATCCCGCGAGACCGCGTTCCATCGTTTCGCGCAATTGCTGGGTGGTATGCTCATGCATTTGCTCGCCGTAGACAATGGTCGCATCCACGGCTTTGCCTGAATCATCGAGCACCACCACACTGCAACGCTCGCCACCGACATTCTGGATGGCTTCATAAAGCACGCGTTGCAGAACGGTGCGCAGGTCGAGTGCGGTCGCCACCTCGCGGCTCACATGATAGAGCAGTTCGAGGAGTTTGCGGGTCCGGTCCGATTCTTTGGAGGCTGGCATAAAATTGAAGTAGGAATTCGGCGTTCGAGGCTGTTCTGGCGATCAGCCACCCCGAAGTATAGCACACCTGATTACGGTACAATTGCCGCCATGTCCCTCGATAGTTCACGCATCAAAGCCTTATGTTTCGATGTGGATGGCACCCTCAGCGATACGGACGACCTGTATAAACAGAAAATCCTGCGTTTCCTCCCGAAGTTCCTCTTCCGCGATCCCGATCATTCGGCGCGTCGCTTTGTGATGTGGGCAGAAGCGCCCGGCAACGCCCTGCTCGGCATCGCGGATGCGCTCGGCATCGACGATGAAATGACCGCGGTCATCGATTGGATGTCGCGGCGCCGGCGTCAGTCGTCGAAAAAATTCCTGCTCGTGCCCGGCGTGGACGGGATGCTGGCTCAACTGAAGGGAAAATATCCGATGTCGGTTGTCAGTGCGCGGGATGAAAAGGGGACGATGCGCTTCCTCGAACAGTTCGACCTTGTGAAATATTTTGACGCCATCGTAACGGGACTCTCAGCCGAACACACGAAGCCTTATCCGGACCCGGTCCTGCTTGCCGCTCGGAAAATGGATGTGAAGCCCGAAGCATGTTTGATGATCGGCGACACCACCGTTGACATGCGCGCGGGCAAGTCCGCGGGCGCGCAGGCGGTGGGAGTCTTGTGCGGGTTTGGGGAAAAGGATGAATTATTGCGTTTCGGCGCGGATCTGATTCTGGAAACGACCAGCGATCTCGCGGCGGTATTACTTCACACATGATTCGGTTTTGAACGCGAATAGCGCAAATTTACGAATTTTGCGAATGAGAAGAAATTCGCGGCATTTGCCCATTCGCAGAATTCGCGCTGAAGATCGTCAATGATCGTTTCCTACCTGTTTCAAACGCAACGCGATTACCTCGCTCCACACCAGAATCGCCAGCATGAAAATATAAAACGCCGCGCCTTTGAGCCAAAAGGTGGGAAATGCGAGCGCGACCGTGAGCCATGTGTAAGCAGATAAATTTTTCCAGCGTTCATCTTTTTGAAACACAAAACCAAATAGAATCATCGCGGGCATGAGCGTGAGACCGAGGATCACAAACGACAGATCATGCAAAATTCCGTGCCAGGTGCGGGAGGTGGAAGTGAGCGTGGGGTCGGTGGTGAACGCGAGACCGGCGAGGGCAAGCCCGGCGAAGGTCAACGCGAGGGTGGAAAGAGTCGTCAACGGTGAGCGAGGCAGGCTGAGGCGGAGTCCGGAAGCGAAGACCGCCATCATGAGTCCGCTGAGGAGGAAGGTGGCGGTCATCACCCAGCCATAGTCCCCGAGGGCGAGTCCGCTGGGCCAATCGAAGGTGGGATCGTTGATCGGATGCCAACCGATGGAAAGTAGAAAGTCGAATTTGAGAATCGTGAGGAAGGTCACAACGGATGCAAAGAGAATCGGACCAATGATCCCCACGCGTGCGGCAAGTTTGATCATCGAGTTAGATACACTGCGAGAAGCGCAAACAGACCGGGCAATGCCTGAATGTAAAGGATCGTGCGGCGCGTCGTCAGCCCGCCGTAGATTCCCGCGATGACGACACATGCTAAAAAGAAAATCTTGACCGAGAAATCATTTGCGATCAAACCCCAAACCAAGCCTGCCGCGAGGAAGCCGTTGTACAGTCCTTGATTCGCGGCGAGCGAGGCGGACGCTTTCGAATATTCGGGCGTCATCTTGAATCGTTTCCTGCCGAAGGGATGATCCCAGAAGAACATTTCAAGCGCGAGAAAACCGAGATGCAACACGGCAACCAAAACAACGAGAATATCGGCAACGAGTTTCATACAGACTCCTTTTGAGGTTCATGCGATTATACAGCACGGCTGTTCTCACTTATAATCAGACTTCGGAAGTCTCAGAGGCATTATGACATACACATCCATTCTTGTAGAAACGCGCGGACGGGTCGGGTTGGTCACGTTGAATCGCCCGCAGGCGTTGAACGCGCTCAATCCGGCGCTGATGCGTGAGGTGTTCGCC